>RECV01000215.1 GCA_007693845.1 Phycisphaerales bacterium
GGGAGGTGCCGGAGCTTTGAGCGGGGGCGGTGAGCAGGCGCGGCTTCAGGTGTTCGCGGCAATGCGTTCGAAGCCGGTTCGAAGCGCGGCGATCAGCGTATCCACTTCGGATTCGGTCATCGGCGTGGACAGCGTGGCGGTGCAGGTGTTGATGATCATGCAGCCGCTGTCGAAGATGTGGTTGAGCAAATGCGCGAGGCGGTTTTTCTCTTCGGCGTTGAGGTACGCTTCACGGTAGTTCCGCGGCGGCTGCGCTTTCATGTGCACGCGGAACATCGATCCCGTGCCGGTCACGCACGCCGCGATGCCCGTCTCTCGGATCGCGTTGTTGATCCCCTGCATGGCGCGCTCCGCGAACTTGTTGAGGCGCGCGACCGCCTCGGCGTCGAAGTTTTCCATTGCGGCCAGGCCGGCGGTGATTGAGATCGGGTTGGCGGAGAACGTGCCGGAGTGCGGAAAGAGCAGCTTGCCTTCTCGCCGCGGGTTCATGACATCCAGCACATCACTTCGGCCGGCGACCGCGCCGATCGGGAAGCCGCCGCCGATCATCTTGCCCATGGCGGTCAGGTCGGGGGTCAGGTCGTAACGGGATTGAAGCCCGCCGTATTCTGAGCGGAAGGTGATCACTTCATCCAGCACGAGCAGCGCGCCCGTGCGCGTCGTCCAGTCGCGCAGCGCTCGGACGAACTCCGTGTCGGCCGGGTTCAGACCGGCCCGATGCGGCATGAGGTCGAGCAGCACGCAGGCGAGTTCATCGGCGTGTTGATCCAGAATGGCGATCGCGCGCTCGGGGTCATTGAACGGAATGACCACGACGTCTTGAAGCGTCGATTCCGGCGTGCCGAGCACGAGCGGCACGCTGTTGGGGTGATTCACGTCGCCCCAATTGGAAGGGTCGGGCGCCTGGCTGATTTCTGCGTAGTCGTACACGCCGTGGTAGGCGCCTTCAACCTTGGCGATTTTCGTCCGGTTCGTGTAGGCGCGCGCCGCTTTGAGCGCGACCATGATCGCTTCGGTGCCGGAGTTCACGAAGCGAAGTCTTTCAAATGAAGGCGATCGCGCGCAGAGGTGTTCGGCAAACCGAACTTCGATTTCGGTCGCCAGGGTGAACGCCGTGCCGCGCGCGAGCTGCGTGCTAACGGCTTCGATGATCTCCGGACAGGCGTGGCCGTGGATGAGCGAAGCCATGTTGTTGGCAAAGTCGATGCGCTCCACGCCGTCCAGATCGGTCACGCGGCAGCCGCGCGCGAAGTCCGCGTAGGTCGGATGGGGATCGCGCAACACGGTATTGCGGCTCACGCCACCCGGCAGCACTTTGAGCGCGCGGGTGTAGAGCTCCGCGCTCTTGCTCGTCGCGGCTGGGGCGGGGGTCGCGGACGCGCTGGTCGTCTCAGACATTGGAGGTGGGCTCCGCAATGGGGAGGAGTCGCGCGCCGGTGCGCTCCTGAACCGTGTCAAAGTCGACGCCCGGCGCGAGTTCAACGAGTTGGAAACCCTCGGGCGTCACCGCGATGACCGCAAGGTCGGTGTAGACCCGGTCGACGACACGCAGGCCCGTCAGCGGATAGGTGCACGATTCAACCAGCTTCGGCGCGCCGTCCTTCGTGCAATGCTGCGTGATGACAAAAATCGATTTCACGCCGGCGACGAGGTCCATCGCGCCGCCCACCGCGGGGATATCATCCGGCCCGCCGAGCGACCAGTTCGCCAGATCGCCATTTTGGGAAACCTGCAGCGCGCCGAGCACGCACAGGTCAAGATGCCCGCCGCGGATCATCGCGAAGCTGTCGGACTGGTGAAAGTACGAGGCGCCCGGCTTCGCGGTCACCTGTCGTTTGCCGGCGTTGATCAATTCCGGATCGCCCTCGCCCGGCTCCGGCGACGGCCCCATGCCGAGCAGGCCGTTCTCGGTGTGGTAAATGAGTTCACGTCCTTCGGGCACGAAGCGCGCGACGAGTTCCGGAATACCGATGCCGAGATTGACGTACGAGCCGTCAGGGATGTCCTGGGCCACGCGTCCGGCCATCTCCTCACGGGACCAGCCGATGCTGTTTTCCGTTCCGGTCATGGGTAGGTCGCTCCCGCTGCCACCAGTTCCGATTCGTGCGCGGGGTTTGGCACGTGCGTCACGTGATCCACGAAGATCTCCGGCGTGATGATCGTCTCGGGATCAAGTTCGCCCGGCGAGACGAGCTCCGCTGTCTGCACGATCGTGACCTGCCCCGCCATAGCCATGATCGGCGAGAAATTTCGCGCTGTCTTGTTGTAGACGAGGTTACCGTGCGTATCCGCGCGTTTGGCCTTGATGAGCGTAAAGTCGGCCGTCAGCCCGTACTCCAAGAGGTAATCGCGATCGTGAAACCGCCGCGATTCCTTGCCATCGGCCAGCGGGGTGCCGACGGCCGTGGGTGTATAAAACGCGGGAATGCCCGCGCCGCCGGCTCGGATGCGCTCGGCGAGCGTGCCCTGCGGTACGAGTTCGAGTTTGGTCCTGCCACTGCGGTAGAGATCCGGAAACACCGTCGAGTTCGCCGTACGCGGGAATGAGCAGATCATCTTCGACACGCGGCCGGCCTTGAGCAGCGCGGCGAGGCCGACCTCGCCGCTGCCGCAGTTGTTGCTGATGACCGTCAGGTCTCTCGCGCCCTGATCGATGAGCGCGTGGATGAGTTCGATCGGGCTTCCCGCCTCGCCGAACCCGCCGATCATGACGGTCGCGCCGTCAAAGACCTCTCTGACCGCTTCTGTCACATTCGCCCTGGTCTTGTCGATCACTGCTGCGCGCTCGAACTAACCGGTGCGGCACCGGGCTTCTTGACCCGGCTGTAGTCGAACAGTCCTGCTTCGTCGAACAGCACGCGGTCTTCATAGTCATCGAACCACAGTGCATCGGGGTTTCGGCCGACGATGCAGACCTTGCCGCGATCCGGCGCGGGGCCGGCGTTGCGCAGGATCTTGAAGATCACCACGCCGTTCTCACTGCCGGCAAGCCCGGGAAT
>RECV01000149.1 GCA_007693845.1 Phycisphaerales bacterium
GAAAACGCGGCGAGCCAATCGGCTCGCCGCGTTTGGGACAGGTGATGTGATGCACGTGAGTGGTTTACGCCGACTTGGCGGTTTTCTTCGATGACTTGGGTGACCCGTTGTCACCATCGCCGCCGTTTTTGTCATCGCCGCCGCCGTTGTCGGACTCATCATCGTCGGAGCTCTTCGGCATGGGCTCGGAGGTGAAGAAAAGATGTTCTTCTTCGTCCTTGCGGGTGACGATGATCTTCTCGTTCGCGTGGTACTCACCGCCCAGCAGCGACTCGGCCAGCGGATCCTCGATGTACTGCGAGATCGCGCGGCGGAGCGGCCGGGCGCCGAAGTCGGGGTTATACCCCTTGTCGATGAGAAAATCCTTCGCCACCTGGTCCAGTTCCATCTCCATCTCCTTCGCGCGGAGACGTTTGCGAACCTTGTCCAGTTCGATGTCGATGATCTGGTACAGATCGTCCTTGATGAGCGGACGGAAGACGATGATGTCGTCGAGTCGGTTGATGAACTCGGGACGGAAGAACTTTTCGACTTCACCCATCAGTGACGTCTTGATCCGATCGTAGTCCTGAACGACATCGCGCTTGCCGAAGCCGAAGGACTGACCGCCCTTGATGAGGTCCGCGCCGATGTTGGACGTCATGATCAGGACGACGTTCTTGAAGTCGACGTTGCGGCCGAAGGAATCGGTCAGCCGGCCTTCTTCCATGATCTGGAGCAGCATGTTGAAGACGTCGGGGTGCGCCTTTTCGACTTCATCGAGCAGGACGACGGAATAGGGACGCCGGCGGATGCGCTCGGTGAGCTGGCCGCCTTCTTCGTAGCCGACGTAGCCGGGAGGCGCGCCGATGAGACGACTGACGTTGTGCTTCTCCATGTACTCGGACATGTCGAGGTAGATCAGCGCATCCGGGTCGCCGAACATAAACTCCGCCAATGCCTTGGCGAGCAGGGTTTTCCCGACGCCGGACGGGCCGACGAAGATGAAACTGCCCATGGGGCGCATCGGGTCCTTGAGTCCGGAGCGGGCCTTGCGGATCGCGCGGGCGACGCTCTTGACCGCCTCTTCCTGGCTGACGACCGTCTTGTGCAGTTCCTTTTCGAGCTGCAGGAGCCGTTCGGACTCTTCCTTCTCGAGGCGGGTCAGCGGCACGCCGGTCATCTTGCTGACGACTTCCGCAATGACTTCCTCGTCGACGATGCCGTCGACTTCGTTCATCTTCTTGCGCCACTCCTGCTGGAGCTTGTCCTTCTCCGTGCGGAGCTTTTCCGCCTTGTCGCGGAGTTCGGCGGCTTTCTCGTAGTCGGCGTTCTTGACCGCTTCGTCCTTCTCGATCGAGAGCAGTTCGATCTGCTCTTCGATGTCGGCAAGGTCCGGCGGCTTGGTCATGCTCTTCAGCCGTACACGGGCACCGGCTTCGTCGATCACGTCGATGGACTTGTCCGGCTGCACGCGACCCGGGATGTACCGGCCGGACAACTCGACCGCCGCGCGAATCGCCTCGGGCGTGATCTGCACGCGGTGGTGCTTGGCGTACCGCTCGGAGAGACCCTTGAGAATTTCAACGGTCTGCTCGGCGTTGGGCGGTTCGACCGCGATTGACTGGAAGCGTCGTTCGAGCGCGTTGTCTTTCTCGATGTACTTGCGGTACTCATCGAAAGTCGTCGCGCCGATGCACTGAATCTCGCCGCGGGACAGTGCGGGCTTGAGCACGTTGGACGCGTCGATCGCGCCTTCCGCGCCGCCGGCACCGACCAGCGTGTGCAACTCGTCGATGAACAGGATCACGTTCTTGGCGCGGCGGACTTCGTTCATGACCGCCTTGATGCGCTCTTCGAACTGGCCGCGGTACTTCGTGCCCGCCACCATCATCGCCAGGTCGAGGACGACGAGGCGACGATCCTGGAGCAGATCCGGGACTTCCTTGTTGATGATCTTCTGGGCCAGCCCTTCCACGATGGCGGTCTTGCCCACACCCGCTTCGCCCAGCAGGACGGGGTTGTTCTTCGTGCGGCGGCAGAGGATCTGGATCAGTCGCTCGATTTCGTTTGCGCGGCCGATCACGGGATCCAGTTCGTTGCTGCGCGCGAGTTCGGTGAGATCGCGACCGAAGCTGTCGAGGGCCGGGGTCTTGCTCTTGCCGCGACGCTGACCGCCGCTGCCGGGTTCGGAACCGCCGGCGGGGTCCATCGGTTCGTTGCTCTCTTCGCTCTCGACGCCCGCGCCGAGCAGGTTCAGGACCTCCTCGCGGACTTCTTCGAGCTTGAGGCCGAGGTTCATGAGGACCTGAGCCGCCACACCGTCGTGCTCACGGAGCAGGCCGAGCAGCAGGTGTTCGGTCCCGACGTAATTGTGGTTGAGGTTGCGGGCCTCTTCGATGGCGTATTCGATGACCTTCTTGGCGCGGGGGGTCTGGGGCAGTTTGCCCATGGTGACCATGTCCGGGCCGCTCTTGACGAGCTTTTCGACTTCGAGACGGACCTTGCGCAGGTCGATGCCGAGGTTCTTCAGCACGTTGGCGCCGACGCCGGACCCTTCCTTGACGAGGCCGAGAAGGATGTGCTCCGTCCCGATGTACTCGTGATTGAAGCGCTGGGCTTCCTGGTTGGCCAGCGCCATCACTTTGCGGGCTCGATCGGTTAGTCGTTCAAACATGGGGACACTCCTTCGTCGTTTGCGACCCGGCAGACTGCGCGGGCCGGTCCAGTGACTCTATCGGCCGTGGCGAGTGGACTCTACCGGAGAATCGGCCAGAGTAGAGACGCAAGATCCGTTCCATTATTCGGCGATGATTCGGCCGAGGATGATAAAATCCCCCGGCTTCGCCCATCGAAAGCATGTCGTTTCAGTCATGACCCGATTTGTCCGTGCCATCTTGGCATATCCGGCACTGCTGGTTCTCGTACCCGCGGCGATGATATCGATGCCGGTGGATGATGTCACCTCCGACGATGTTCCCGAAACGCTGCAGGAACAATCGAAAGTCATGGTGCACTTCCGATTGCGCGATGGCGCGACCATTCGGGGCCGGTTTCGGGGGTGGGATCCCCAATCGATCGAGATCGATCATGGCCGCTTCGCCTGGGAAGACATGCCAGCGCGTGAAGTCTGGCGGGTCGGGCGGCAGGTTCTGGATCGATCCCGCGCCGAGGACTGGCTCCAACTCGGTCAGATCCTCTCCTTCGTCGCCATCGACCAGCCGGATGCTCAGCACTTCGCTGAGCAGGCGTTCCAACGGGCCCGGCAGCTTGATCCGGAAGTCGTCGCGAAGATTGATGCGATCCGCGCTGATGTTGAGGCCGAGTCGCTCCGCCGCCGGGAACAACGTGCCGCAGAAGAGGCGGCACGGTTGGAAACGAGGCCGCCGGAAGCGCGGCCATGGCCGGCCGCACCCTGGCCGGAGATGACCGCCGTCGAGCAGCGCGATGCGCGATCGGTCATGCGAAATGATGCCAAGCGTATTCTGCAGGACGTTGGACGATCGATCGAGCCCATCGAAACCAGCCAGGTTCTGCTCTACACCGACCTCGAGCGATACGAAGCCATTCAGATCTCCAAGCAGCTTGATCAGGTGGCGCACCGGTTCGCCGTGACGATGAGGCGCAACCCGTTGCGAAGTCTGTTCTGGGGCAAAGCCGTCGTCATGATCTTCTCCGAGCAAGAGGTCTACGAGCGCGTGCAGGCCGAGGCGTTCGGCTATCTCGCGCGTCCGACGGATCTGGCGATCATGCTCCCGGTCGGACCGAAGGTCTTTCTGCTCAGTCATCGCGAGGGGGATCGGCGGCGATCCGAACTGGAACTGTTGCGGCACTTCGTCTTCGGGCTGATGCACCGGCACGAATCGCCCCGCCGCCTGCCGGCCTGGGCCAACGAAGGGTTGGCGGAATGGCTCACGCACGAGGTCGTCGGCGAGGCGTCCTGGCTGATGAAAGAGCGGCGCCGGATGGCGTACGATCTCATCCGAGGTGATGCGCCGCTGCCGCCGATCTTCAGGGTCGGCTACGGGGATGAACGCTGGGACGCCGCGCAACCGATCATCGCGCCGCTCGGCGCGCTGCTGGTGGAGTACATGGCGACGCAGCAGCCCAACGGCTTTCCGCTCTGGGTGCAGGCGGTGAAGCAGGGCGAGGACTGGGATGCTGCGCTGAAACGATACTTCGGCCTGACGCCCGCCCAATTGGGTCAGCGATATCTTCAGCATTACCGTGTTCGTGACTGAAGTGACCGGGCGCGGCTGACGCACGGCCGACACGGATTTCGTCCAGCCCGCTTGTCGCTCTCACGCTGCTGCCGTACCTTTCGCGTCCATGGCAACGATCAGCGAATTTCTGAAGAAGCATTATCGACATTACAACGCCGCGACGGTGATGGATGCCGCGCAGGCGTATCGCGATCATCTGGACCAGGGCGGCCGGATGTTCCTCACCATGGCCGGGGCGATGAGCACGGCGGAACTCGGGCTGTCTCTGGCCGAGATGATTCGGCAGGACAAGGTTCACGCCATCTGCTGCACCGGCGCGAACCTCGAGGAGGATGTCTTCAATCTGGTGGCTCACTCCCACTACGTGCGCATTCCCAACTGGCGTGAACTCTCCGCCGCAGAAGAACAGGACCTGCACGATCGACATCTGAACCGTGTGACCGACACGTGTATTCCGGAGGAGGAGGCCATCCGCCGCATCGAGAAAGCCATTCTCGATGAGTGGACTCGCGCCGATCAGGCCGGCGAGCGCTTCTTCCCGCACGAGTTCCTGTACCGGGTATTGCGCAGCGGCGCATTGGAGCAGCACTACGAGATCGACCCGAAGGATTCATGGATGCTTGCCGCCGCGGAGAAGAACCTGCCGATCTTTGTGCCCGGATGGGAGGACTCAACGTTGGGTAATATTTTCGCGGCCCACTGCATTGAGAAGACCATCCGGAACGTTCACACGGTCCGGAGCGGAATCGAGTACATGGCCGAGTTGGCCGAGTGGTACACCCGCATCAGCGAAGAAGCGGGGGCGTCCTTCAGCCGGGAGGTCGGCCCGATCGGTTTCTTTCAGATCGGGGGCGGAATCGCCGGCGACTTCCCGATCTGCGTCGTGCCGATGCTGCACCAGGACCTCGGCCGGGAGAATGTCCCGCTCTGGGGGTATTTCTGCCAGATCAGCGAATGCACGACGAGTTATGGGTCCTACTCCGGCGCGGTGCCGAATGAGAAGATCACCTGGGGCAAGCTGCACGCGACCACGCCCCGATTCATGATCGAGTCGGACGCCACCATCGTGGCGCCCTTGATCTTTGCGACCGTGCTCGACTGGTGAGTCTCGTGTCAACCGGGCAATTCCTGATATGATTCGCCAACGAGAATTTGCTGGGTTTGCTGTTCCTATAAAACGTATGGCGACGATGGGTTAGATTGGCCCGGTCTCGGAACGGATGATCAAGTGGGTGGTGCAGTCTTCGTCTCCTCACGATCATCGCGAAACAAACGATGCTTCCCCCCCGGTGTGGATGCATCAGGATCTGAAATCCGAATGTGCAGCTCAGAATCAGGAGCATGAGTGATGAGCATGTTGAAAGTCAGACACATGAGTCGGCAAAGTGGTCTGTCGCTGCTGCCGGTGATGGTTCTGATCGCCTGCCTCTCGGCGGTCTTTGTCGGTCCCGCGAGCGCAGCGCAATCCGCCTCGTCGGAGCGTACCTACGAGTTCACGGAGATCACCTTCCGCTACGTCCACGAACTCGGCGCGCTACCCTCGAACGAAGATCTACGCGAAAACGTTCGGGTTGAGCTGGCGCAGGTCGACGGCGTGTACACCGCGCCGACGGATGATCATCCGGGACAGGCGATGAGTCTCAATGAACTCGTGACGGACGAGTCGGCCGTGATCTCCGCCTCGGGGCTTCGGCGCATTGCGCGTGAGGTCGCAGACTACTTTTCGGCTCCGCCGCGCGGGCTCAACGTCTTCGTGGCGACCGATCCGAACTTTGTTGATCCGCTGACCGGCCGGGACCAGAGGCCGCGAAATGAAACCCGGCTCGGGATGAAGATTGAGTACACCGGTCCGACGCATGAGATTTCAGAGTTTCGGCTGGAGTACGCCTTCCCCGATGTGCAGGGTCAGCCGAACCTGGATGAGATCAAGCGGGCCGTGACCGTCGATCTGATCGAGACGGAAGCATTCGGCTACGTCGTCTGGCGACCCGGACGTGAACCCGTGCGCATGTCGCTCGCGGAGATCGCCGACCGCGGTCCGCTGCGCCTCTCCGCCGCGGCGGTGCAGGAAGTCCTTCAGCAGACCCGCGACTATCTGACTGATCGCGGGTACATCGGCATCTTCGTTACTCCCGACCAGCAGGCGCTCGAAGATGCGCTGCGCGAGCCGACCGCGGTGGATCTCGTCATCGTGACCGGCGTCGTGACCGAAATGCGCACCCTCGCCTCCGGCGACCGCCTTCCCGACGGCCCGGAACGGGTCAACCATCCGAAGCACGACCGCATCCGCGAGCGCTCGCCGATTCAGCCCATGACCGAAGGTCAGGATCTGCTTCAGCGGCAGACGCTCGACGACTACGTCTATCGGCTGTCCCGGCATCCGGGACGCCGCGTGGATATCGGCATCGCGCCCGCGGAAACTGAGCTGACCTATTCGCTCGACTACATCGTCACCGAGTCACGGCCGCTGTTGCTCTACGCGCAGGTCGCCAACACCGGCACGCCGCAGACCAACCGCTGGCAGCAGCGCTTCGGCCTGTACCACACGCAACTGACCAACAACGATGACATTCTTGCCGTCGATTACCTGACCGCCGGCTTCGAAGATGTCCACACGATCAACGCTTCGTACGAGGCGCCGCTCTTCGGCAGCGATCGACTGCGGTGGAAGATCATGGGCAATTACGGCGAGTTCACCGCGTCCGATGTCGGCTTTCCCCAGCTTGAGTTCACCGGGCGGAACTGGGGCGTCGGTGGCGAAATCATCTGGAACTTCTTCCAGCAAGAGCAGTACTTCCTCGATCTCGTCGCCGGCCTGCGTTACAGCAATGTCAAGGTGGAAAACTTCTTCACCGGCTTTACGTTCAACCGAGGCCAGCAGGACTTCCTGATTCCCTACGCCGGGTTGCGTTCCGAGAAGATCACCAACGAGTCGACGTTCCGTTTCTCCGGGATCTTCGAGTGGAACATCCCCGGCGCGACCAATGTCGATCAGGACGAAATCGAACGGCTCGGCCGGCTCGATCCGGACCGGGAATGGGTGGTCTTCCGATGGGACCTGCTCAAGACATTCTATCTTGAGCCGATCGTCAACCGTGCCGCGTGGGAGGATGTGAGTTCGCCGGAATCCTCGACGCTGGCGCACGAACTCGCGCTGGGGTTCCGCGGTCAGTATGCGTTCAATAACCGGCTGATTCCCCAGGAGGAGATGGTTGCGGGCGGCATGTACACCGTGCGTGGTTATCCGGAATCCGTGACGGCTGGTGACACCGTCCTGATCGGAACCGGCGAGTACCGCTTCCATCTGCCGCGGATTTTCGGACCCGAATTGGAGCCGGGTGAGTTGTTCGGTCAGCCCTTCCGCTGGGCGCCGCAGTACACCTACGGCCAGACCGACTGGGACCTCATCCTGCGCGGTTTCGTGGATGTCGCGCGGGTTCTGAACACGGATCGCCAGGCCTTCGAGCAGAATGACACTCTCGTCGGCGCAGGTATCGGACTAGAATTCCAGTACAAGCGGAATCTGAACCTCCGCCTGGACTGGGGACACGCGTTAAAATCGGTAGAAGATCGCGTTCGTTCGGGTTCAAACCGTCTGCATTTCGCCGCCACCCTGGTCTTCTGATTTTTTTCCAACATTCTATTTCTCAGGAGCTTGTGTGTGGATTACCCTTTGGTGAGAGAAGAATGAGATCCAACTCCTGAAAACGGGAAGAACACCAATGAAGAAGAAGCGCCTCAAGCGTACGTTGTCTCGTATGACCAAACTCGGTTGCGTGCCCTGCGCGGGCCTCGCCTCCGCTCTGCTCTGGAGCACCGCCGTCGCCGGCCCGCAGAACGCGAACGTGCAGCACGGCAACGTGATCATCACCCAGAACGGGAACATTTTCCAGATCACGCAAAGCACGAATTCTGCGATTGTCAACTACAGCAGCTTCAACCTCTCGTCCGGACAACAGGTGTTCTTTATTCAGCCGGGTAATGATTCTGCCATCCTCAACCGAATCAACAACGGACAGCCGACCAGCATCAATGGCTCGATCGCCGCCCCGGGGCATGTCATGTTCGTCAACCCCGCCGGGATTGTGTTCGGCAACAATGCGGCCATCAACGCCAACGGCTTCCACGCCGTCGGCGGTGACATCGACAACCAGAACTTCATCGACTTCTTCAACAACAACGCC
Organism: Phycisphaerales bacterium; assembly: GCA_007693845.1. Lineage (GTDB taxonomy): Bacteria > Planctomycetota > Phycisphaerae > Phycisphaerales > SM1A02 > SKZB01. The sequence goes on from RECV01000149.1 coordinate 8,387, forward strand.
TCCGAGCTGACGTTCACCAATCTGACCGGTTCCGTCGTGAACCACGGCCAGATCATGGCGCAGGATGTCGCCAACCTTGTCGGGCTGAACGTCGCCAATCACGGCAGCATCAATGTGGGCAGCGGCGGCGTGATCGCCATGACCGCAGCCGACGGTAGCGTTACGCTCCAGCCGAACAACGGCTACTTCGTGACCTTCACCAACAGCGCGACGCCCGCGGCCAACCCGGGCAATTTCGGCGTTTCCAATACCGGCACCCTCAACGCACCGAACGGAACGATCCGTCTCGGCGCGGGTGATATTTACTCCCTCGCCGCGGTGCACCTGAAGGGTGACGGGATCGCGGCCAAGTCCTTCCTGGCCGATGGCGATGTCCGTCTCGGCTCCGATGTGACGATCGATGCGGAAGAGTCAATCTTCTCCAGCACGATCGACTCAGGCAACTTTGTCAACCCTGCGGACCGCTTTGAGCTCACGCTGACCGGCGACGCCATGTTCATGGATGATCTCGGTAGCTTGACCTCGCTGCAGGCCCTGACCGTCGGCGGTGAAACCGACCTGCTCGGCAACGTCACCACCGTCGGCACGCAGCAGTACGCCGGCGCGGTCCGGGTCAACGATGATTCCATCCTCACCGGTAGCGAGATCGCTTTCGGCTCGACCGTCAACACCGGCCCGCTCGCCGGACCGCTTGCGTTCAAAGACCTGACGATCAACGGTGATGTGACGTTCTTCGGGAACGTCGGCAACCTGCAGCGGCTCGGTGCACTGACCGTGAATGGTCAGACATTCCTCCTTGGCAACGAGGTCTTCACCGATCAGAATCAGATTTACAACGGCGCGGTCTGGCTGCTTGCCGATGCGAAACTGACCACGAACGATGTCAACGGAATCGTCTCGTTCGGCGACATCCTCAACACCGGCTTTGCCGCGGGACCCGCGACGTTCCACAATCTGGAAATCTTCAGCAACACCGAATTCCACGCGAACGTCGGCATGAACAAGTCCCTCGCCTCGCTCAATGTGAACGGTACTTCGCTGATCAACGCGGACCACATCCGGACCCGCAACCAGCAGGTCTACGCCGGTGCAGTCACACTGGAACGCGATGCGATGCTTCAGAGCCAGCTCGGCGGATCGATGTTCTTCCTCGGCACGATTGACGGCAATCACGCCCTGCTTGTGGACACCGCCGGCCTGACGCAATTCTTCGACCGGGTCGGGGATACTGATGCCCTCGCTTCGCTCACCACCACCGGCGGTGGGATTGTCCACGTCGATACCGACTTGATTCGCACCGTTGGCGAGCAGCGCTACGGCGATGCGGTCTGGCTGCTCCGCGATGCGACCATGCTCGTGCAGGACACCAATGCGTCGGCCATCTTTGAAATGACGCTTGACTCCTTTGCCCTGCCCGGCGTGACCGATCGGTTCGCGCTGCTGATTGATGGTAATGCGGAGTTCTACGATCAGGTCGGCGGCACCAACTCGCTGCAGATGCTCGAAGTCTCCCGTGACGCGCTCGTCTCGACCGATCTCATTCGGACCCGCGACGGCCAGCGCTACGGCTTCGATCCTGCCGGCGGCACGCTCACCCTCGCTTCCAACGCTCTGCTGCTCAGTGAACTGGGCGGCGATATGACCTTCAACACCATCGTCGGCCCTCATGATCTCGTGGTCGACACCAGCGGCACCACCCGTTTCGACGGAGCCGTTGGCGAAGGTGCAGGGAACGCGCTCGCCTCGCTCACCGTCACCGGCGGCGGGCAGACCGAGGTCAACAGTTCGTCCATCAACACGATCGGCGATCAGAACTACGACGATGCCGTCACGTTGATTTCCGCCGGAACTTTCAACGCCGGCCAGGACGTCAACTTCGCATCCACCATCGAAGGCGGCATGCAGGATTTGACCGTCAACGCTGCGAACGTTCGATTCCTCGACAGCGTGAACAACATCATGACGATGAACACCGCCGGCAGCGGCAACGCGTTCATCGGGACCAACATCGATACCAACGGCGGCATGAACATCGGGCATGACATCGTGCTGCTGACCGACGTCACGCTGACCGATCATGGCTCCAGCGGCATCAACCTCACGCGCACGATCAACAGCGAGGCCGGCAGCGCCTTCGCGCTGAGTGTCGTCGCTCTCAACGGTAACATCGCCGTGGGCGAGAACATCGGCGAGCTCAACCCGCTCGGCTCGCTTGAGCTGACCAGCGGCGGCACCATCGTCTTCAGCTCGGAACTCGTTCAGACCGTCGGTGACATTCTGCTCAACGAGTCGATCACGACCGTCGGCGTGCCCGCGGTCGCCACCATCGGCGCCAACGGCGACATCGTCTTCAACTCCCTTGCGGGCAACTTCTCAATGGGGCAGAACCAGAAGATGTCCGGCGCCGGCTCCATTGAAATCAACGCGGACACCGCCACCCTCGGCGACATGAGCTCGCTCGGTGACATGACCGTTAATGCCAACAGCATTCTGCTGATGACCCGTGAACCCTCGACCGTTCTCAATGCGGACGGCACGACCACCACGGACTTCGGGCTGGACTTCGTCTCCGGCGGGCAGTTCTTCTTCAGCGTCGTTCCCGTCCTGCTCGGTGACGGCGTAGCGGTCTTCTCCAGCCCCAATTCAGGCCTGGACGGCAACGGCACGCTGAGCAACTTCCTTCAGCTTCGCCGTACAGAAGAAGTCACGACCGCCAGTCTCCTCGCCGGCAACCCGACATTCTTCGATCTCGCCGCTTCCGGAACCGCCATCACCGATCTCGCCGAGGCGCTCGCGGAACTCGTCGAAGAAGCGGATGAAGGCGATGTGAATACCGCCGTTACGCTCGGCCCGGTGGATCTGGATCGACTGCTCGAGATCGGCGTTCAGGGTCGCGTGCTGACTCAGGCCGAATTGCAGGACTTCACGCAAGGCCGTGGTCTCTACCTCGATGCGCCAAGCACCGCGGTTCTGGCCGAAACGATCGCCGGTGCGCAGGTGAACGTCGAACGCGTCGACCGCCGCGTGGTCGATCAGACTCTGGCGACCTACGAAGGCATCCGGTTTGGTGCGGCGGCCGACGATCCCGCGGCAGCGGACCGCAGCGACCAGATTCGCAGCACGCTCGGTGAGTCCTGGCAGCCCTTCGCCGCCCAGGCCGATCAGCCGTCCGGCGCGCAGTTCACCCAGCACCTGATGGAGACGGGCGATGAAGACGCCCTGATCCTGCTCACCGATCTGCGTCAGTTGGATCGTGAGATGGGCGCTTTGGGGCTCACCGGCGCTGAGCGTCGTCGCGCGATGCGGGTTGCCGTGCGGGACTTCGTGCCCGAAGGCATGACCGCGGATGATCTTGTTGAGGCCGTTCGCGCGTTGCCTCAATGATCACGTTCTGAACGTTTCGATTTGATGTTCTCCCTGCCGGCTGCGGATGCGAATCCGCGGCCGGCTTTCTTTCTGCCGTTGCGGCGGTGCGGTTCCGCTATGATCCGCAGCCCATGCCCTCGTCCGCCTCACCCTCCGAATCGCCTGAATCCCGTGCTGCCGGTTCACACTGGTTCGGCGTTCTCACCGTGATCATCACGCTGGTCGGCTGGTCGAGCATTCCGCTGTTTCTCAAGCACTTCTCGCACTTGATCGATGCGTGGACAAGCAATGGCTGGCGATACGGCTTCAGCGCGCTGATCTGGGCGCCGCTGCTCATCATCGTCGCGCAGCGACGCCGCCTGCCCGCCGGGCTGTGGCGCGCGGCGATCGTGCCGTCGATCGTCAATTCGATGGGGCAGGTCTGCTTCACCTGGGCGCACTACAAGATCGACCCCGGCCTGCTGACCTTCGGCCTGCGCAGCCAGATTCTCTTTGCCGCGCTCGGCGCGTTCCTTTTGTTTCCGTCCGAGCGGCCGGTGATTCGAGCGCCGGGTTACCTCATCGGCATGCTCGTGGTTTTGCTCGGCACCAGCGGGGCGATTCTGTTCGGCGATGATCGGATCGAGTTCACCCACATCGCCGGCGTTGCGCTCGCCATCGCCAGCGGGCTGCTCTTTGCCATGTACGGCCTCGCGGTCCGCCGATACATGCACCGCTTCAACTCGGTCATCGCGTTCGCGGCGATCAGCCAGTACACCGCGCTCGCCATGATCGTGCTGATGCTTGTCCTCGGCGAACAGGGCGGCTTGACGGTGCTGGAGATGCCCGGCAAGCAGATCATGTGGCTGCTGATCTCCGCGGTCATCGGGATCGCGCTCGGGCACGTCTTCTACTACCTCAGCATTGCCCGACTCGGTGTGGCCGTCTCCGCCGGCGTGCTGCAGTTGCAACCGTTCGGCGTGGCCGTCGGGTCGTACATCCTCTTTGCGGAAGTGCTCACCGTCGGGCAGTGGGTGAGCGGGTGCGTTGCCGTGGCCGGGGCGATCGTCATGCTCGGCATCCAACGACTGGTGATGAAAAAACGCACCGACCCTGGCCTTGCCCTTGCCGAAGGCAAGTCCGGCGTGTGAGCGATCGATCGATCGCGCGCATCTCGCTTACGGCGTTACTTCTTCCGGTGGGGCCATGATTGGTTCAAAGTCAGGGCCTTCCACCTCAACGCTTTGCGGTCGCTGATGCCGCAGTTCTTCCAGCCGATGCGTTGCGTACGGCATGAGCTTGGCGTCCAGTCGTTCGAGCACGAGACGCGAGGTCGCGGCGTCGCCGATGAACCCGATCCGGATGCGGATCTGCGTCATGACTTCGCTGCGGCGAACGATCCGAAAGCGAATCTCCGGCCCGCCCGGCTCGCGCGCCATGAGGTACCAACTCCGCGGTTGTTTCTGAACGGTTTCGATTTCGATCTGCAGCTCTTCACAAAGCTCGTGGATCGCCTCCCACGTTTCGTCCATCGTCGTGAGTCGCGCGGCCCGCAGTTCACCGTTGGCATACGCCGAGGTTCCCGCCCGGGCGGCAGAGGCCCCCGCCGTTGCGAGTAAAATCGGCGCGGCGCAGCCCGTGGTGAGCGTCATCCACAACACGAGCAGCAGCGGCACCGTCAGGGTCAATCGCTTCTGAGTTCTCCAGGTCATGCCGGATCATACGGACGAACCCCCGTCATGACAGGTGAATGTACGCAGTTTTCCTCCGTTTCCGTGCGCTGAATCCCATCGGTCGATGCGCATGGGTCAACTCATGAACACCTGCGTTGCCGCGGCGCGACTGCCATGAAGGACCAACTTTGAATTGCAGGAAGTAGAAACAGGTCTGAACGACGAATGAGAATCATCAACCCCAGTTGTTGAGCAACTCGAGAAGATCATGCACGTTCACAGTCCCATCGGGGATGCCGCGTGGACCGGAGATATCAGCGGGGCAGTCGGCTGGATCAGCGCACGGCCCCCAATCTTCGAGCAGCAGGAGCAGATCCAACACATCGACGACGCCGTCGCCGTTGAGATCGCCGGGGATCAACACATCGCATTCATCGCCGAAATTTGCGCCGGGGTTTTTGAAAGCAACGCTGACGCCGCTGGCCGCGGCTCCGCAGTCGTTGCCGTAGAGTTCGCCATCACAGCCGCAGACGGGATCCCACACCGGAGGGCAGGCAACCGGCATCGGCTGGCATTCGCCGGGAGCCGCAAACGTGCACGCGCCGTCCGGCTTGTCGCAGTAAAACTGCTCGGGACAGTCAGCATTGCTTTGGCAGACACCACCTTCGCCCGCCATGACGTGCGTGGCGGCCGATCCGGTGAGGATCACAACCATCGCGGCAAGCAAAATCAGACGTCCAAGATGGGTGGCGGTCACGGTCGTCATCGTGGTTCCCATTCGCATTTCTCCATTGGTGCACCCCAAGATGAATCCGATCAAAATGGTATCTCATCCCGCCAACCGATGCGACAACTTTTTCGGCTCGCGGTTGACTCGCCGCCGGGATGCGGCAGAATGCCTGACAGAGTCCGATCAGAATGGAGGGGGTTCCGATGGCAATGACGAACGCCATTTAGCCCCCGGTCAATGACCGGGGGATGACCGGGGGCACGGTTGCACGCCGGTTGTGCGGCGTGGTTCGGTCGTGCGTCGCGGGATCGGCCCC
>RECV01000060.1 GCA_007693845.1 Phycisphaerales bacterium
TGCCACTCGCGATCGGATTCTACTCGGTGTTACCCACACGATTTCCGGAAGACCCGATTTTCATTGCCATTGCTCTTGTTCCTCCGTTAGGAACATTGGTGTTCCATCCGTATCGAGCAATGGAGCACCGTCCATTGGTCGTGGATCAGCTTTGAGCGCGGGTTTATGGAGCAGCCCAGATGTCGTCAAGGTCTTCCGGCCCGACATCGGCTTCTGCGTGGTGTGCGCGGAACCTGGGCCCTTCCTCATCACTCACCATCAGTCCCGCGATGTGATTCTCATACTTCCCGTCTACTTCGCCACGCACAAGGACGCTCGCAGTATCATTATGTGCCGAGATATACACGCGAGGCCTACCATCGCGACCGTACAACCGCAGCATTGACCCGTTTACGGAATCTAGAATGCTCGCTGTTTGTTGCCCATCTCTGGTCACAATCTCAAGCCCCGTACCACGAAGCACACGAAGCCCATCGTCTTGCTCGCCCGCAACACCACTGGCAACGGCTTGCCCTCCCCCCGCCAAATGCCATGTCATCCCCGCGATGATCGCCATCATAAGAATTGCCCCGAGCGCGCGGCATCGGCTTCTCAACCGACGCACATCCCGCTCCAACTGATCGAGTCGTGTCACTTCCGTCATCATTACTCTCCTTCGTGAAGGTTTCAGATCAATCGGGACCGTTCCGCATAGCGTAACGTATGGCAGGCGCGGTCCCATCCATCAATCGATGAGAATTCTTCCAACTTTTGATTCGGCTTGAATTCAGTCGCTCACCCGTTCGTAGCTCTGGCCGAGGATTGATAGTTGCGTTGCGGCGTTTGACTCTGCATCGCGCGCGGTGATAGTGATCGGTATCTCAACGCCGGATCTGTCATCGAGGGCGATCTCTCCGTCATCGTTCAGGCCGAGGACCGCGTTGGTATCGGGAAAGTTGCCTGCCCAGCGCATGACGCCTCGGACGAGAATCGTGTCGTCTGAAATCGTCAGCACATTCCCGCGGCCGTCGCGGTACGTGCCGACCAGCGCATCGCTTTGTTCGCGGCTGAGACGGCTGAGCGGCGAGTGGCTCATCGGGTCGTCGCCAAAGAGAATGGTCTCGATACTGCCGGCGATCTCGAAGCTGGGCACCTGATCGCTGTTGGCGAGGACGGCAATGAAGGCGTCTTCATCGGCGTAGCGGCGCATGTCCGCGTTGAAGCCGCGGACGCGGCCGGTGTGTGAGTGGACCGTGCGTCCGGATGATTTTGCGATGCGCCAGCCCAGGCCGTAGTTGCCGGGGCCGGGTGTGAACATGCGTTTGGTCAGGTCCGCATTGATGATGGTGTGTTCGCGCAAAGCGCGGTCAAACTGCCAGAGGTCCCAGACGTTCGTGACGATGCCGCCCATGCCGCGGTATTGAAAGCCATAGCTGCCGTAGGGATGATCGAGAGCCGATCGGGCCGGGCCGAGCGAACAACGGCCGACGGCGACGATCGCGCCCTCCGGCGCGTCATCTCCCGTGAAGCGCGTCAGCGTCATGCCGGCTGGCTCGAAGATGTTCGAGCGCGCATCCTCCGTGTAGCTGGTGCCGGATGCACGATGAATCACTTCGGTGAGGATGGCGTAGCCCTGATTCCAGTATTCGAAGTGCGTGCCGGGTTCATGCTGCGGCCCGCCACGAAGAAACACGGGCAGCACGGCGTTGAAGTCGTTGCCGCCGCCCTGCGAGTTGCTGCCCGGAATGCCGGAGGTGTGGTTGAGAAGGTGTTCGATGGTGATGTCAAAGCAGTCGCGCGGCACGGCGGGCAGATGGATGCGAATCGGATCATCCAACTCGATCCGGCCATCCTGGGCGAGGCGGATGACGGCGGTCGCGGTCAGCGGTTTGGTGGCGGATGCGATCTCGAAAAGCGTGGCGGGTGTGTTCGGCGTCGTGCGCTCCAAGTCGGCGTACCCGGCGCTGAGGGCGGCGACGACCCGGCTGTCTTTGGCGGCGATGATGGAACCGCTGAAGCCGCGCTCCTCGACGGCGTTCAGATACGCCTGGATGCGCTCGCCGAGTTCGCCCTGAACAAAGGGTTCGCTCTCACGTGGCGGGCTGCTCTCGTCCGGCGAAGATGCGGCTGATGCTTCGAAATCGAATGCTGCGCAGATCAGAAACAGCAGCGCCGATACGCAGCAAGTCGTAGCCGCCGACCGAGCCGATCGTTTGATTGTTGACATGTTGTGATCCCCTATCTGCCGTACTCATAATACCATAAGCCCGAATGTACCTGAATAGCTCCCATCCCCACAATATCCGTGGGATCAAAGTCGTCATCGATCGTCGCGTACAATCCGTACTTTCCATCAAACATCAACATCACACCCTCTCCAGGGCGGATGATAACCCACGATGGATCGATTGATTCAATGTACCCTGGCAGCTTCTCTGGAGCGCTGCCTCCGGGTTGCCGTGGGTACCGATCCGGGTTGCGCAACATCAGGCGGCTTTCCTCAACGATTCGTTCATAGTCCGCAGACTGCAGGATATAATCGTGTCGCGCCGCTGCTTCCGCCGGGGCGACGAACATCACCTGGTAGATTGCCGTCACAATGAAGAGGCCAAAGCAGGTCACAAGAAGACCGGCCGCAACGACTCCAATCACGATCAGAACTCGCATTTGTCGCGAACCAGAGTTCCTTTGATCCATCACACCATCGCTCCTTTGGCCAAGTTCGCCTGTGGCCGCTGCGATACGCCCACTCACGATAGATCAATAGGGTGCACTTTCTAGACTTCCGCCGCCGTTCGATACGCGATTGTGAGAGAAGAAGGTATCGTCGCTATCCGTCGTCATCACTGGTTCATGTTACCTTGATCGCTCGCGCGTTTGTCAATTCTACGCCTTGGTCCGATTCCTGCTGTTCGCCGCATTCCGGACATCGGCGATGCGGCAAGCCGAACAGGGAATACCCACACCGCCGGCAGCGACTGAGGTCAGG
>RECV01000136.1 GCA_007693845.1 Phycisphaerales bacterium
GTCGCGGGTTGCGCGCGGCCGAGATCCAGGACGCCGAACAGATGCCAGTGTTCCGGCAGTTTCGTGCGCACGCGCAGGAAGCGGCTGACTGATCCCCGGCAGATGATCTGTTCGCGTTCCGGTTCATCGCGCCAGTGGCTGAGAATCTCGCCCCACACGCGACCGCGCGTCCGCTGGGTGATGTGGATCGGATCGAGCCCGTACCACTCGGCTTTTTGTTCGACGAAGGTGGCTTCGTGCTTCGCTGCCAGCTCACGCACCCCTTCGTGAACCCGGTAGACGCGATCCACGGTCTCTTTCAGCGTGCGCCGATTCTTCGGAAAGAAGAGGGTGCGGAAAAAGAGATACTGGCCGTTCCCGATTCGGTGTATCACCGGCAAGGGCAGGCCGGTGATGATGGTCTTTGCGTTCATAGCGCGAAGCCGGCCGAGACATTGATCCACCCACGCGAGAATGTCATCGACATCGTAGTCGTACATGATGTCGTTGCCGATGTCGGTGAGCAGGGCGTAGGTCGGCAGCGGGGCGGATGCTTCAACCTGTTCCCAGAGGCGGCAGGGCAGGGTTCCGTCAATCGACCGGCCGATGAGAACACTGCGCTGGCCGTACGATCGTCCGTGGCCGATCGCGGCGTGGATGTCCAGCGGCGTGCCGAGCAACTGTTCCGCCCCGTCAATAAGCAGCGAGATGCCCTTGGAGGCGTTACTCGCTCCGAGCAGAACGACGCGTGCGGATGCAGTGGCGGAATCGCGGCCGGACATGATGGCGGCACTGTAGCGAAATGAGCCCGCATCATGTGATCGGCAGAATTCGTGGCCTGATCATCTCTTCACATCTTTCCGGATCGTGCTGATCGCTTCTGCACTGGATCAAGTTGTTACAGCGAATCCAGCAGTGAGATTCGACCCGGCATGTCGCGTTCCATGCGTTCCTTCCGCAGGTATCGATGGCAGGCGAGACAGGAATGCGTCAGACTCGTGTAGTCAGCGAGAACCGCATCGGTCTCACGCTGGCGGGCGTGCCGTGACAGACGATCGGCGGTGTCCCGAAACTCATCGCTGAGCGCGATGTACGTCACACTGTCGTGGACCAGCCAGGAGGATCGTTCGCTCAGATCGCGGAGATCTGCAGCATTGTCCGCCACCTGTTGCAGGTTGTTGACCGCCATGCCTTCCACGATCGCGAACATGTGCATCATTTTCGCCTGCATGACGTCGCTCATATCCACCATCGGGGGGCGATAGTGCCCGATGTACTCTTCGACTTCGGCATCCCGGTGCGCTTCGCGGGTCTCGGTTGTTGAACTCGGTGTGGTGTCACACCCCGGGACGATCAGTGCGAGACCGAAACCGATGATGGCCGTTATCGCGATGTGTTGACGATTCACGAGTGTTCGGCGGGTGTGCGTGAGTGACATGTGTGGAAACCTCCCTGTGTGTTGTCCCTGATGATCAGCATCGGCCGTGTCGCAGCGCGGCGGGTAGCATTCTCGCGAATCGCAGCCGTGGGGAAATAGGGCGATTTCCCCCTTTGGTGAACGCCGCGATCTACGATACTGATACCACATCGATTCGCCACCACGTGCCAGTCAGGTCTGCGCGACCCTTTGGTCGCCGGCCGCATCCGCGAGGAGTCAGATTATGGCCAGCCAAACCACCACCACCACGCCCCGCTCCGCCTCCAGCCGCTTGCCGGGTCATATGCGCTGCTTCGTCATGAAGCGCATCGGCGAGGTCGGCATGATGGAGAAACCCCTTCCCGAGTGCGGGCCGAACGATGCCATCATCCGCACCACCGTCGCGCTCATCTGCACCAGCGACACGCACACCGTCAAAGGCGCGGTCGGCGAACGGTTCGATCACACGCTCGGCCACGAGGCAGCGGGTGTCATTCAAAAACTCGGCAGCGCGGTCACCGGCTTCAAGGAAGGCCAGCGCGTCGTCGTCAACGCCATCACGCCCTGCTATCACTGCATGAACTGCCAACGCGGATATACCTCGCAGTGCGGCGGCATGCTCGGCGGATGGAAGTTCGCCAACGTCAAGGATGGCAACATGGCGGAGTACTTCCACGTCAACAACGCGGCGGCGAACCTCGCGCCGATTCCCGATGAACTCACCGACGAACAGGCCGCGTACTGCTGCGACATGCTTTCTACCGGATTCATGGCCGCGGAGTACGGGAACATTCCGATCGGCGGCACCGTGGCGGTCTTCGCGCAGGGGCCGATCGGCCTGATGGCCACGGTCGGCGCGCGACTGCTCGGCGCGGGACAGATCATCGGCGTGGAAAGCATGCCGCACCGTCAGAAACTCGCGCAGCGTTATGGCGCGGACCACATTGTCGACTATACAAAGGAAGATCCCGTTGAAGCGATCATGAACCTGACCCACGGCGAAGGCGTGGATGTTGCGATCGAAGCGCTCGGTTCGGATACCACGTTTCAGCAGTGCATCAGTTGCACCCGGCCGGGCGGGGTGATCTCCAACGTCGGTTATCACGGTGATGGTGATTACATCCACATTCCCCGCATGGACTGGGGCGTCGGCATGAGCGACAAGACGATCCGCACCGGCCTCTGCCCCGGCGGGTCCGAACGCATGTCGCGATTGATGCGATTGATCCAGACCGGCCGCGTCGATCCGCTGCCGATGACCACTCACCGTTTCAGTTTCGACGAGATCGAAAAGGCCTTCCACATGATGGACAAGAAAGAGGACGGCATGATCAAGCCGCTGATTACCTTTGAGGGGTGAAGATTCAGCCCCCACCTTCAATCCGCGCCCGCGACTCATCCCTCGGCACGCCATGACGGACACTGCCTACGCCGCATCGAGCATCGGCGACTGCCCATCGTCGCGCTTGATCTTCATCGCCGTCGGCGCTGCCTCCAATTGGCGACTCACATCGTACTTCCCGCACGCACTCGGCGGCAGCAATAAACC
>RECV01000011.1 GCA_007693845.1 Phycisphaerales bacterium
TTGCTGACCCGGTTGCGTAGCGCTATCGGTGGGCGGCAGGGCGAGATTCTCGCGCTGGTGGATGCGCGGTCAGACCTGGATCGCGAGAGACTGCTCCAAGCCGGCGCATCCCACCTGATCCCCCGGGACAGCCGCGCCGCATTTCAACGGAAGGCGGTTCGATCGGCGACCTGGCTTGCTGCGGCCAGTCGGCGCGTCGACTGACCACGCCGGTTTCAATTCTGTTCGGAGTCAGAGATTCGGAACTCGCCTCGCCCGGTTCATTTCGGGCGGGCCTGGAATTTCGAGTGAATAATGCAGCGTCGTGATTTGGTCTTGGTAGAACGGGATGTGGGGTGGTTGAACCAGTCAGCACGGTGCACAGCACGGTGCCCCACTCGATATGATCCGTTGGCGCACATGGAAATGACAACGACACGAAGTGAACGAAGGCAGCGGCTTCTCGAACTCGTTGAACGCAATGAGATTCAGAACCAACAGCAACTGCAGGAACTGCTACAAGCTGAAGGGGTGAGCGCGACACAGGCGACGATCTCGCGGGATATGCAGGACCTCGGCATCTCCAAAGGCCCGCGCGGATACGTTCGTGTTGACGAGCCGGCCATGGAGCCGGAGGGGCTTCAGCAACTGAAGGAACGTTTGCGCGAAGATGTCGAGGCCGTAGATCGGGCCGGAACGATGGTGGTGGTCCGCACCACCTTCGGCGTGGCCCGTCCCCTCGCGCGAGAGATCGAGTCGGCAAAGCTCCCGCAACTCGTCGGCGCGATCGGCGGCGACGATGTGATCTTTCTGGCCACCCGATCGGCCAGCCAGGCCTCGGAACTCAAGCGATTGCTCAAACGGTTGCGTGGGTAGTGAGGGCACTAGAGAAGGCACTGAGGCATCATGGCACGAAGGCACGGAGTGGGGTAGGGGGCATGTTGATGAGAAGACTGCTGCGTTGGCGCATTAGCCGACATTGGCTTCGTGCAGGATGGTCTTGACGATGAACCGTTGCGGATTGCTCAGCGGACGTTCGTTGAGTTGCCGGACCGGCTGCCACACGCCGCGCCGGACGCGCGTCGTGCCGAGGTAGACGTGGAACGTCACCCGGCGGTGGGTCGTCTCGTGAAGAAACGTGGTGCGCGGCTCGAGATGAACAGCCGGATACGGAAGCGCAGCCCGCAAATGGTCGGTTGTCAGCTCGTTCTCTGCTTCGACGGTCGGCACCTGCCACATTGCGGCCCAGAGACCGCGGTCCGGCCGCTGTTCGAGAAGTATGCGGTCACCACGACGAAAGACGACCGCGTGGTGGTGAATGACGTTTCGTCGAGCGGTCGGTTTCGGCGGGGGAATCAAGTGCTGCGTTCGATCTCCGTAAGCTCGACAATGCGAAGCGAGCGGACATTCGCTGCATCTCGGCGCGCGGGGCGTGCAGATGATGGCGCCGAGTTCCATGAGCGCCTCGTTGAACACGCCGGGTGATTCTGCGCGGCTGACCAGCCGCTCGGCAATGGACCAGATCGCGGCTTGTCCCTTCGTGTCGTGGGCAGGTCCCTGCCGACCTTCGATCCGGGAGAGCACGCGTGTCACGTTGCCATCGACGATCGGGACCGGCTCATCGTGCACGATCGAGGCGATCGCGCCGGCGGTGTAGCGCCCGACGCCGGGCAATGATTCGAGGGCTGCCGCGGATCGAGGCAAGCGGCCGCGATGCGCTGACATGACCGCGCGGGCCGCGGCGTGAAGATGACGAGCGCGGCGGTAATACCCCAGTCCCTGCCAGTGCGCGAGGACCTCCTGCTCATCGGCTTCCGCCAGTGCACGAAGCGACGGGAAGCGTTTGAGAAACGGAACGTAGTGTTCGAGGACCCGCGCGACCTGAGTCTGTTGCAGCATCAACTCCGCCACCAGCGCGCGGTAGCCGGTCCGCTTGCGCCGCCAGGGCAGATCCCGCGCGTGCGTGCGGAACCACCGGCTGAGCAGGCGGGTGATCTGCTGATCACGTTGCGCGGAGTGCTTCATGATCTATTCGGCAGTCCGGGGCTCGGGTGAGGCCGCCGATCCGAGCACGCGCTTGATACGTTCCTTGACCTGCGGCCAGGACGCCTCGGGCGATTTGTTGACCGTCACCCAGTCGCCGTTGAAGAGAACGCACACCGCCCCGGCTTCGTCGAAGAGAGCCCGGGCCAGGGGGTCGGCCTCGGCCATCTCGCGGTTCAGAAAACTGCGGGGGTGGCTGCTGATGGGCTTGTCGAGCCAGCATTTGACCGCATTCGGATTGGGGGTGGATTCGAATTCGGTGACGGTGTAAGCCATGGTGGATGAGACTTGCTGCGGGAAGGTTCCGGGACGTCAGGCGGTCGGGCCAGCGGGGGAAGTGCTGGCGGTGCGATCTGGCCAGCGGACAGCTTAGCCGTCCGAGAATGTCGCGCCCATTGATTCGTATGGAAGCAAGGGCGCAGATTCGCGTGATGGACTTGCCTCGGCGTCGGGATATGCTATTCTTTCGCGTTCCGAAGCTGATCCGCTTCGGGCCGACTTTGCGGGTGTAGCTCAGTGGTAGAGCGTCACGTTGCCAACGTGAATGTCGAGGGTTCGAATCCCTTCACCCGCTTTCGCAGCCGGACGGTTTATCGGCCGCATTGATCGGAGCCTCAGCTCTGGATGCGACCGCCCTCAGTCCCGCGCTCAATGCCGGAAGACGTAAAAAGACCGCCGAGAAATCTCGGCGGTGTTCTGTGCTCATCAGCCGCGTTCACAAGCAAATGCGAGAGTGAGCGAGAGGGGAAGCGGCCAGCTTCTCCAGTAGTTGCACTCAGCGCGGGCACGATCCCCAGGCGGAGAGTAGCGTCAGCAGGTCAGAAACGTTCACCACGCCGTCGCCGTTGAGATCCGCAGGGCACGACTCATCCGACGGACATGTGCCCCACGCGCCGAGCAGCCAGAGCAGATCGTTGA
>RECV01000112.1 GCA_007693845.1 Phycisphaerales bacterium
ACATGACTTCGTCGACAAGCGGCACGTTCGCGCCGGGACCGGTCCAGCCGGTGGTGCGCGCCAGGACGTAGACGGCGGCGATGAGCAGGATCCCGGTGATGATTCGTGCAAAGGGACTACGCGTCATGGCGCACCTCCTCGCTTGCACGATTGATCTCCGAAATGTCCTGAGCATGCGTGCCGCTGCCGCAGATCGGACAGGCGCTCCACTTCTCGATGGTGGCCACGATCTTGTGCAGTGAATCCTCGAAGATCCAGCTATCCGGCTGATGGCTGAACCAGATGAGATTGCCGGATTGGCCACCCATCCGGAACGTTCGCGCGACACCTTCGGCGATACTCGGAGCGGCAAGAAGGTCAACCACGGTGCGGCTGACAACCGCGGCGCCGAGTTCAATGCTCGCATGTAGTGCCGATACTGCCATCTGGTCGTTGGCGGTGTCGGCGGCGTACATTTGGCTTGACGGACGCAGTGCCGCGCCGTTGCCCCCCTGGCTCTGTTGTCCGTAGCGACAGATTGGACAAGGATCGCGTTCTTCTGTGCCGTAGTAGGCCAGTTCCACCGAGGCGGCTGCATCGGCGAACCCGACATGAAGCTGCGAAATGCCGTTGCATCGAGCCAGTGCGCCGATATCGCGGCGGCTGTCGAGGGTGTCGGTGCTGACAATCAGCAGGTCGGGCTGAAACTCGAGCAGGTGCTGTTCGAAGACGCTGTCGTTGACCACGTTCCCATGCCAAGTGGTAATGAGCTTGCTGCCGAGCACTTCGCCTTCGACCTGGCGAAGTATGTCAGCTTTGGTCCGCCCCACAAGTTGGTGCAGCGGTCGCTGATATGGGTATCGCGGATAGGCGTTTGCCGCCTTGAAGCGGCCTTCGTCTGCACCGAGGACTTGAACATCGCATGCGGCAAGGTGTAATGCGAGCCGGCTGCCCATCGAACCAAGCCCGATCAAGCCGACTCGTTTGCTCTGTAGTCGCGACAGTGCAGTTAGACCTTGCTGACGCGTTCCGGCATCGGCCGGATTCCAGACCGCTACGGGAGTCTGTTGCTCGCCGTGATTGAGCTGCCAGCCATCCTCATTGCGAACCAACTCCGGGTAGCCCTCACGCTGATGGTTCCATGTCACAACCGGGCAGTCTGACTTCGACCCGCTGTCGATCGGTGCGATCGAATCAAGCGATAGCCAGTGTTCGTCTGCCCGTAGGGACGCCTGGATCAATGCCGGCTGTTCAGCCAATTCATTGATGAGAGATTGCGGCAGAAGCACGTGCCAGGAATCACACCTCGCCAATACGTCAATCTCTGGGTGGGACGGAGCGAGTACTGTGGTCGATGAGGACAGACAGTGTGTGATGTATGTGACGAGTGACTCCTCGTCGAAAGAGTCACTGACGATCCGCGGCTCGTCTTGCCAGCCGCTGGAACTTCGAGCGTGCAATGCCCAGATGGTCCGACCTTCGCGCTTACGGGGTTCGAGAGCGACAAGGTTGTCGGGCGATGACGGGTCGTACATCATCACGGTCCTTCCGTGACTCGTTACAATTGGCTCGACGACGAGACCCTGACGGCGAAGGTTGACGCTTGCGTGACGCAGCACTTTCTGTTGGGCTCTCGGGATCGAGATCGGGGCCACCGCTTTGTCATCCAAGTTCGCCAATCCTTGGCAGAGCTCTTCATCAATCCGGCACGTCGCCTGACGCACCGATGCAGACCCGGTCGGGCCGACTTCAGAGATGAACGCCTGAAGACGAAGCCGCTCGCCGGTGTTGCTGAGAAGGATGGCAAGGTACGGACCGTCGGCCGCCGCATCCTCGAGGGCCATGATGTCGATCCCGCTCAGACGGTGAAGCGGCATGGGATGCACGTGGCCTTCACCGATCACGACCCATGGAAAGTCAGGCCAGACATGCTCTAGCGTGCGAAGCCACTGCTCTCCGTGCAAGGCGTCCGAGGTAAAACTCGCCGGTGTACAGACGGCCTTTGGCCCCGGTGTGCCGGCTGCCATGACAAACGTCATTGTTTGGCCGGCCACCTGCACGCGAGCTCCGTACAGATGCCCGCCGCACTCCAGGCCTCGGTGGAGATACGGGTGCGCAACGCGGTACATCTGAGTCGCGGCGTGTTGTGAAATGATGACTTCAGGTAATTCTGAGTTTGCCATGGTTACCACCGTTCTCCTGTTTGTTGCCAATGCTCGTACAGCGCGAGCCACTGCACGGTCCAGCCAAAGACTTCTGTGATGGGGTCATTGGCGTTGAAGTCGCCATGCTCAATGCACAGCGAGCCATCGGACCACAGATGAGGAGCGCCCGAATCGATCTCAGGTGCCAGCACGTCGACGCGAGGCACCGTTCCGGTCATGTACCGCTTCGGATAAACGATGCACACCGCGTACCGGTTCCGGATGTGTTCATTCGGACCGAGATAGCCAATCCAGGCGGCGCACCCGTCATCGAGAAGCTCCAAACGAAAACCGCCGCGCGGATACAAGTCGTGGACGAGTGCCTGTTCGACCTGAAGTCGCTGCATCCCGCCTTCGCGTTCATACCATTGCATCGGTTGCTCCTGTCGTATGAGAAAGCGCATCGCCGAGACGCGGAGTCCCGGCGACGCGCGATCGAGTCAACCCCAGTTGTGCGCTTTCACGCGCATCGTGTCGTCCTGCGATCCGGTCGTCTGCGCCTGATTGCCAGTGCGCAGCTGATCGCCGTTGACCTGGAGTGCCTCTCCGCGCCGAAGCGCGTCCAACAGCTCTTTTCGTTGATCCTGTGTCATGAGTCGAACCCTTCAAAGTAGTGCGGTCTGCGTGACATGAAGCGAACCGTTCGCTTCCGGTGAGGACAGTCTGGTTCACAGGTTTGGGAGGTACGGAGATTTGTTTCTTCTCAGTGTTTACGAGCGTGCTTTGATTTGTGTGTACA
>RECV01000054.1 GCA_007693845.1 Phycisphaerales bacterium
ACTTCATCTTACTAAAGTGATACTGGTCTCGTAATTGAAAGTAGTTCGTCTCGGCAAGCACCCGCTCATCAGGGGATAACATTGGACCGCCCATAAACAGAGCAACAATTATTTCTTCTGAATCGCCTGACAACGGCGCATCCAGCATCAGCTCACCTTGGGCATCGGTAAACCCAAAGGCGAGCGGAGCTTGAACATAGGCCATTATCGGAGCACTTTTGATTGGATCACCAGATTCCGTTGTGACGGCGATGTTCACTGCAATGCTTTCCGATTCCGGCTCGCCTATTTCGATGAGGTGTGCAGTTACGCACACTAACGATAGCAATAACTGAACAGTCATTGACTTAGATCTCCTTCCCGATGAGATGGCTTGTACGTTGTATGTATCTCCCGAATCCAGTTCGCCACTGGCACCTCGGCCATTTCCGCTTGGACACCAAGACGATCCATTCCTGGGGATCGTCCGTGCATCCACTCATTATATCTCTTTTCGCCTTTCACAGCCTTCCCCCGCGTCAATCATCATTCGGGAACAGGCGTGCAACGGTTTCCTCCAGCCAGGATGTGATACTTCTGACCGGGCCATTCGACGGCCACTCGCTCTCAGCGAGCAAACGGGCTGCGTCATCTCGCAGGGTGGTAAGGGTCGCGCACTCGTCTGCATCGGCCTGTTCGAGTACGCGCAATACCCCGGCCGCAGCAAGTTTCAGCCCAGCGTCATCGTCACCCTCAAGCACGCTGATCGTCAGGTTGAATACATCTTCGCGCAGATGCGGATCATTGATGATCCAACGCAACGTACTCACGGCGAGTGTTCGAACTTCAAGCGAATGCACTTCACCTTTAAGCGCTTGGGGCAAATCACCAGCGATGATCGGACGCAGAATCGCATACATCATCTGCGGTTCAATCTGATCGGTCTGGATCGCTTGAGAAAGGCGGATCAGAATCAGTGTTGCATCAGAGTCGTCATGATGGATGACATCGGCGGCCCAAGCAGCGATCAGTCGCTGCCGAGACTCTGAATCCCGCCAGTCCGCTCTCTGCAACTTCATCATCCTGTTATCGATCAGAATCTGTGCGCGAATCGGCAGTTCCCGCACGTTGGTCTGGTCGACAAACCGTAGCAGTACCTCGGGAACAATCTCCTCAAGGAGCGTGATCGCGCCGACCGAAACCTCCGACGTTGCGCTCATCGCGAAACCCTTGAGCAGGTCAATGCGTTCATCTTCAGTCTCAGCGTTACAGACGGTCTCCATCGCCTCGGCAAGTTCGACGATATTCTCGTAATCGGGACCGTGAGGTGGGTCAATGTTCGGCCGCGCCGGCCACCATGCTTTGAGCGATCGCCCATCCTCTCGAAACCACGTGTCCTCCCATGGAACAAGCATCCAGATACCGGTTTCACCGGGTTTCAGTGGCGCGAGAATGAGATATCTGGCTCCGCGCTTGGCACCGCGAAAATCGGGGCCGATGCTGATATCATTGAACGTTTGTCCCACAAGGCCCGGCGGTCCGGAGTAAACGTATTCGATCCGCTGCTGCGTGATTGTCCGACCGCCGACGTGCGTCTCTTGCTCCTCGACGACTGCACGTACAACTGGACGTGTGCGCAGCGCTTCGCAGACTGAGGCGGCCTTCGGCACTCCAATCGGCCGGGGCGTATCACGAGGCAACTCGGGAGGCCACGTTGGCGGTTCGACGGCCTTCACCTGCGTGGCGCCGCCCGCCGAAATCGCGAAGAGAAGAAGCACAGTGCTGCACAATGCCAAGCCCCAGGATAGTTTGCTCATGGTGCCCACTCGTTCCAATCCTGAGGAAGTGAGTGTAAGGAAGCAGGAAAAAATTTCCGTGTTCTATGATCCCGGCTCGTTCTGCTGTCCCTGTTCAACGTGCATCCGCTCATTTTACTCCGCAATGATCTTCCGCAGTCTTTCCCGCGGCAAGGGCCCGGAGCGATTACGTTTTACGGCCGCAATCGTCGGAGTGTGGCTCAGAGTACCGAATGACTCGCTCGGCAACAGTGCTTTTGCGACCTCACAGCTGCATCTGCCCATGCAATGATTGGTGGTTGCCGAAAACGCGATCACCCTGCAATCCAGCCCCAGCCACTGCTTTCCTTAGCCCCAGTCCCAGTCCCGGCGGGTGCCAACCGCCGCCGATCGCCAACGATCCATCAGCAACGATCACAAGTGACCGCCCAATCGCGTGTGACTCGGACATCGGCAAATAGTTCGTATTTTTGCAAAAATACGAACTCTTGGGGAAAGACGGCGAAAAGGGCAGGTGCTTCGCCAGGGGTGCGAGGTTTTCACGGTCCGGCGGCGCGGGCTACCGCCGGGAGCCGACAAGAGATGCCGACAATTCGCCGGCGGGCATGGCAATGCACCCCGCCAGGGCAAACCAGCTCCAGTCGCTACAGTCCCAGCCAAAGCCCCAGCCCCGGCCCCAGCGGATGCGAACCACAGCCGGGCCGCCAACGGTCAGTCAGCAACGATCACGGAAAACCCCCAAGCTCCTGTGATCAAAGACGCCGATACATAGTTCGTATTTTTGCAAAAATACGAACTATTGGGGGAAGACAGCGAAAGGGGCAGGTGCTTCGCCCGGGTGCGCGGTTTCCATGGTCTGGCGGCCGGGGGCGGGCGTCGACGATCGTCAGCAGACGACGACCGTTCGCCGGCGGGCATGACAAACAAAGGACCCCGTCAGGGCAATCGCGTTTTCCGGTCACGACCGTCGGAGTGAGGCTCCGAAAGTCGAATGACTCGCTGAGTGGCAGTTTCTTTGCGTCCTCTTCGCATCCTCAATCTTGCATTTGCCATGCGAAGACTGGTGGTTGCAGATGGCGGTTGTAGAAAACGCGATAGCGCTGGTGAAACGGACACTTCGGCTCGACTTTCGCCCGATCCGGTCTA
>RECV01000171.1 GCA_007693845.1 Phycisphaerales bacterium
AGGAGCCCACGGCGCAGCCATAGGAGCCCACAGCGCGGTCGTAGTCGCGTGCGGCGCGTTCATGGGTTCCTACCGCGCGACCGTAGGAGCGCGCCACACGGCCAGAGGCCTCTACGGCGCAGTCATGGGACTCTCCGGCGCGACCGCAGGACTCTCCTGCGCAGCCATAGGAGCATGAAACCCCCGGCAAGCCACCCGGAAACCCCCGAATCAGCCGGATAACCCGGTGTGACATACGAACTCACTCCGGCAGCGAATCCAGGAAGCCCTGCACCTGGTCGACCATGGGCTTTGCGCCGATGTGAGCGAAAAGGTCGCGGGATTTCGTCCACAACTGTCGGACTGCCGCAAGGTCGCCGCGCTGCTTGGCGACAATGCCGAGGTTGCAGTATTGGGTCGCCATCCCTTCGAGCCGGCCGAGTTTCTCGTTGATCTCCAGCGCCTTGCGGAACATCTTCTCGGCCTCATCGAGTTCGCCGCGGATTCGCATGACGTCTCCGAGGTTGCCGCAGGCGTTGGCTATGCCTTCTAGCTGGCCAAGTTGCTCACTAATCTCGAGCGCCTTGCGGAACATCTTCTCGGCCTCATCGACGTCGCCGCGTGTTTGCATGGTGAGGCCGAGATTGCCGTAGTCCGTTGCGACCCATAGTAGGTTGCCGAGTTTCTCATTAAGATTGAGGGCCTCCATATACATCTGTTCGGCCTCAGAGAGTTCGCCTAGCAGAGCCTGGTGATTGCCGAGTTCAGTGAGCCACTGTGAGCGTGCAGCGAGCGTCTGACGGTCTTGCGCAGATTCGGTTGAGCGCAAACGAAATCGCAGTTCTTCAATTCGTTCGCGGCGTAGGCCCGCGCTCATGCGGCCGCCGATTGTCCGATCACTCCAGATGAAGGAGTCAATTGCGAAAAGCGAAGCCCGTGAATCCTCGGCGAACACGAGCGTATCGGAGCGATGGTCCATGAAGTCGGGCGCGCCGCGAGAAAGTAGCGAGAAGAGGTATTCCGGTACAAAGAGGACGATGGGGCGGTTGACTTCACGATGCCAGCGCGAGCGCCCCAAGTTGAGGGCCGCGATGGTTTCAATTGAGTCGGATTCGGAAGGCACCGCCTTCTCAAGGTCGATCAGGAGCACAGGGCCGGTGTATTTTGGGCATGAGCTGATGGCGTCGAGTGTTTGTTCGAGCGGGCTGCTCCCGAATGCGGCCAGGGAGACCACCAGCGGAGGGCGGTCGGGCATCGACTCCTTCAGCGCCTCAATGATCTGATTCCGTAGCGAAGGACTATTGCAGATGGCAACGAACAGGGCGAATCCATCCGCACGGCGGACGCCTCGACTCAGCGTGCGCAAAGTGGAGGCAGCTTCATCCGCCTCGTGATGCGGCACGGTATCGCTCAAGGGTTCGGAAGACCGGGTTGATTTCGTACCACGGTTGGCCATTCATGTACTCAAACACGTGGAGCAGATAGAGCATCTGCTGGTGGTCATCGTCTGTGGGAATTGTATCCTGGGGTTCGTCGAATAGGCGGAGAAGTGGCCAGAAGTCGCTTGGAACTTCGCGAAGGAGTGAGTTGGCGTACTTGCGCACGGCCCGCTGGGCCGCGTCCTTTGTGATGGGCAATTGGTCGAGTTCATCAAGGGCTGATTGGATAAACATCATCAGATGTCGCGGGTGACCGCCGGTCATCCGGCACAGGTATGAGGCCGTTGCTTCAGTCTCGAAAGCGTCACTAAAGTTGACATTAGCGTGCTGGCAGCGGGCTTCAAGCATTTCGCGCATTTTTTTCATGCCGGGGCTGTCATCCTCGACTCCGGCCCGGTCCTTACCGCGTAAATTAATCATGGAGACTGGAGTGTTGTGCTCGCCGATTCCCACTTCCAGTTGGGCGCACGCGGCCGAATAGATCAGAGAGATCGGAACGGTGTAGACGACATGCGCCCGCAGACTTGAAAGTTGTTCGTGGCGGTGGAAGAACAGCCGATCGTGCGTGGTGAAGCCAGCAGATATCTCACGTCGGACAATCTTGTCAAGTCCGTCGATGAGGAGAACGAGGCCGGCCATATCATTTTCCGCTAAGGCAACTGAGGCAGTTGTCAGGAGATCGTTCACTGCTTTGAGCAGGTTGGTGCTCTGCTTTTCAATCTCTTCGCGGAGCATTGACCGAGAGTTCGGTCGGTTGCGCAGCTCCGCCGTAAGCCCGCCAAAGCCGGTCTCTAAGGAGACATCCTTGATCGTAATCTCGGATTGGAGGACTCCCCAGAGGTCATCCCATACGCGCTGTAGGTACTTTGAGGCGCCGTCGAATCCGGGAACATTGGCATCCTTCAACTGCATTAGAGTCTCTCCCGCGATGCATACGAGCAGGTCGGGAAAGTCGAGGTCATTGACATCAAGTGCATCACCCGCGTCGAAGAAAATGACCTTGAAGACTTGACCGCGATCGGGGTTTTCGAGATTTGACTTCAGGCGCAGAAGTTCGCTCGTCTTTCCGACGCCGCGATGGCCTGCGAAAAGCTTGACATCTGGTTTCGCAGGATCGCATCTGCGGAGACTGCGTTCGTACTGCTCGACGACATTTTCGCCTCGGACGACATCAAGATCGATGTAACGCGGGTCCGCTGGCGCGAGGGGTTCGTTCGGCTCACAGCCCCTGAAGAGGCGGGTGATAGAGTTCGGTGCATCTGGTGGCATTTGGGAAGGAGTGTATCACAGTTGCGGGCAGGTGGTCGGCGGCCCATGTGTGCATCGCGGTGGGTTCCTCGTCGCGACCGTGTTAGATGCGATCGAGCCATTGAATGGTGTTCGATGCGACGATAAATCGTTCGAGACTTCAGTATCATCAACTTGAGCTGGAACAAATCGAAATGATTGCGGAGCTGGTCGAGCGTGTGGATGCCGGGCCTCGCCTGTTGTATGAATATCGCCGAACCTTTCTGCACGAGTGGTTCCATTTTGATTCGAATTCCGAAGAAGCAACGGCCGCGCACGATGCTCTGCGCGAGGTCGCGCGAGACTACGCCGAGGCCAACCGACTCGAGTGGTAGGTGGGCGGGTCGAGTGGTTGCTCAGCGAAGGAGATTTTGACCGGGAGTCCGGTGGCCGGGAGTGCGCGCGCCGGTGTGCTTGGGGGTGAATCAGGACGCGATTCGAAAAAGGTCAAAACCGGTGATTGACTGAACGAAACCGTGCGCCGATGTGTTCATTCGTGTCATTTTGCGCCAATTTCGGGCGCGACCTGGCGGGCATTTTGGCGTGAAAAGCGCGCTGGCGCGCGCAGTTGGCAGGTCAGGCATCGGGTCAACGGAAAGCACTAATCAGCCGGGCGCGCGGCCGGGGCGACGAAGATCGGAATCGTTCAAAACAAGTGCGCGGCTGATCCCCAGTCACTGCTCACTATTCACCCATCACTGTTCACTCAGCCGGTTTCACTGCTCACAAATCCCCGTTCACTCAGCACGCCTCACTTACCCGCCAACCGTAACCTCGCTCGCCATCAGGGTTTGCGTTCGTTCCGGGCCGATGCTGACGATTTCGATGGGCACGCCGACGAGTGATTCGATGCGGTCGAGGTAGTTCTGCGCCGCGGCGGGCAGTTCGGATCGTTCGGTCAGACCGGTCAAATCCTCCGACCAGCCGGGCAGGGTTTCGTAGATCGGCTCGACTTCGCTGAGGGCTTCGGCATCGGGGGTGAAGCGGTCGGTTTCGGTGCCATCCGGCAGCCGGTAGCGGGTGCAGAGTTTGAGCTCATCGAGTCCGGAGAGGACATCGAGCAACATGCAGGCGATGGCGGTCGCGCCGCAAATCATTGCGGAATAACGAACTGCGACAATATCGAGCCAGCCGCAGCGGCGTGGTCGGCCGGTGGTGGTGCCGAATTCCCGGCCGCGTTGACGGATCTGCTCGCCGATCTCGTTGTCGAGTTCGGTGGGGAAGGGACCGGCTCCCACGCGGGTGGAATAGGCCTTCATGATGCCAAGAACGCGGTTGATGTGCGTGCCGGGCAGTCCCGTGCCGGCGGGGATGCCGAGGGTCGAGCAATTGGAACTGGTGACGTAGGGATATGTGCCGTGGTCGATATCGAGCAGACAGGCGTTGGCGCCCTCGAAAAGGATGGACCGGCCGTCCCGGATCAGCTCGTGCAGCAGGTAGGTGGTATCGGTGATGTGGGGGGCGAGGGTCTGGCCGATGGCGGCGTAGCGTTCGGTAAGTGATGCTGCGTCAAGGGGTTCCGCTTCCACGCCGAGGGCCTTGAGTTCGACGGTGCGGATGGCGCAGATGGTTTCGAGCTTGCGGCGGAGGTGTTCAGTCCGGAGCAGATCACCGACGCGGACAGCGGTGGAGCGGTGGATTTTGTCAGCGTAACAGGGGCCGATACCGCGTTTGGTGGTGCCGATGGAGTGGTCCCTGCCGCCGGCGGAGACAGCGCGGGCGAGCATGTTTTCGAGGGCGGCGTCGTGTTCCTTGTGGTAGGGCATGACGACGTGAGCGCGGGAGGAAATGCGGAGTTTTTCGCCGATTTCGACGCCTCTTTCGCGCAACGTGCGGATTTCGTCGAGGAGTTTCTCGGGGTCGACGACCACGCCGTTGCCGATGATGCAGATCTTGCCGGGGGTGAGGATGCCGGAGGGGATGAGGTGGAGGGCGTATTTCTGATCGCCGATGACGATGGTGTGGCCGGCGTTGGCACCGCCGTTGTATCGGACGATGGCATCGTGCTTTGCGGTAAGCAGATCGACGATTTTGCCTTTGCCTTCATCTCCCCACTGGAGTCCGACGACGGCGGTGTTCGCGGGCTGGGTCATGATCGGTGAGGTCCTCAAAAGCACGTGTGGAAGCGAGGTTACGGTCGTCGGGCAATGGTTCTCGGAACTTTATGGTACGGAATTCAGCCCGTTTGTACCGGCCTTCCGGACCGGAATTGTGAGTCGGCGAGTCGTGCGGATCAAGTCCGAACCCGGCCGCGTCGATACCTGAGGTTGACCGAAGTGTTGTGAAGACATTCGGCAAGTGATTCGACGTTGAATCGAGCAAATGGAGATCACCGGCGTGTCCGACGGCAAGACCATTCGCATCATGTGCCCGAATCTGAGCTGCCAGCGCATTCTGGCGGTGCCCGGCGATGCGCGTGGCAAACTGGTGCGCTGCCGCAACTGTCACACGACCGTTCGGATCCCGATGCAGAAGGCCCCGGTCATCGCGCCGGCGGCCAAGGATGAAGACGCGTCGAGCGAAGCGGCCTGAGCTGCGCCCCGCGCGATCGGTCCTCGGCGGTCCTCTCTTCGTGGAAATTGTGATAGTTTGTTCGCATCGGAACGGTTGAGCCGGTTCCGGTCGATGCTTCGTCGCTTTTCCACCTGCTCGATCCGTCAGTCTGCCGATGCCATCACGTTCCGCACGAACAACCGGTTCCCGCCGTTCGGGCCGCGCCGCCCAACCGGTGTGGGCATCGTACGATGACGAGCGCCTGCTCGATCTGCGGTTCTGTGATTTGCGCATCGAACCTGCACAAACGCGCATGTCGGACTACATGGAACGCCTGTACGACGAACTGGCGCGGCGCGGGATTCGCCATCGACCGCACATGTGGTTTTCGAGCGAATGGTTCAGCCCGGACGGCGTGCCGGGGATCGCGCTGCCGTTCTATCTCGGCCATGAACGACTGATGCGGCTTGAGAAGAAGAAGATGCTCGAAGTCGAAGGCGGTGCGGATCGCGCGTGCATGCGCATCCTGCGACACGAGGCCGGTCACGCCATCTGCACGGCCTATCGCCTGCACTACCGCGCGAGTTGGCGGAAGCACTTCGGCCGTTTTTCCAAGCCGTATCCCGATTCCTACCGGCCGAACCCGAACAGTCGACATCACGTCGTGCACCTGAATCGCTGGTACGCGCAGGCCCACCCGGCGGAGGACTTTGCGGAGACCTTTGCCGTCTGGCTGCGTCCGGGTTCACGCTGGCGTCAGTCGTACCGCGGCTGGCCGGCACTACGCAAACTCGAATTCGTTGAAGAACTCATGCGCGACCTGGCCGGGGCCACCCCGCCGGTTCGAACGCGCCGCCGCATCGAGCCGATCAGCGAATTGCGCACGACGTTACGCGAACACTACAAGGCGAAGCGACTGCGGTACGGTTCGGATTGGCCGGATGTGCTCGACCGGGATCTGTACCGAATCTTTTCCAATGACAAGCGTTATGCGTCCAACCCGTCGGCGGCGTCGTTTTTGCGACGAGAACAGCGCACCATCCGCGAGCATGTTTCGCGCTGGACGGGAACGTATCAGTACACGATCGATCAGGTGTTGCGTGATACCATTGACCGGTGTCGCGAACTGAAACTGCGATTGGCGATCGATGAAGATGAAGCGCGCATGCAGGCCACGCTCATGATCACGGTGCAGACCATGAATTACATTCACGGCGGACACCATCGGATACTGCTATGAAGCCACGCCGTATCCTCTCGCTCATGCACGAAGATTGTGTGCCGCCGACTTCACTGGAAGGCGTGCCAGAGAAGGAGATTGCGCGCTGGAAGACTGAATACGACGT
Source organism: Phycisphaerales bacterium (assembly GCA_007693845.1). GTDB lineage: Bacteria > Planctomycetota > Phycisphaerae > Phycisphaerales > SM1A02 > SKZB01. The sequence continues at coordinate 6,545 of RECV01000171.1, forward strand.
TGTTGCCGGTCTTGAACACGCTGGCCACGAAGTCGTGGCGCTGGGTGTGCGGGATGATCTCAAAGTCATTCGCGACACGATCGATGAGTTCAAGCCGCATGTCGCGTTCAATCTGCTGGAGGAGTTCCACGGCATCGGGGTGTACGACTACTACGTGGTGAGCTATCTCGAACTGCTCCGCAAGGCGTACACCGGTTGCAATCCGCGCGGCCTGCTGCTGGCCCACGACAAGGGGTTGAGCAAGAAAATTCTGTCCTACCACCGGCTGCCCGTGCCGAAGTTCGCGGTCTTCCCGGTCGGACGCGCGGTGCGGCGATCATCGCGTCTGGAGTTCCCGCTTCTCGTGAAGTCTCTCATCGAGGACGCTTCGCTCGGCATTTCCCATGCGTCGATCGTTCACACGGATGAGAAACTTCGGGAGCGGGTGGCATTCGTGCACGAGAAGCTGGGCACCGATGCCATTGCTGAGCAGTACATTGACGGCCGTGAACTCTACGTCGGCGTGCTGGGCAATCACCGCCTGCAGACGTTCCCGATCTGGGAAATGCAGTTCGGCAAGCTGCCGGAAGGATCGCCGCGCATCGCGACCGCGAAGATCAAATGGGATGAGAAGTATCAGAAGCGCATCGGACTGACGACCGAACCGGCGAAGGATCTGTCCCCGGAGCTCGAGCGAAAGATCTACCGGATCTGCAAGCGCGCGTACCGCGATCTCGGCATGACCGGGTACGGGCGCATGGACCTGCGGCTGACGGACGATGACCGGGTGTACCTGATCGAAGCGAATCCGAATCCGAACCTGGCGTACGGCGAGGACTTCGCCGAATCAGCGGAGCATGCCGGTCTGTCCTACGGCGAGCTGCTGAACCGCATCGTCAGTCTTGGCCTCCGCTATAGTGCACAGTGGCGTGTTGAGTAGTGTCATCGACTTGGCCGGTTTCCCATGAAGAGGGAGCGCCGCGCCATTGCGGGCCGGCCACGGCCAGAACCGTGACGTGATCCATGTGCGGGTCCTGGGTTTTGACGCGCACCACTTTTGAGACGGTGGGATCAACCGAAGTTCCGCGCGGGGGCTGGTTGCTGCTCATCCATTCCCAACGGTGTTCATCGAACCAGAAGTATCGCTTCGTGTACGGTTCGTAGTAGAGCTCGGCCTGGGGGTGGTAAACGAACTCATAGTGCCACCACGACTGCTCGGGATGATCCGTGCGCGGTTGTCCGTTCGAGTCCCAGCTCAGATACTGGTTGGGCGTCGCGCAGCCGTTGAGCATGCTCAGCGTGGCGAGCGAAGCGGCAAAGCCGAGGGGCATCAGTACGGTCGTGGTCCATCCGCGCATGGTGTGATCTCCTTCATGCCGGGTCATTCCGGATGACGATTCATCGGTCCCGTCGGGATCGCGGATGAGCGTCATTGAACGCACACCGTCCCGATAACCCGTCAGCACCTCACGCAGATCACCGCCCTTGCCCGAATCGGATCATCACTACCTTTTCACAGAAATCGGTCAGCGAACGCGAATCAGCGCCTGGCGATCGATCTGGCGCGCGATGAGAACCGATTCGATCTCGCTCAGGTACCGACGCGCATCCTGAACGTAACCGGCGGTCGGTTTCAACTCCGGGCACTGCGCGCAGAAGAACCGGTTGAGACGGAGCATGAAGAGTTCGCGGACGTACTTGGCCGTCATCGAAGCCAGGGCGACCGGGAAGTGCATCCGGTCCGCTTCACATTGAAACGTCACCGTGAGCTGGGAACCGCTACGGTTGAGCCGATAACGACTGATGTCGGCCTGCTCCGCGAGAATCGTCAGATGAGCATCCGGCCAGGCGAATTGAAGATCCTCCCGGTAATGCGTGCGGCCGCCGTGACGATCCAGAATCACGCGCGGATGAGCATCCGGCCACTTGCGCCAGATGCGGTCCACCAGCCGCAGAGCAGCCGTGAGATTCACCCCCGCCTTGCTGTTGGTTCGGGTGACCTGCGCGTTGAAATCGCCCGCGTCGATGGCTTCACAGGTCATGCCGGCAAACTCGACGCCGGAATCTTCTAGCGTTCGCGCGAGCCGGCTGATCACGATGCGAAGTTCATCCGCGTGGTGCGCCAGGGGCAGGGGGGACACGGTCGCGTACCAGGGCGTCTCGGGACAGGTGACATTGAGCAGAGAAAACATGTCCGCGTCCTGTTCCGGCAGCCGCCCGCCGAAATGCCCGAGGAAGGCGAGCACGCCTCGTTCGAGATGTTTGAGTGGATGCGTCTTGCTGGATTTGGCGAGCTTGAGATTCTTGGAATCGTCCACGGCAATGCGCTGGCGGCGATCGCGCTTCGCGCGGCAGACGGATTCTTCAAGCCGCTGCCAGAGATCCGGAGCGCCATCGGCGGGATCGTGGTCCGGCACGACGAACACCGTCGCGCCGAGACAGAGCGGCCCGAGCATGGGGCCGTATCCCGCTTCATCGATCCCCGCGTAGATCAGCATGGGTGGCATGGTAATCGCCCCGGCCGCGGGCCTACAATCAGGGCCATGTCCGGATCGCATACATCGCCCAGGAAGGCCAAGGTTCTCGTCGCAATGTCCGGCGGGGTTGATTCCTCCGTCGCCGCGGCTCTGTTGAAGGAACAGGGCTACGACGTCGTCGGCTGTTTCATGCGCCTTGGGTCGCCCGGCGAGACGTTTGACGAGCTGGAGCCGTATGACGAAGAGCAGATGGCGTGCGATCCGAAGAAAATCCGCATCGGGAAGCAGGGGTGCTGTTCGATCAACGATGCGGCCGATGCGCGGATCGTGGCGGCGAAACTCGATATCCCGTTCTACGTCTGCAACTTCAAGAAGGACTTCGGCCGCATCATCGATTACTTCGTCGGTGAGTACAACGCCGGCCGCACGCCCAACCCGTGCGTGCGCTGCAACGACTGGCTCAAATTCGGCAAGCTGCACGAGTACGCCCGGCAGATCGATGCGTCTTTTGTGGCGTCGGGGCACTACGCCCGCCTGGAACGATCGAACGAAGACGGCTGGTCGCTTCGGCGCGGGGTCGATCATGACAAGGACCAGAGCTACGTTCTCTTCGGCGCGCCGCGGGATCGGCTGGCGGAGATGATGCTGCCGATCGGCGGGTTTCAGAAGAGCGAAGTGCGCGAAATGGCGGAGCGGTACGGCCTGCCCGTCTTCAACAAGCCCGATTCGCAGGAAATCTGCTTTGTACCCGATCAGGATTACGCCGGTCTGGTCAAACGCCGTTCGCCTGACACGGTACAGCCGGGCCGCATTGTCGACACCAGCGGGAAAGATCTCGGTGAACATCCGGGACAGCAGCACTTCACCATCGGACAGCGGCGTGGGGTGGGTGTCGCGCTCGGTTACCCGATTTATGTCGTGCACAAGGATCCGGCGAGCAACACCGTTGTGGTCGGCGAGCGGGAAGAGTTGAAGGCGACCGGACTCAAGGCGCGCGAAACCAACTGGCTGATCGATTGGCCCGTGTCACCCGACGACAACGAGCCGGTGTGGCGGGACTGCACCGCCAAGATTCGCTACAACGCCGATCCGGTTCCCGCGCGGGTACGGATCAGCGGCGACGATGAACTTGAAGTTACTTTCGATGAGCCGCAGTACGCCGTCGCGCCGGGACAGGCGGTCGTGTGTTATGAGGGTGAAACCGTACTCGGCGGGGGATGGATCGCCGAAGCAACCGATCGTTGACATTCATCTCGGCTGAGGTGAAGATTCGGCGATGACTCTGGGCGAATCCGGTTCCAATGCATCTTTCTTCAAGTCGCGCGGTATTCCGCTGCTGGTCATCGGCATCCTGCTGATCGTCATCGGCATCGCAGGAGGCGGCGTGCTTGGGTGGATGGCGATCATGAATGAAATGACTCCCATGCAGCGGGCGGTCTTTCCCGGCAGTGAGCGTTTCACCCTGGAAGAGGCCGGCCCGTACACGATCAGTCATGAATTCCGCAGTGTGATTGACGGACGGATGATAACCTCGCCACGCAATCTTCCGCCGATGCGGTACGAACTCCGCGCAGCTGATGACGGACGCGTGATCGCTCTGGAAGGGACGGGTGGCATCGTCACCTACCAGTTGGGCGGCGTCGAGGGGGAGGTGTTGATGTCATTCGAGGTCGATCAGCCGGGTGAATACGTACTGGAAGCGGTCTTCGAAGATGGTTCGACGACGCCTCCATTTGTGTTGGCCATTCGTCAAGGTTCGCTGGCCGAAACGACGGTCCGGATTGTCACTCCCTGCTGTGGCGGAGGGGTGACTGCGCTGGCGGGGTTCATTCTCGTGCTGATCGTAACGATCGGCATGCTGCAGCGGCGGGCGGCCAAGGCGGATAGCGTGGCGTATCACGAGCCGAGCAGCAGATAAATCCCCAGCGCGATCAGACCGGCGGAGAGCAGGCCCATGGCCGTGAAGAGTCGAAAACGGTGTTGTCGAAGTCGGGGCTTGTCGACCCAGTAACGTCCGTCGCCGGTCGCGACGAGGATTCTTCGGCGAATCGGGCCGTCCATCATGTACTGCCGGGTGATCGAAAGGGATCCGGGCTTGCGCGCTGTCTGCGGGGAGGTTGCACCGGCCTTGAGAAAGGACGAGACCACGCCGCGGTCCTTGAGGAGCAGTGCGGTGATGGAAAGGGGGATGATGAGCGCGCCGAACGCGCCGAGGCCGCTGCCGGGTGACATGTTCAAAGCTTAGCCGGTCTGATCGTCAGGACCAGCGGAGCTGGGCAAACTGCGCGGGAATGAAAAAAGCCGGCTGCAGACAACTCCGCAGCCGGTTTTAGAGCGTGTTCTATCGGACGAGTTGCCTCGTCTCAATGTTCTGACGGCTCACGAAAGCGGGACGACGTTCGAGGCCTTGGGGCCGCGTTCTTCCTGGGAGAGGTCGAATTCGACGCGCTGCCCGGGCCGAAGCGACTTGAAGCCGTCGGATTTGATGTCACTGAAGTGGACAAAGATATCCTTGCCGCCGTCATCGGGGGTGATGAAGCCGAATCCCTTGTTGTCCATGAACTTTGAAACGATTCCGGTTGCCATGATCTGGCCTTTCCTTTCCGTCAAACATTCCGATCGGGCCAAACGCAGCCGAACCGTGCAGAACTGTGACGTGCAGTCTCTGACTTTTAACGAGCCCATTATATCGACCGGAATCTCTGGGCAATGGAGGAATCAAAGAAATCTTTGATTGATCCGGGATGTGTGGGACTGAAAGCGATCGTTTGGATCATCCGAGCCCGCCCGACTCGGCGTACGATTCGGAACGATGCTGTTGGTTGTTTACACCATCCTGTTCTCCGTGCCGCTGCTGGCCATCCTCTGGTGGATCTGGGCCCATCGGCGATTGCGCACGCTCCCTCAAGCCGGATGGTGGCGGGCGGCGGTTGCGGTGTTCTCGCTGACGTTTCTGGGCTGCTACGCCTGGATGATGGCCAGCCGGTCCATGGGGACGGGCTGGTCACCGCATCCCTGGTTGCTGGCGATGCTCATGCTCTGGGGCATGATCTTCCTGCCGTTCGTCGCGATCCCTTCGGCGGCCGGGTGGTACCTTTGGCGGGGCGTGCGGCGATTCGGGCTCGCCCTCCGCCGCTTGAAGCGTGGGAAGCGCACCATGAAACCGGAGGCGGCTGACCGGGCGGAATCCACGCGAACCGATGGCCCCGCCGCCACTTCCGATCAACTGGTCGATCAGTCGATGACCCGCCGTCAGTTGATCGCGGCCTCGTGCATCGCCTTTCCCATGGTCGCCACGCTCGGCACAACGGTCTACAGCATCCCGCAGAAGCGCCGGTTCACGGTCCGCACGATCGAGGTGCCGATTCCCGACCTGCCCCGCGCGCTGGACGGGACGCGGATCGCCCACATCAGTGACACGCATGTCGGCAAGTTCACGCGCGGGCCGATTCTCGATCAGATCGCGCACGAGACCAGCCGGCTTGATGCGGACCTCGTTGTCATGACGGGCGACCTGATCGACCACACTGTTCAGGATCTGCCCGAAGCGCTCGAAATGATCGACAAGATCAAGACTCGCAATCCGGTCGTGACCATCGAGGGCAACCACGATCTGTTCGATGGCAGGAGCGTCTTTCGTCGCATGGTGCGTGAGCACGGCGTGTCGCTTCTTCTCGATGAGTCCCGAATCGTCTGGATCAACGACTACCCCGTGCAACTGCTGGGGATCAAATGGCATGATCGCCAGCATCCGATCGACCAACACGTGGACATCGTTGCGGAGCGGATCGACCGTGATGCGTTTCCGGTGCTGCTCGCGCATCATCCGCATGCTTTCGACCGTGCCCGGGATCACGACATTCCACTGACCCTGGCCGGTCACACCCACGGCGGGCAGTTGATGCTGAGTTCAGAGTTCGGAGCCGGCCCCGCCATCTTCAAGTATTGGTCGGGGCTTTACACCAAGGACAACAATTCGCTCGTTGTCAGCAACGGGGCGGGCAACTGGTTCCCGCTGCGCACCAACGCCCCGGCGGAAATCGTGCACGTGATTCTCCGGCGAAGTTGAAACGTACGGCTACCGGCGAGGGTTGCGGCGACCGTCGCTGCGCTTGACGCGCGATGGCGGGTCCGTCGAGCGAGGTTGCTTCGTCGCCGCCTCGGACAGACGGCTGACCGAGCCCGATGACGATTCGCGCGAGCGGCCTGAGGATTCACCCTCGGGGCGATCGGTCTGATCAGCATCCTCCGGATCCTCCTGGGGCTCGGGATCGCCGATCCGACGGCCGAAGATCATCTTCCCCGCGCTGGTCTGCAGCGAATTGCTCACGACGATGCGGAGGGTGTCGCCGACATGGTCGGCAGCGTTCTCCACGACCACCATCGTGCCGTCGGGGAGATAGCCGACCCCCTGATTCGGTCCCTCGCCGCGCTTGATGATTTCGACCGACATTTCCTCGCCCGGAATGGCCTGCGATTTCAACGCATTGGCGAGATCGTTGATGTTGAGCACGGTCACGTCCTGGATCTGACCGACTTTGGCGAGGTTGTAGTCCGTTGTCAGGATGCGCAGATTCTGAGACTGCGCCAAGTCGACCAGCGCGTGATCGACTGACTGCCCCATGGACACGGCCGCTTCGTCGATCGACAGGTCCAGGTACGGGCTCTCCCGCAGCTTGCCGAGAATGCTCAGTCCACGCCGGCCGCGCGTGCGTTTCATTCGTTCGCTGGAATCAGCCAGCGTTTGCAGTTCTTCAATCACGAACTGCGGAACGATCGTCGGTGCGTCAATCAAACCGGTTGAACTGAGCGACTCGACGCGGCCGTCGATGAGTACCGACGTGTCCAGCAGAATCGGCCGCACGCCTCGCACCTGCTTGGCAAATTCCACGTAGGGAATCACCAACCGGAAATCATCCTTGGTGGTCAGCACGAACGAGACCGCGAGGTAACAAAGGATAATGGCGATCATCACTTTGAACAGACCTCGCCAGTTGTCCATCTGTCCGCCGGTCAGCCCCCAGGCCTGGGCGACAACATCGATCAGCGCGCCGATGGCGAGCGCGACGAGCAGGCCCGCGCAGATCCCGACGTACACGCCAACCACCGAGGTCAGCCGCTTGTTCGGCAGCATGGCGTCCACGACGAGCACGACTACGCCGATGCCGACGGCGGTCAGAAACACCGCGGCGGCGGTGTACAGATTGAAGTCCTCCGGCCGCTCGTCGCCGCTGGCCATCGTGAGCATCGCGATGGTGATCAGCAGCACGAGGAACAGCAGGCGCACGACGAGCATGAGAAATCGCTGCGATCTCTCTTCTTCCGCCCGTCGGGCTGACGGCTTGAAGATGTCGGTAGCGCGTGGCTGCTCCGGCCCGTCCGTCGGCTGCGTTTCAGTTGGCTTCTGATCGCTCACGGGCGTGAGTGTACCACACGGACCAGAGCCGCTAAGATGCTAACTCCATGCCGAGGGCGTGAGAAGACGACCGGGCCCGCCGGACGGGTGGCCCGTGAACTTGGTCAGGGCTTGACCGCAGCAGCCATAAGCGGCGTCGTCCGAGCCAGCGGTGTCCTGGTCGTCTTCCCGCGTCTTCGGCGTGTTTCCGATTGATGGATCAGCATTCGTTTCGTGACGTTCTTTCCGCTGCGTGAGACCACCTCGTCCACGCGACCCCGCGAGTTCCCGCATGGCGAAGCGCAAGAAAACAAGCTCCCCGAAAAAGTCCGCCGAGACCAAACCACCGGCCGGCGCCGAGGCGAACCCCGGCGCGGGATACACGGTCCTCGCCCGCCGGTACCGCTCGCGTGACTTCGATGAGCTGATCGGCCAAGAACCCATCGCCCGCACCCTGCAGAACGCGATCAAGAGCGGTCGGGTCGCGCACGCCTATCTCTTCTGCGGCACGCGCGGGGTGGGCAAGACCTCCATGGCCCGAATCTTCGCCAAAGCGCTCAACGTCACCGAAGATCTCAAAGAGAAGGACCGGGTGGCGGATGCGATCATGCGCGGCGAGGACCTCGATGTGATCGAAATCGACGCCGCCTCCAACCGCGGCATCGACAATGCACGTGACGTCATTGCGGGGGCCGGTCTCAGTCCTGCCCGCTGCCGATACAAAGTCTACATCATTGACGAAGTTCACATGCTCACGCCCCCGGCGTTCAATGCGCTGCTCAAGACGATGGAGGAGCCGCCCGCGCACGTGAAGTTCATTCTCTGCACGACCGAGTCGCACAAGGTGCCGCAGACGATCCAGAGCCGGTGCCAGCGATTCGACTTCCGGCCGATCCCGACGCAGCGCATCGCGGACCAGTTACGCATGATCCTCAAGAACGAGGGCGTTGAAGCGGACGACGGCGTCATCATCAGTATCGCGCAGCTTGGTAACGGCTCCATGCGCGATGCGCTGAGCATGCTCGACCGTATTCTGGCGACCGGTGAGCGGGAATTGTCCACGGAAATGATCGAGCAGATGATCGGTCTGCCCGATCAGGCACTGATGATGGACCTGGTGGACGCGATTATCAGCCAGGAGGCCGGAACGACGCTGGAGAAGGGCGATGTGCTGATTCGCCGCGGGGCGTCGGTGGAGCAGATCCTGGACCTCCTCGCCACGCATTGGCGCAACCTGATGGTGATCAGCGCGTGCGGAGACGAGAGCCCGCTGCTGGAGATGCCCGAAGAGACGCGCCGGCGCGCCCAGACACAGGCGCAGGCATTCGATACCGCCGGGCTGGTGCATATGGTCGCGTTGTGTGACGCGGTGGCGCAGCGGGTGAAGACGTCCGGCACCGCGCGGGCGCTGTTTGACGCGGCCATCATTCGTATGGCACAGGCGGAACACTTCGCCGATGTCGCCTCCCTGTTGCGCGGCGAGCCGGCAGCATCGAGTGGAAAAAAAAAAGCCCTGAACCCGCCGCCCGGTGAAACGGTTCGGCCCGCCGCAATGCCGCGCGTGACCGAAGTCAAGCCGGCATCACCCCCCGCGACCGGCCCGTCCCGAATGCAAGCTGCGAATTCACCCCAGTCATCCGGCACAACGCCGGACGCACCGAAGGCGAAAGGGGCTGCTTCATCTGCCGCACCGGTCGATCCGACCGATGGGGCCGCGATCTGGGCGCGATTGCGTGAAGCCGCGGCGACCAAATCATTCCTGCAGGTGAAGATCGATCTGCTGGACTACGTCGGCTTCGACGGTCGAACGCTGCGGCTGGCGCTCGTTTCCCCTCAGGCCGCCGGTTCACGATTGATCACTGCCCAGACGATGACGACGCTGGAGTCACTCGTGCGCGAATCGGTTGGCATCAACGTTCGCATCGAAATTGTGAGCGAAGAGAACGCACCAGCCGGTTCATCAGCGCCACGCGCGGCGGAAAATGAACGGATTCGTCTGGCGCGGGAGGACCCCGCGGTGAAGAAGGCGATGGAAATCTTTGATGCCACCATCATCGATGTGCAGGATCAATCCCATCAGGGAGGATAGGATGAAGACATGTTTGATCAACTGAAAGGCATGGCCGGTCTCGCCGGTCTGATGAAGGATCTTCCCAAACTCAAGGCCCGCATGGAGGAGATGAAGGAGCGGCTGGGCGAAGTGGAGGTCGAAGCGGAGACCGGCGGCGGGGCGGTCCGCGCCCGCGCGAACGGCAAACTGCGCATCGTCGAAATCAAGATCGATCCCGCGCTCATGGCCGGGCTAGTCGATGCGGCCAATGAAGACGACCGCGCGATGGCGGAAGATCTGGTCACCGGCGCCGTCAATGCTGCCCTTCAAAAAGCGCGAGAGGCGGCGGAAGAGCACATGGCGGAAGTCGCATCCGAGATGGGGCTGCCCATGCCGCCCGGCGGGCTCGGTGGGCTGATGTCCTGACGCCCAGTGCACCGAAACAAGTGCACCGAAGTGATTCCAACCGTCAACCCATGAGTTCCGAAGCCACCAGCCAGGCGTACCCCGAACCGGTCAACCGATTGATCGAGGAGTTGTCGCGTCTGCCCGGCATCGGCCGCCGAAGCGCGGAGCGGATGGCGTTCTTCATTCTCAAGGCCGAGCGGGATGACGCGATGCGTTTGAGCAAGGCGATCGCGGATGTCAAGGACGCGGTGCGCTGCTGCTCGATCTGTTCGACCTTGACGGATGTCGACCCCTGCCGCATCTGCACGAACCCGCAGCGCGATGCAAGCACGGTGTTGATCGTCGAACAGGCGCGCGATCTGATCAGTCTCGAACAGACCGGCATGTACCGGGGCGTGTACCACGTACTGACCGGGCGGCTCGATCCGCTCAGCGGCGTGGAGGAACATGACCTCACGATTCAGCAACTCTTCGAGCGGATTGACGATGCGGCGCAGAACTGTCGAGGCGAGCAGGTGCGGGAGGTCATCCTCGGCCTGAACCCGAATCTTGAAGGGGACAGCACGGCCCTTTACCTGTCCGACGAACTGCGAAAGCGGGGGGTGACGGTCTCCCGTCTCGCCCGCGGCCTGCCCTCGGGTTCTCAACTCGAATACGCCAGCCGCGCGGTGCTCGCCGACGCGATCATGGGTCGCCAACCGGTCCCGGATGATCAATGACCCGGTTCCGAGCGGTTTGTGCGATCTGTTCCGGCGATTCGGGTGAAAACAGTGGGATCCGAGCAAACATGGCGATTGCTGCGGGGGCGCGGCGGGTCTGTCCGATAGAATGAAGGAGCACCGGACCGGAATGTCCGGGTTCACGGAGGTTTGATGCGGTTCGAGACCGGCCAACACATGAAGCTCGGCCAGCAGATGAAGCTGGCGCCGCGGATGATCCAGTCCATGGAGATTCTGCAACTCTCCGTGCTCGCGCTGCAGGAACGCATCGAGCAGGAACTGGAGTCGAACGTCGCGCTGGAACAGGTCGAGCCCGGCCAGCGATTGGATCAGGATTCACCCGATGCAGCCGATGACGGCCCGAACGAGGACCGCCTGGACCGACGGGAACTCGTGGTCGGCGACAGCGACGCTACCGGAAGCGATGCGGATGATTTCGAACGGCTCAGCGTCTTCGAGTCCAACTACCGCGAAGCGTTTGACAACACGTATTCATCCGAACGCTATTCCGCTTCGCGGCAAAGCGGCGAACGCGATCGCAAGATGGATGCCATGGCCAACATCGCCGCGCGCGGCGAGAGCTTGACCGACCAACTGCTTCATCAGTGGAACTTCACCGATGTCGATGACGAAACCCGCGCGATCGGGGAACGCCTGATCGGCTACATCAACGACGACGGGCTGCTCGATACCGACCTCGACACCATCATCGAGCAGAACCGCTCGATTCCCGGCGTGGAACTGACCCGCGAATCACTCGAACGCACGCTGCACGAGTTACAACGATCACTCGAGCCGGCGGGAATCGCCGCCCGCGATCAGCGCGAATGTCTGCTGCTGCAGGTCGAAGCGCTCGAACAGGAGGACGATGCGAGCGCGCCGTGGTCAACGGTGCGCCGTCTTATCGAAGATCATTTTGATGACCTACTCGAAAATCGTCTGCCGCGCATTGCGCGTGAGACGCAACTGTCCATGACGGAGATTCAGGACGCGATCGCGCTGATGCGCAAACTGAATCTCAGCCCCGGCCGGAACCTCGTCCCCGACAGTGTCGCGCCGATCATTCCCGATGTGCTGGTCGAATACGACGATCAGTCGGATCAGTACGTCGCGGCCCTGACCGACGGCCTGCTGCCGACGCTTCGCATCTCGCCCCGCTACGAGAAGATGGCCAAGGACAAGGAAGTCGATCCCGATACGCGTGAGTTCGTCGCCAAAAACGTCCGTAACGCGACGTGGCTGATCGACTCGATCAACCAGCGCCAGAACACGCTCCTGCGGGTCGTCAATGTCGTCCTATCTCGGCAACGCGAATTCTTCGATCACGGACCGCAGCACTTGAAACCGATGCCCATGGTGGACGTCGCGGATCAGCTTGGCATTCACGTCGGCACGGTCAGCCGCGCGGTGGCGGAGAAGTGGATGCAGACGCCCCGCGGCATGGTGCCGCTGCGGAAGTTCTTCTCCGGCGGGACCGAAACTGATTCCGGCGAGGATGTCAGTTGGGAAGCCGTCAAGGCCATGTTGCGCGAAATCGTTGATGCGGAAGACAAATCCAAACCGCTCAGCGACGAAGCGATCGCGACCGAACTCCGAGAGAAGGGCATCGACATCGCCCGGCGTACGGTCGTGAAATACCGTCAGCAGCTCAACATCCCGCCCGCGCGGCGGCGCAAGATTTACGCCGAGTAATCACTCGCCCGCAGCAAACCGTCCGGTGTGTTCCAACGTGTTGCCCGCATCGTCCTCCGCGCGAAGGCGATAGCTGGCCTCTGCATCCGAGATCCGTTCGATCACGAGGCGGTGCACGAGATGACCCGCCGAGGTTCGGTCGTGCTCATGCATCAGTAATCGCGCGCCGGTCAACTCAAACTCGACGGATTCTGACTTCAGTCCGTACACCTCGTACTCCAGCCGATTACTTGGTGGCTGTGATCGCCGCGCGACCGGGCGGCTCCAGTCGTACGGGCCCCATTCCAACATGACGATGTGGTCCCTGCCGCGCAGATGCGTGCGTTGAAATCGTGGTTCCTTCACGCCCGGCAGACGCGGCGACGGCCAGTCAAACCCGGGAATACTGGGATCCGTCAGACGCCGCACCGTCTCCTGCGTGTGCTCATCCATCACCATCATCGTGTCATTTTCAAACTCAAAGAACTCGTTCCCGCGGATCGCCGTGTTGGTGAGGCGGTCGAGGCGCATGCCGATGCCGTCCTCCTCGAACCGGTTTGAGCCGATCGTGTTGCCGATCGCCTCGGGTGGATTCGCTGCGAACCACGGCAACTCTTCCTTCGGTTCATCCGGATCAGACCAGATCGAAAGCCCGACCGGATTCCGTTTGAACCAGGTCTGCCGAATGTGATTCTCCGAACCGTTGCTGAGGGCGACCCCGGCCTGTGTTTGGCTGTCCATCGGCATGTCGCCGTTGGATTCCAGTTCGTTGCGCATGATGACCGAGCCGTGGACGTACCTCCCGCGGACGCCGGCGATGGCGTTTCGGTTGATCTGGTTGCGCAGAATCATCGTGCCGCGGCAGAACGAAAGATCGACACCATACGTGATCGCATCGGAAATTTCATTGAGCAGCAGCGCATTCTCATTCGAGCCGCGCTGCGCGTACCAGTCCGCATCATCCCGGGGGTTGGTTCGGCCGACCGCTTCATCACCCGCATCGCAGATGATGCCCGCGCCGCCGTGCGTCAGCGAGTTGATCGCGACCACGTTCTCCGAGGACTGTTCGGTGAGCAGGACCGCTGCAGCACCGTGTGCGCGGTTGTAGATCCGGTGACTGTATCCTCGCACACAGAAATCAAACGCGTTATGGCTGATCGTGTTCCCCGTGCTGCGCCAGAGCGCAATGCCCCAGCCGGAGAGAAATGAAGCGTCGTTGTCGTACACCCATGAGTCATGCACGCGATCGAACAGGATGCCGTTCTGCGTTTCGCGCACTCGGACGTTGCGAATCGTCACGCCGCTTGAATCCTGCACGACGATCCCGCCGCCGTATCGCTTCATCCACTCGCCATCATCGTTCTGCTGCCGATCGAGTCGGTCGCGATCATCCTGACGCCACGGCTTCGAGTGCAGCCGCTGGCGGAAATTGTCGCGCAGCGTCACACCATCGATGGTCAATCCATCCGCCCCGTGGGCATGAACGCCCACCTTGTATCCGCTGATCGTTCCGCCGCGCAGCGTGACATCCTCGCCGGTGATCACGATCCCGATGCCGGTCATCTCATCGGGATCGGTGTCCGCATCCGCGCCGCGCAGCACGGCATCATCATCCAGTTCGATGGTGAGCCCGTCGCCGATGATGCGGATGGCGCCCCGGCCGTCCGGATCGGCGAGCGTCTCCGCGGTGATCTTCACCCGGCTGCTCTCGCGGATTTCAAACGGTGCACGATTGACCTCCACCACCGGCAGCCCCGCCCACAGCAGCAAAGCGGCCAGCCATGTCGCGCTCATGCTCGATCCTTTCCGGGGTCGTCACCCCTGATGATGAAAATCGTTCAGGTATCCTCGATCTCAGCGCACTTCTTGTCGCACATCTCATCAATCTTCTTCGTGTGCTCTTTGGTCAACTCATCCACTTCCTCGTGCGCGCCCTTGCCTTCATCTTCGGAAATGTGATTCGACTTGTCTTTCACGATCTGATCGATCTTCTTGTTCGCATCCCGCCGCTCATTGCGAATGGCGATCCGCGCTTCCTCCGCCATCTTCTTGACCTGACCCATGAGCTGCTTTCGGCGTTCTTCCGACGGGGCGGGCACATTGATGCGAATCGTGCCGCCTTCGACCATCGGGTTCAGCCCGAGGTCCGCCGTCTCGATCGCCTTCACGATTTCGCCCTTGACGCTCGGGTCGAACGGCTTGACCAGCAGTTGCGTCGGCTCCGGGATGCTGACGGACGCCAGCTCACGCAGGTCCGTATGGTTGCCGTAGTAATCGATCTTCACATAGTCGATCAGCGCGGTGGTCGCCCGGCCGGTGCGAATGCCCCGCATCTCCCGGTCGAAGTACTCGATCGTCCTCTTCATCTGCTCGCGGCAGTCTCGAATCACGGTATCCAGCGGCATCGTGAGAATCTCCCAAACAGTGCGGTCACAAGAAACAGGCCGCGCATGATACACGCTGAACCCGCCCCGCGGGGCTGTTTCGCCCGCCGAACCGCCCCCGGGCTCGGCACCGGTGCTCAGCCCTCCGTCAACTCCGGCCGCGGCTGCGGGTGATTCCAGCGTTGCCAGAGACGGACCAAGTCCGGGTCGGCATCGTCGGTGAAGGAGAGGGTCAGGTGACCGGCTTCTCCGATCATCGTCACGATCAACGGGCCGGAGGTTTCCGTGCACTTGACGAGCATGACCGCGTCGTCCACGGTCCAGCGGCGCTGCTTCCGGTCCGTGACGGTTCCGAGGCCGACGACGGTTTCGCGGTGATCCATGCGGAACAGGCGCGTGGTATCGCGCACTTCGGGCAGTTGCAGCGCGATGATTGCCGCAAGGACTAGCGCCAGCCACCACGTGCCGAGCCAGAGCAGGTACACCGCAACCACGATGACAATCCCAATCGCGATCTTGAGGCGCGCTCGCGGCTTGCTGCCGCTTTCAAGAATCCCTTCCGGTTCGAGCATGTGTTCCGGCAGCGGAATACGACGAAGCGAGGGGCGGGCCTGTTCGTCGATGATGGTTCGCGGCCGCGGGATCGAGCAAGAATCGAGCGCTTCGATGAAACTCCGCCAGGTCCACAGGCGCGGCGGGCCGAGAAGGCGAAAACGCCGCTGGCGCTCCAGTTCAAACACGACCTCAACCGCCCGGGGGTCGCCGGTAAACGGGAGCGAAGGTGGCAGCGGACTCCAGCCGGCCGGGCGTGCGGTTGACCGTTCGTCGATGCGCTTGGTGAAGCGGGCCCAACAGAGCGGAGCAAGAATGACGAAGTGGAAGATGAGGATGCCCACCCCCCCGGAGATGGCTTGAATCAAGTCACCAGAGACAAAGTAAGTAGAAGCGAAAAATGCTGCGATGAAGACAACGATGGCGACTGGACTTTGCAGGTCTTCCCCCACATGCAAAGGCAGCCGCCCGGCCGCAATGTACGGACACTCCGAGTTGGAAGCGCGGGTCTGATCCTCCACGCCATGCACGATAAAGCACCAGGCCGGGACGACCAAGTCGCAGTGTCAGTGTCCTCCTGCTCGCCGCCGCCGGACGCGATCATCAAGTGCACCGGCAATGACCACGGCAGCCGGCTTTGCTCTACCCACCTCGCCATTGCATCCGGCCTCGGCTTCGCTATCTTGCTCTCACAATGATGCCCGGCTTCTACGAATCGCTCCTCCTGATTCTCATCTTCTTCGGCCCGCTCTTGGCCGCCGCGATGATCGTGCTTCTCGTGTTTCTTGTGCTGCGATTATTGAAGAAGGAGCGGAAGGGATGAGTTACGCGGCCGTTCTGCCGCGAGCAGGGAAGAGGCTCGGAAAGTGTGCTACGCCGCGAGCGGCGTGCGACCGGCGCGCATCTCGCCGCTTGCGGCGTAGCGCGGGTTGAATCTACCATTGACCGCCGTCATGGCACGGCCCATCGTCATCGCGCACCACCTGATCTGGACGGTGTACGGCTGGTGGCTGCCCAACGATCCGCGCGGCAGCACATCACGAACGGTCGCGTCAGATCGACTCGCAGCGCTGGGTGAATTGCACTTCGGACGGAAGAAAATCCAGCCGCAATCGCGCGATGTGCGCGCGTTTTATGAACGGGCCGCGAAGGAACTCAAGCATCCGCTCCTGGAGATTCGCGATGACGCGGTTGATCTTGTCGCGGATTCATTTGCCGAAGTGATTGCGGAGCAGAAGTACACGTGTTATGCGTGCGCGATCATGCCGGATCATGTTCACATTCTGATTCGCAAACATAAGCATCGCGCGGAAGAGATGATTGATCTCTTGCAGAACGCTTCGCGCTGGGCGCTGATCGAGGCGGGTCTGCGGCCGTCGGATCATCCGGTGTGGACGGGCGGTGGGGGATGGACGGTTTTTCTTGATCATCCCGATGAGGTTGAGCGGACGATTCCGTACATTGAGCAGAATCCGTTGAAGATCGGTTTACCGCGGCAGGTGTGGCCGTTCGTGGCGGTGTACGACCGGTGGCCGTTGCATGAGGGGCATAGTGAGAATTCGCCGTATGTGAAGCGGTTGCGCGCGGCGGGGCGGTATCCGTGAGATCGTGCGCGTGCTACGCCGCGAGCGGCGGCCGCTTGCGGCTTAGCGCACGTTAGTTCCAGATTCCCTCAGTTCGTCACCAACGTTCCCCCGCCGGACAGGGCGAGGGGCAGCATTACTCACGCCGCATCAAGGGCGGCGTAGACCTTACCTTGCTGCTTGAGCCATTCCACGTCGCCGCGATCGGCGCGCTGTTCAATCTCGCGCAGGAGCTCGACCGTCTCCGGCTCGTAGCATGGCTCAGACGGATCGGCATCAGGAATCACAGCATCGACTTCCACGACGACAACATACTTGTCCGTGCGGACCATGCGCGTGCGTCGAACTCGTTTGCCGGGAATACTCATGATCGCTACTCGTCCAAGAAGTGTACGGTTACCAGCTTCGCATAGTCAATCTCACGCATGTACGACCACACGACAAGGACTTCGGTTCCATCGGCCAGTAGCTGCGTGACCTCAACGGACGGATTCGGCTGCGTGCGCGGGCGTTCACGCTGAAGGGCGGCGTTTTGAATGCCGTCAACGATCTGCCATTCGAGGATTCGTCGCTCGTCCAGGCGCTCCACCGCATGATGGCCGACGACATAGCGGTTGGCCTCCACGAGTTGCTTGATCTTCTGAAAGAGTTGGCCCACGCGTAGCCCCTCAATTGGTCACCAACGTGCCCACACGCTCGCCCGTCACGACCCTGCGGATGTTGCCCTTCTTCTTGAAATCGAACACGATCACCGGCAGGTTGCGTTCCATGCACATTGACAGGGCGGTCAGGTCCATCACGCCGAGCTGTTTTTCGATCGCTACGGCGAAGGTGAGCTGATCGTACCGTGTCGCGCTGGCATCCTTCCGCGGGTCGGCGGAATAGACGCCATCGACCTTGGTCGCTTTGAGGACGATGTCCGCGTTGAGCTCCGCCCCGCGCAGTGCAGCGCAGGTGTCGGTCGTGAAGAACGGGTTGCCGGTGCCGGCCGCGAGAATGAGCACGCGGCCTTTCTCAAAATGTCGCAGGGCGCGGGCGCGGATGAAAGGTTCAGCCACGGCGGGAATGTCGATCGCGCTCATGAGGCGGGCGGGCTGGCCGAGATTCTCGATCGCTTCGCGCAGGGCGACGCCGTTGATGACGGTGCCGAGCATGCCCATGTAATCGGCGTTGGATTGCGCGATGGTGCCGGTCTCCGCGAGCTGGCCGCCGCGAATGATGTTGCCCCCGCCGACGACGATGGCGATCTGCGGGCGGCTGGACGCGTCGGGATTATCCGCGTCGCCGCTTCGCACGGCATCGACGATTTCCTGCGCGATGAGGCCGAGCTCATCGGGATCGATACCGAATTCGCCGGGCTTGCTGAAGCTTTCGCCGCTGATTTTGAGAATGATTCGACGGTACTGCTGGTGTGGGGCGTCCGGCATGATTGAGCGATTCCTCCGATGACTGGCGTCATTGGACTGTCCGTTGCGCGATCGGTCAAGGGCGTTCGCACGCAAATCGGTGGTTCATGGTCCGGTCCCGCCCGAACGATCATGCTCCCGGCGTATACTGCCAGCGCGAGTGCGGAACTTCCCAGCCGCGGAGACGTATCAGTTCATGGTGTCACCGACCCCGCCGACAACTTCGCCGAAGCTGGACGAGCTGCGCAAACAGGTGCAGTTATTGCGGCAGACGGTCCATCGCTTGACCGTGGAGCGGGAGATGCGGTCGCGCAAACGCCGACGCCGCCTGCTGGCGACCGGCCTCGCGGTCTCGGTGTTTTTTCACCTCGCACTGCTGGTGTATTTCGCGATGATGTCCCGCGCGGGTGATGGTCCGGGCGGGCCTGCTGCGGATGAGTATCAATTTGCGCTGGTTTTCGATGAGACGCTGACCACGGCGGATACGAGCGGGCTGGACGAACTCGATCTCGATCCCAGCGAGGAGTTGCTCTCGGAATTGACGGACGCCAGCGACGATGCGTTGGCCGACGCCCCGGCAGCGGCAGATCTCTCCGCCGAGGGCGTGGGCGCGATCGAAACGCTGGGCGGTGCCGGCGATGGCAGCGCGGGCGGCACGCTCGCCGGTGGGGCGGGGACGAGCTACTTCGGCATTGAAGCGGAAGGCAGCCGGTTCCTCTACATCGTTGATCGCTCGGGCTCGATGATGTTCGCGCAGCGGATGGAGATCGCCATGCGCGAGCTGCGCGAGTCGGTTGAATCTCTGCCCGACTACACGTCGTTCCAGGTGATCTTCTTTTCATCGAATCTGCTCGAGCCGGACTTCCAGCGCGGCTGGGCGCGGGCGACGGCCGCGAACATTCGGCGTTACCTCAGTTGGTTCGATCGTGTCGATCCGGGTGGCGGAACGATCCCCCGGCCGGCGTTTCTGCTGGCGTTTGAGATGCGGCCGAGGCCGGATGTGATCTTCTTCATGACCGACGGCATTATTCCCGATCTCAGCGCGGAGGAAATCAACGACATCAATCAGCGCGGCGATCGCGTGGTGATTCACACGATTGCCTTCGGCGATCAGGGCAGCGAAGAACTGCTGCGGCGGATCGCTCGCGATTCCGGTGGGCAGTACCGGTACATTCCCGATGGAGGACGCTGAGATGGCGGCAACCGGCCGGATCATCCTCGCATCGGTGTCGGCATTCATGTTACTCATTTTGCTGATTTTCGCATCAGTCGTCATCGCGGGAGCATCGATTGCTCACGCTGAATCCAGCGCGATCGGATTGAAAGTTGAACCGGATCGAATCGAGCGCCGGTTCGGCCTGCCGCCGCAGACGGGCCGGATCACGCTGATGGATGATGAGGGACTCGTGATCCGGGAAGCCGATGGTGCGAGCACGACGGTGAGGTGGGATCGAGTGCGTGAGGTTCACCAGGAGCGGCCTGATCCTCGGCTTGAGTCGTGGCTGGCGCAGGGGGAACGAATGTGGCGGGCGCGAATTCGTCTGGAACGCGGCGACGTGGTGATGGCCGAGCCGCTACTCCGGGAACTCTTTGAACAAACACGCGGCCAGTCCCATGCGGGGGCGCGCCTGGTGGCGGAAGGCCTGTTGCGCTGCCGACTGGTGCGAGGCGAGCAGGCCGGCGCGGTGCTGCCCGCGCTGGAGGTGATCCGGCTGCATCGGGCGGGGATCGAGTCCGATGCGTATCGCGCCCTGCCCGCCGTTCTGGATGAGAAGCACGAACTGGTGCCCGCGCTGCCGCCGGTCTGGCAAGCGGCGGCGGGTGATCTCGCGCTGGTCAGCGAACTGGAGCAGTACGATGCGCAGGGCGATGCGGTGGTCGCGCAACTGGCGTTACGGTACCGTCAGATCGCAGCGCGGCAGGCGGGGCATGTCATTGATGCGCCGCCCGCACGTTCGAGTGCAGCAGACTCGGCGCAGCATCCGGGGCTGCAACTCGTGCAGTTGCTCGTCGATGCACACGATGGCGATTCGACACGTCGCGAAGAATCGAGACGGGTCATGAAACAGCAGATGGAGCAAGCGGACGGCTGGGTCGAAGCGTGGCTTCGTTTTCATCTGGGCAGCAGTCTGCTTGAGGAGGAAGGCGTCGGCCGGAAGCAGCGGGGATTGGTCGCCCTGATCCATCTGCCCGCGCGTTTTTCGGGCCTGCAGCCGTATCTGGCCGGCCTCGCATTGGATCGCGCCCGCGAAGGCGCGGAGAAACTGAACATGAATGAACTGGCAGACCGGTTGCGGGTTGAACTCGAACGAAACTGGTCGAACCATCCGATTCGTCGAACGACGGAGCGGGGACGAACGCGCATCGGGAGCGCACATTGAAGGAATCGACCATGGACGCGGCAGCCGAAGCCGGCCGGCGCTTTGACTTGACACTTCAGGAAGGACCATTGATGGGGATGATCGAAGCAATCCCAATGAACCTGATCTTGGCGGAGACCCGCGAGGCGGGCATGACCTGGCTGGAAACGATTCAGCGCGGCGGGCCGGTCGGATATCTCATCCTGGTGATGAGCGTGGCGGCTTTGGCGTTGATCATCATGCACTTCGTCCAGATCAGGCGGGTCGCCTTGTTGCCGCCGGATCAGTTGACCGCGCTTGATGATCTGCTGCGCCGCGGCGATGTCGGGGGCGCGCTCGAGTTCTGCCTCAACCCCGAGCATGATTCCTACCTCGTGCGCATTCTGTCCTCGGGGCTGACGCGGTTTCAGAAGTCGGCGTTCGGCGCGTTTGAAATCAAGAACGCGATCGAGGAAGCGGGTGAAGATCAGACCTCGCGGCTGTACCGTTCCACGGACGCGATCGGCGTGATCGGCAACATCGCGCCGCTGCTGGGTTTGCTCGGGACGGTCGTCGGCATGGTCGGCGCGTTCGAGGCGATCGGCCAGACCGGCGCGGCCCGGCACGAAGAACTGGCCGGCAGCATCAGTCTCGCGCTGATCACCACGCTCATGGGGCTCACCCTCGCCATTCCGTGTATCGCGCTGCACACGTTCTTCCGCAACCGAATTGACACGTTCGCCTCCGAAGCCGCGATGGAGATCGAACGGCTGACGCTGCATCTTGAATCAAGCGGTTCCGGTCAGCCCGCCGCACCGGGACAGGGAGCGCGTTGACGCATGGCGTGGCGCCGGAAACAACGCGATCGGATCTTCCCCGTCGACATCACGCCGATGATCGATGTCGTGTTTCTGCTGATCATCTTTTTTATGGTGACCGCTCAGTTTGCCAAGCTCAGCCGTGCGGAGCTTGACCTGCCGCGCGAACCGGGCGAACGCAGTGAACTCGCCGAGCCCGACACCATCATCATCAACCTCACGCGGGACGGCACGTTGATCGTGAACGACCGCGAGGTCGAGCGTGACGCTCTCGCGTCGATGGTGCAAGAGGTTCTCGAGCAGACGACGGACGATCCGGCCATGGCGCACGTTCTCCTGCGAGTCGACCGGGAAACCGATTCAGCTCGTCTCAACGAACTGGTGGTGCAACTGCAGGCGATCGGCGTTGGTAGGGTGCGCGTCGCCACCGAAGTTCCATAATCCTCTGTTCAGGGAATTGATCCAACCGGCATGTGGACACGCGAGCGAAAAGACGATCGACGACGGGAACGCATCACGCTCAATCTGGCGAGCATGATCGACGTCACGTTTCTGCTGCTGATCTATTTTCTGGTCACCGCGGTCCTGGCGGAGCCGGAGGATCGACTCACGCCGGATTTACAGGTGCAGACCGGCGAAGCCGCCGGACGTGAGGCGGATCTCGAACCGCAGGTGCTGGAGGTGCTCATCGCGGATGGCCAGCCGATCTATCGTCTGGGCAGCATCGTCATGGCTTCCCGCGCGGAGTTGCGGGAGCGGCTGGACGCGTTGCCGCGTTCGGCGGGTGTCTTTATTCGGGTGGGGGACGGCGTGCCGGTGGGCTTTGCCGTGACCGCCATTCAGGTGGCGCGAGATCTGGACTTTGAACAGGTGACGTATGTCCCGCATTCGCCGTAAAACACGAACCATCCTGTTGAGCGGCGCCGTGCTCGTGTGGTGTTGTTTCGTTCATCATGCGGCGTGGGGGGACGATCTGCACGATGATCAGGCGGTGACCGCGTTTCTGGAGCGGCTGGATTCACCCGAACTGCTGGTGGTGCATCTTGAGGAGAAACTGGAGCG
Organism: Phycisphaerales bacterium; assembly: GCA_007693845.1. Taxonomy (GTDB): domain Bacteria; phylum Planctomycetota; class Phycisphaerae; order Phycisphaerales; family SM1A02; genus SKZB01. The sequence goes on from RECV01000171.1 coordinate 29,388, forward strand.
CACGCCGCGGAATGAACGGGGGGAATTGGTCATTCGGATTGCCGAGTTGTACGTTCAACTGCTTCAGCGCGAACAGGATGCGGCGCAGCGAAAAGTGTATGAAGCGCAAAGTCGGCAGTTGCTCGATGAAGCGCCGCCGGAGGTGGCGCGCCAACTGGAGCTGTCTCTGCTGCAGGCCCGATACCGTGAGGCAGAGTCGATCGCTGAGCGGTACCGTCTCCGGCTGATTGACTTCGATGAGACGACGGAAGCGATCGAATTCCTGCGCGACATTGCGCCGCGGCTGTATCAGTTGAGTGAATCGCTCCGCAGAGACATCGAGCGCATGCAGCGTGAAGCGGATCGGGCCCGCGGCCGCGCTGCCGCCGCGTTGAACGAGCAGTTGCGGCGCGATCGTCAACTTCAGCGGCAGTCGGCGTTTCTGTTCGGCTGGTCCGCGTACTACCTCGCCTGGCTCGACCCGGAGTCGGCATCACTTGAGCAGTTGAACCAGGCGGAACGCGTCTTCGCCCGACTACTTCGCACCGCAACGGACCATCCCCGGCCGGAAGATGTCTCCGTCGATCTTCGCTCCGATGAAGCAACCGCGCGATCGATCCTCGGCATGGCGCTCTGCAAATCCGTGAATCCGGAGTACACCGGGGTCGCGACCGCGCTCGAGTGGATTCGACTGCTCGAACACGAACGAACCGAATCTTCCGTGCGTGAGCAGGCGCCGGGTTGGAAGCTGGTCATTTTTCTGGAAGGCGGGGCGTACCGCGAAGCCCGGATGTTGCTTCGTGACCGGCTGGACGATGATGAACAGACGCGGATTCCCACCGCATGGCTCCGGCTCGCGGCCATCGCAGCGCTTGAATCCGGGCAGAACGCCGAAGACGAGGAAAGTCTGCAGCAACGCGAACGCACCGCGCTCGTCGATACGGTCGTTGAGCAGTTTGCAGCACGGGGTGAGTTGAACCAGGTCCTCGAACTCGCCGAGCGGTTCGGGCTGGATACCATCTCCGGCAGCGGCTTTGCGCAGCGTTATCTCCGCGGCGTGTTGCTCTTTCGGCTCGCTCAGGAGGAGCAGGAATCCGAAACGGTGTCCGATCAGGAGCAGCGAGACCGCTACGAAGCGATCGCCGCGGAACTGCAATCGGCGCTGCAAGTGGTCGAGCCGGAGGAGTCAGCCGAACTGGTGGCATCGGTTCACCGACTGCTCGGATGGTCGTTGTACGAACTTGAACGTTGGCGCGATGCGGTGAATCACTTCCTCGAAGCGGAGAAGACGCTGCCCCGTGAGCAGGCCGCAGAATCGCTCCGCATGGCGATCATTGCCCTTGATCGATTGCTTCGTACCGAATCAGACGCCGAACTGACATTGCTGCGTGACGAACTGTCCGAACGATATCTTGATCGCTATCCCGAGACGACATTCGCCAGCCGGCTTCTGCTGCACCGGACCGGTGGCCGGGAGTCGCTTACGGAAGAGGAACGCGCGGCTCTGCGTGACATCGAGACGGATGATCCCTCGTATCTCCGAGCGCGGCTGCGATTGATTTCGGATCAATTCCGCGCCTTTCGGCGCGCGACAGCAGATCAGAAAGCATCGCACGCGGATCAGTTCCTTGATGCATCCGGCGAACTTGTGCAGTTCGTTCTGGCTCAACAGGAGGGTGACCTCCCGGATGAGCCGCTGCTGCAACTCGCGCGTCAAATGCTGGAGGTCGCGCTGTCCGATCAAGGTGCGGCTCCGGATGTGGCATATCTTGCGTTTGAGTTGATTGATCGACGCGAACTGACGCCCTCCGACCCACTTGTGACGGAAGAGTTGACCTGTCGGCGCGTGCAGTACGACCTCCTGCGCGGCCGCTTCAACGATGCGGTGGAAGAAGCCGAGCGCATGTGGAGCGAGACCCCCGGCTCGGTCTGGACGCGACAAGCCGTCCGCGCTGTGTTTCGCGATGCCTACCGCCGCTGGGAGCGTGCTGGCAGTCGCGAGCGGGAGCAGTACGGCCGGGTCGCGTTGTCATTCGGCGGGCGCGTGCTGCGGGAGTTTGAAGATGACGCCGAAGCGCTGGCCCGAAGCGCGCCGCACAGTGTGGCCTCGATCGTGGCGGAACTGTCATACTCCTTCTGGCGCGTTCACGGCGAGGAGCGCAACGGGCGGGCGGCTCAGTATCTCTACGAACGGCTGCTGAGCTTCCACCCGCGCGTGGAGACGTACCTCGAACGTGCCGCCACGCTGGCGGAACACTTTGATGAGTTGGAGTCTGCGCTCTCGCACTGGCGACGGCTTGCGGTGGGCCGGGAGACCGGCACGGCCCCGTGGTACGAAGCGCGATTCCATGTCATTTCAATCCTGATGCAGGTTGATCCCGAGCGCGCTGCCGAAGCGCTGCAACAGTACGATGCGATTTATGCCGCGAACGCCCCCGAGCCGTGGGCCTCGCGTTTCGATGAACTTCCCCGCGAGACGCCTGCTGCGAGGGAGTCTGATTCATGAATCGCGAGCGGCTGAACTCCATTCTCGGCCATCCGACCGAGTCGGCGGCCCACGAACTGCTGGGTCTGGCCGAAATGCCGAAGGATCCCCGCGAGGTGAATCGCCGGCTCGATGCCAGACTCGCGCATATCGAGGCGCATCCGGATTCCGGCAGCCGGGAGGCAGAGATTGCCCGCCGGATCGTTCGCGTCGCGGCCCAACGATTGCATGAACAACTGACTCACAAGAAGATACCCGATCCGACCCGCCGCACGCCTCAGCGTTTCTCGCTCACCGAGTTTGACCGAAGTGTGCTCGGCGTGCTCGTGGGCAGTGGGGGATGGAACGCGGCGAGCCGCGCGCGTCTCGTCGCGCTGGCCAACTACCACGGCGTCGGACCGTACGGCCTCATGCGCGTGATTTGCGGGCTGAACGATCATGCGCGAAGGCACGGGCCCCGCATCACCATCTCGGATATCACCGGCCGAGCCGAAACGGCGGCGACGATCCGGCAGCGCGAGGTCGAGGAAGTTCGCACCAATGAACTTATCAACCGTTATGCGCCGGAGTTCCGGGAAGGTACTACTTGGGCGACGGTCAAGCTTTCGATTCTGTTCGGCCTGCTCACCCTGCTGATTGCCAGCGCGATCATCGTCCCGCTCTGGCATCATCAGCGCACGATCATGACGACGCGCGCCACTCCGCCGCCCACAGCGACCGCACCCGATCCCGATGCCGATCGTGATTGGGACCGCGATTCATCCGAGCACGAGCGCACGCGATCGCGAGAACCGGCGATGGAGCGTTGGCCGACCGTAACGCCGCCCATTCGCGCCCCGCGATGGGATGAAGTCGATCGACGAGCGGCTGAGCTTCGTGATGAGTTCAGCGCACTGACCGGGCGGATGCTCACGTCGACCGAGCCGGATGATGAGGTCTTCGAGCAATGGACCGTAGCGGTGGATCGTTTCAGCCGAGTTTGGCTGGCTTTGGATGACCGCGAGCTGGGCCGCGTTGAAGATGACTTTCTTCAACCGCTCTATGCCTCGGCCGGTCGCGCCGAACGGCACGACCGCCTGCTGGACGCTCTCGGGCCGGTCTCGCGCGAACCGGCGGCAGCGTCGGAACTGATCTCGGGAAGTTGGCGCGTCGGCATGTTGTTTGAGTTGACGCAGGATCATCGACTGCCGCAGCGCACCCGTCATCGCGCGTTGAATCTGCTGAATCAGTCTTTCGCATCGCCCATCGATCAGGAAGCCGCCTGGCGGGATCGGGAGGCGGCCATCGGCGACTGGCTGGAACGTGTGCTGTCATCGATGGCGCGTGATGTTGACACGATCCGATCCGATGAACTGGCGGGGTTGTGGGGCGCGTGGATCGAAACGCTCGGCCGGGTTCGATTCGGCGAATCACGGCAGCGCCAACTGCTCGATGCCGTGGAATCATTGTTGCGCGAAGTTTCCGATCCCCGTGAACCGGCGAGCCGCCCCGCGATCGTGGCGCATCTATTGCGGGAACTCGATTTCGAAACCAGCGCAACCGTTCGGCAGCGCGTAGGTGACTGGTTTCGCCCGGGCAGACTGAGTTCGAGACAACTCTGGGTGCTCACGTCACTGCTGGCCCTGGACCGGACCACGCCGTGGTTGGATGAGCAGATGATCATCATGCCGGAAGCTGATGATCGTCTGCGCGGGCGCGCAGCGCAGGATCTCGAAGCCCACTGGCCGCGGCGGACGGTTTCAGCCGATGACCTGGAGCGAGGACACCGCATCGCCGTCGATGTCGAGTCAGGTCAGCGCTGGCGCGATCTTGAAGAGTTGTTGCTCAATCGCCGGCGGGAGATCAGCGACCCGCTGTCGGCACTGCGACAATTGACGCGACGGGTCTGGCTGAACGAGGCCGCACTTCATCTGGCCGTCGGCGATCGCGGACAAGCCCGCGAAGTCATGAACGCCATTGAAAGCATGGACGGCCGCTCCCGTGAAGATAATCGCCACGGCCTGACCAACCCGCGCGGCCGTGGCGGATCGGGTTCGATTCGTCCCGGTCAGCCGGTCGGGCCCGACGGCGTGTGGGCCGAGGCGTACGTATCGGCCGGGCGGAACGTTGACGCCCGGCTTCAGCAGATCAACCAGTTGGATCGACGAGGCGGCGGTGACCTCGGCCGGCGCGATGCCGCCGTGCTGGTCCGCGAGGCGTACCGCGGTTCGCCGCGTGAAGTCAGTGATCGAGCGCAGCGTCTCGTGGAATCTCGCTTCGCTTCCGGACCGGTGGTGATCCTTGAACTGCTCGATCAGTTGCCCGATGCGCCGCGCCACAGCCGAACGATCAGCTTTATCGAGCGCATCACGAACGCCACTATTGATGATCAGGGCGACGATCGAGAGCAAGCCGAAGCTCGCGCGCGGCTGGCGTTGATCGAGCGACTGCTGAAACTCCAGCAGCGCGGCGAGGATGCACGCGATGAGTATGCCGAACTCGTTCGCGAGTCGTTCGAAAGGCAGTTGCTGGCCATTCGACCCGAAGAACGATCAGTGAGCGACGAACCGGTTCTGGAAACCGCACAGCGCCTTCGCCAGGTTTGGTGGTCCGTTGTAAACGAAGCCGCGGCTTCAGCGGACAACCGTGAAGAGAGCTTGGCGAAGCTGGACAACATTCAGCAGGAACACGCTCTGCGCAGTCGACTGGCCCGCGGCTCAATGCAGAAAACGCTCGCCGAGCGAATCGGCGAGCTGGATCTGCTCGCTGAGCTGATCACCCTCGAGCAGCCGCCGCGTGAAGCGACAGTGCAACGACTGCTCGAACGCACGCTGATCGACCGGCGCGAAGCGACCGACGTGCTCGAGCAGCTTCTCATCACCGAAGCCGCGCTGTCACGACTCTGGCGCATGCGGCTGGATCTTCCTGAGCGAGCTACCGGAGAGGGGTCATCATGACCGGCACCGCACGAATGATCCTGATCCTGTCAATCGTCGTGAGCATGACGACTTTCATCGCGCTGGCCGAGGATGAGAACACCATCGACTGGACCGATCGGCTGGAAGCGCTGACGCCCGATGATCCGCTGGCGTACTTTGAGCTGGCGGAAGAAATCGCCGACGCCGCGACAAGTGAGTCCGATCAGAACACGGCCCGGCATCTGTTCGCGCTGGCCGGGGTGCTCACGCCGGAGCGTTTCGGCGCGAGTGCGGCATTGGCCCTGGCGGACCTTGAAGCATCGCCGACGCGCGCGGAGCAGTACCGGGGGCTGGCCACCCTGCTCGCTCCCCCCGAGTCGGTCTTCTCCACCTCACTGATCGGAGCCACGCTGCGCGATGCGGATGCCACAACGGATCCGGTTCGAGCCCGCGCGCTGGTTGAAGCGTTCAGCTTGTATCGCCGCGGACACGGCCGTCGCGCTCTCCGCACGCTGCAACGCGCGGATGCGGTGGAAACGCTGCATACATTGAATCCGATCTTTCCCGGCGGAACCCATCGATTCGTGCAAACGGCTGAAGGGCTTCATCCCGGTGCCCGGCCGACGGTGAGCGATGACGACCTTACCCGCCTGCTGCAGATCGAGTTTGCGCTGCTTGCGCCCAATCAGGTGCCCTGGTCGGTTGACCTGATCTGGTCCCGTCGTGCGCCGCTGCTGGAATTCAATCCCGGCCGGCTGGAGGAAACATTCGGCGTGGATCCGGACCGAACGATTTACCGGGATGGTCGCTGGGTCAGCCCGCCCGCCCGTTCCGGCGGCGGCTGAGGCGTTCCTGCAGCAGCCCGCCGAGTTGGTCGGTCATCCCCGGAAACTGAAGCGACCACAGCCCCCAGTTCGTGTCGAAGGGATCCTGGGCCAGTTCAAGGCCTTCCAGGACAGTCTTCTTGAGTTGGTCGGTGGACAACTGATCGACCTCGCCGTCATCGAATGGAATGGCCAGTTGCAGATCGTCGGGGCGGGGGATGAGAATCGCCAGCGGCGGAGCGGAGGGCTCGGTGCGGTACTCGATCGTCCACCGCCAGGCATCGCCGCGCCAGACACAGACCTCATGGATCCCGTCGAGATCCTGCATAATCTGCCGCATGCTGTCGAATATCTCCGCGCTGCCGTTCGGCAGATCGGCCCGTAAATCCTTGACCGCAGGCTCGTTGAAGCGGTCTCCCCAGACAGGACGTGCGTAGGGGTTCTTTTTCCGGTTCCGGCTCATCTGGACTCCCAGGCTACTCAACAATATCCGGCATGCGTCTGACGCAACGCATACCGATCGGAGCGGCATCAAGACCGCTCAGTCAGGGATGGCCGGCTCAAGCATGGAGACGGCTGAATATTTTCAGTGTAGGCATCGCTCGAACGAGTGTCACGCCCAGTGCCATTCGTTTGTGGTTTTTCAGGAAAAGCTCGCGGAGGCATCACGAGCCGGATTGAATGAATTTTTCGTAAATCCATTCTCGCAAGAGTGTTACGTCTATTGTTGATAGTCGCAACATGCCGGCCGAGCTCAGCGCAGGTTGTTCTCACGATGCATATTCTTGTCTGCGATGCCGATTCGTTCGAAATCTGACCGGCACCGGCAACCCGGCTGGAATCGACCGGGGCGGCGGTTCGGGGTACGATCACCCTTGACGAATCCGTTTTCAATTCGGGAACGGAGTCGCCTGCCGACGCGGCGCGAATGTGCGGTTCTCAGAAGACGCCTGGCCAGTGGCCACACTGCTGCAGTTGCTCTCCCAGGTCGATAGAAGGATTCCATGAACGAAACCACTACCTTTCAAGCGACTCACCCCTCCGCTTCGACCATTGATCTCTCCGACGCCTCGATTCTGCTGGTGGATGACAATGTCCAGAACCTCGAGTTGATGCAGGCGTACCTGGAGACGCTCCCCGCGCGGATCCGGACGGCGGAGGATGGCCTCGAAGCCGCCGCCCTCATCGATGAAGAGATGCCCGACCTCATTCTGCTTGATGTGATGATGCCGCGCATGAGCGGCTTCGAACTCTGCCAGAAACTCAAGTCGAATCCCAATACCCGCGACATCGTGATCATCATGGTCACCGCGCTCAATGAGGTCGGCGACTTTGAGCGGGCCGTGGAATGCGGCACCAACGACTTCATCACGAAACCCGTCAATAAGCTTGAGCTCGTCACCCGCGTGAAATCCCTGCTCGAACTCGCGCTGGTCAAGCGGCGCTACGACCAGATGCTCGGACTCACCCAGCGAAGGGAGCTTGACGATCGGGATCGCGTCAATGCCGGGGAGAAGCTCGAGTAACCGCCCGGCTTACTGGCAGCAGTCCTGCATGCCGGCCACCTTGTTCAATCCGCGTTCGCTTCGTACCTTATCGGTATGGCCATCCTCGTCTTCGAACACAGTGACCGCTCCGGCATTCAGCGGCTTGGAACAACGCTCCGCAACTACGGACACCGATTGAACATCATCCGCATTCAGCGCGGCGACGCGCTCCCGCCGGACTTGGATGATGTGGACGGCATCGTGGTCTGCGGTGGGCCGCAATCCGCCAACGACGATTCCCTCGACTGGCTGAAGACCGAAATGGAGTTTATCCGCACGGCCCACGAGTACGAGATGCCCGTCATCGGCCTCTGCCTCGGAAGCCAGATCGTCGCCCGCGCCCTCGGCGGCACGGTGGATCGCAATCCCGACGGTCCCGAAATCGGCTGGGGTGAACTGTCGCTCACGCCGACCGGTCGTGAAGATCCGCTGTATACCGGCCTGCCCTGGAAATCAATCGTCGCGCACTGGCATCAGGATTGCGTGGCCGAACTTCCGGACGGAGCGCGGTTGCTGGCGTCCTCGCCGAAGTCGAAGAACCAGGTCTGGGCCATGGGACTGCGCACCTACGGCATTCAGTACCACCCTGAAATCGATCGCGACGGGTTCGACGCGTTCGCAGCGGATGAGCCGGATGCTGTGCGCGAAGCGGGGTTGACGCTCGAGAAGTTGCGCGAGGAAACCGAGAAACATTACCCGGCGTTCGAGCGATTGACCGACCGTCTGTTCGAGTCGATCGCACTCTACCTGATGCCGGTTGATCGCCGCTACAAGGGGCTGGTGAAAGACCTGCACCACTGAGTCAGCGTGGGTGCGGACCAGGCCGGACCTTCGGAGCGACAACCGACTCGGCGGCACGTGACCTGATACAAGGGGGATGTGACGGAGCGATCACATCACCATTCCGATTGGCAACAGCGATGGGATGAGGTTCGTTGCCCATCGTGCCGATACCAACTCCGCGGATTGCAGGGCGTGGTCGTGCGCTGTCCGGAGTGCGGTCAGCAATGCGATCGCGTCAATGAGCTTGCGATCAGTCGTCGGAGCTGGAGCTTCACGCCCACGTACGAGCGGCTCATGCGGCCGGCGATGTGTTTTATCATGCTGTTGATCGTGCTCCCCATACTGTGGGGTTTCCTTCAGATCGTCGATGAAGTGCACGCTCGAATCAGCATGACGACGCTCTGCGCGGTGACTGCGGTACTGGTGGTGACGTGGATTGTTCTGTTGATACGCAATTCTTTGGTCCTGCCCAGCTACGCCGGACTGGGCTACGTCCTTCTAGCGCACGTGGTCGTGGTCGGATATCTACTGCTGAGCTTCTCGATCGTGGCAGGGGCTCTATGTATAGTCATCATCGGCCTCAATCCGACGATCTCGCAGTTCTTGATCCTCGGCCTGCCGCTCCGTCACGCGATCATCATTGGCTTGCTACTCGTCTCGGCGATTTTCATATACTTTGTCCTCCGGCTGCTGTTTCGTCTCGATGCACACATCGGCCGCCACTGCCTGCGACATGAAGCGCAACTTCACTTGCCGCACGCGGTGAAAAACGAACACGGAATTGAGCACCCATGACCCCGAATGAAGCGCGAGCTTTGATGCACGAATGGACGGAGAGCCCATCCCTGCGTGGCCACATGGAAGCCGTCGCGGCGTGCATGGCCGCCTGCGCTGACTTTTACGACCCCGATCAACGGGACCGCTGGATCGTATGTGGGCTGTTGCATGACTTTGATTACGAGAAGCATCCCTCGAAAGAGGAACATCCGTTTGTCGGGGTTCGGCATCTCCGTGATCACACGGATGTTGATGAAGAGATCATCGATGCGATTCTCGGCCATGCGGAATACACCGGCACGCCGCGCGAGTGCAAGATGGCGAAGTGTCTGTTCGCCGTCGATGAACTGGCCGGCTTTGTTGTCGCCTGCGCGAAGGTCAGGCCGAACGGACTCGAAGACCTCAAGCCGAAGAGCGTGAAGAAGAAACTGAAAGACAAGGCGTTCGCCGCCGCGGTTTCACGCGAAGATATCCGCACCGGGATCGCGGAACTGGATGTCGATGAAACCGAACACATCCAGCGCTGCATTGATGCGATTCACCACGCGCAGGAACGGGTTCCTGTGTGAATACCGATTTTGAATCGGGCATCTACGCCCAGATATAGCAGGGGAGAACACTCCATGAACGTCGGCTCTCACACGTTGCCTGTTCTCCTGGCCGTTCTATTCGCGCTCGGCTGTCAATCCACGCCGGAACCGGCAGCGCTGAGCGCTCACTCTGATGAACTGAACGAGTGCCGGGTGCAGCAACCCAATGACGCCAGCCTTGAAACGGTTGTCACGACTCTGGAATCACGCACCATTGAGGCGTGGATGCGCAAGCTTCCCCGAACGGCGGATGAACCGCCGCATCCCGTGCTGGCCGCAACACGCTACCGACCGTTTCCGACCGGTTTCGATCGGGCAAAGCAAGACGTTGCGATCTGCGGCTTGCCGAAAATCTCGATTGAGCGTCGTGGCGGCGAGCAGAGATACTGGCTCCGATTGGTCGAACCATGGACGAACGCCGTCACTTGGCACGGACCGTTTGAGCTGAGCGCCTCCGGCGAGGTCGTGATTCTGCCCGAAGAAGAATAGCCCGCTCCCAAATGCGAAAGCCCACGAATCGTCTCCATGGGCTTTGGCAATTGCATCGTGTTGTGATCAAGCGACGATGGCCGCTCGCTCAACCTTTCGACGATTCGGTCTGACGCGCGGAGCGAGATTCGACTTGAATGTCAGGTGTGAAGCCGCCCGCATCCAGCACATCGCGCACGGTGCGAGCGATCGAAACCGGATCAAGGCCGGCTTCTTCGAGTTGCTCGTCGCGGCCAACGAAAAGAATTGACGGCACTCAAACGATCAGCCAAGATGTCGTGATGTCTGAAGCGACCCAGTACCGTCTGCGCCTGCCGGACGGGAACGAATACGGCCCGGTGTCGATGGACACGATCGTGGGGTGGACGCGGCAGAGCCGCGTGCCGCGGAATGCGTCCCTCGTCGAGGAGCCCGATGGAACCGTTCGGCCGGTGATGGACGTTCCGGAACTGCATCCGTTCTTTCAAGCAATGGGCGCAGCAGCTTCGCATCACGATAAACATTCATCCATCAGCTCGTTGATTCCGTATCGCAACGTGCCGGCCCTGACCGGCTACTACCTGTCGATTGCAGCGCTGCTGCCGATCATCGGCCTGCCCATTGGGCTGGTGGCGGTGATCCTCGGCGTGGTCGGGCTGTCGCGGGTGCGCGCGAATCCGGCGTGCAAGGGAACCGTGCATGCGTGGATCGCCATCGCACTCGGGACCATCGGGTTCATGATTTCACTGGTGATGTTGGTCTTGCTCATGATCCCGTACTGACGGGCGGATCGGGGGTGGACCGGGGGTGGATCGGCGTTTGACCGGCTGCGATGGCAGGGTATGATTGTTCGGTGTCTGATTGGATTCCACCGAACCGCTCCTCCTGCGGCGATGAAGTCATGCTCACCACGTTGTTTCTGGATTTGAACTCGTACTTCGCCTCGGCGGAGCAGCAGCTTCAGCCCGCGCTGCGCGGCCGCCCGGTCGGCGTGGTGCCGCTGATGGCGGAGACGACGTGCTGTATTGCCGCGAGTTACGAAGCCAAGGCGCACGGCGTGAAGACCGGCACGCGGGTCAGCGAAGCGCGGCGGCTGTGTCCGGCGATCACGTTCGTTGAGGCCCGCCCCGAAACGTACGTGCACCTGCACCACCAGGTCATCCGCGCGGTTGAGCGATGTCTGCCCGTCGCGGCGATCCACTCGATTGATGAACTGCACTGCACGCTACTGGGCCGGGAGCGCGAGCCGGATCGGGCGGTCGAACTCGCGCAGCAGATCAAGGCGAGCATTGCGGAGTGTGTCGGCGAGCAGTTGCGTTCATCCATCGCCATCGCGCCGAATCGGTTTCTCGCCAAGGTCGGCACCGAGTTGGAGAAGCCCGACGGCCTGGTCGTGATCGAGCGGAAGGACCTGCCGGGGAAACTGCACGGATTGTCGCTGCGTGATTTGCCCGGCATCGGGCCGCGCATGCACCAGCGTCTGCTGGCGCGCGGGGTGGATTCGGTCGAGCGATTGTGCGCGCTTTCGGAAGGAGAGATGCTGGCGATCTGGCAGAGTGTGATCGGCAGGGTCTGGTTCCGCTGGCTGCGGGGTGAGGATGTCTGGGAGCCGCCGACGCATCGGCGATCGATCGGCCATCAGCACGTCCTGCCGCCCGAGCGGCGCACGCAGGAAGGGGCGCGCGGCGTGCTGGTGCGACTGCTCAGCAAGGCCGCGATGCGGTTGCGATCGCTCGGCTATTGGGCGCAGCAGATGACGGTTGGCGTCAAGTGTCTCGATGATCGGTCGTTCAGTCGCACGGCGAAGCTGCCCTTGACACAGGACACCATGGAGTTATTGGAAGCGTTCGGCTCGATCTGGCCGATGAGTGCAGCGCGGCTTCTGCCCGGCACGCCGCTGCGGGTGTCGATCACGTTGCACGAACTGGAAGCGAACGCGAGCGTGGCGCCGCCGCTCTTTCCGGGCGCGCGGAAGCGATTGCAACTGGCGCAGACGATGGATGCGATCAACACGAAGTTCGGCCGGGCGGCGGTGTACCCGGGATCGATGCACGATTCACGGAAGACCGCGCCGACACGGATTGCGTTCAAGAACATTCCGGATCTGACGCTGCCGGCGTGATGGCGTAGCGGTTCGGCCGGAGTGACTCGGTCAGAGCGGATTCATCGGCACGCGCAGAACACCCAGATTAACATCGCCGGCAGTTCGTGCATTGACGAAGTCTGTTGCCTGGTTTTTCTTGCATTCGGGGGCGGGACGGGGCATACTCCCAGTAGGTTTGTTTCTTCGAGACATGCTGAGGAACGGGAGCTCGGGTCCAGGCACGCTTGTGGGGCAGGCGGATGTGTTCATTCATTTGCCCCCGAGCGACTTTCTGCGGCTGTTTCGTTCCCTTGTGCCCCCACGTCTTCCCGAAGGAGCGATCACCGTGTTCACCCATGACCGCCGCGATGCCGCAGCGCGTTTCCGCCCGACCCTGAGAGTCGGTTTGTCGACATCCGCCGTGCTGCTGGCATGCCAGATGTCGATACTCAGCACGATCGCCCAGGCCGCGCCGAACGCCGATCCGCCGCGCATCACCTACATTGAAACGGAGCGCTCGGTGTCATTGCCCGATGAACCGCAGCCGCTGGTTCCGCTGATCGCGATGGTTGTGGATGAGACCGGTCACCTGGCAGTGGCGAGCGCGCTGGGAGCGCCGGAGGCGTCGTATTACTTCGATCTTGAGACGCTTGAGCTGGTGGGCAATGCGCCGTACATCCTGTTGGACAGTCTCGATTACAACGGGTCGCTGTACGCCGGAACGCAGGGGGGATTCCTCGGCTTCGGCGAAGGAATCTACAACGGCGCTCCCTTTTTGACGCGCAGTAACTGGACCAGCATTTTCATCGGCGGCGCGATCGCGGACATCACGGCCCCGCCGGTCGCCATCTTCGAACACGCAGGCGAGCCCCATTTCCTGCTCCAAGGGAAGCAGATCTACAACCTGGATGGGCAACTCGTCGCCGAAACAAGCAGCGCACCGTTTATGCAGGGCTTGGCGTTCGATCGAACCGACAGCTCCGGCCATCACCACTTCTGGTACACCCGATCTCTCAACGAGACCGGCCCTGCGCAGACCCTCTCCCGCGCTGTACTCAGATCCGACCTGACCACCTTCCGCACTGTCGAACACTTCATATTGACCGACGGGCCTGTTGAGGTGGGTGGGCTCGCCCGAGATCCAAAGGACAAAAAGCGATTCTTCATCGGCGGCCCCGTCGAAGGGCGCATTTTTGAAACCATCATTCCAAAGCTCGGCGATTGTCCTTCCGACATCACCGGGTCCGGACGGGTTGATGTGCAGGATCTGCTCCGTGTGTTGGAAGCATGGGGTGACTGCCCCGATGATGAAGACTGCCCAGAGGACACCAATCAGAGCGGAACCGTGGGTCTGCTCGATCTGCTCAACGTGCTCGCTCAGTGGGGCGACTGCCCGGACAACTGATTGCGATCAACGTAACATTCATGAACGCAAACCGGCGCGGCCCATGTGAAGTGGGCCGCGTTCGTCTTCGTCATTCTGACTCCGATTCAGTTTCAGTCATCGTCGCGTCGATCCATTGGCGAACGATCGCAAGCAGTTGCGGGCTGACCGGCCCGACGAATCCCGGATCATCGTGTGATTCGACGATCTTGAAGTTGTGACTCGCCGCGGGAATCACCCGCGCCGTGACCGAGCTCGATTCACGACTCTCCAGCGCCTCACGCAAACGCTTCAGGTCGATCTCCGCGCTGACCTGCGCATCGAACTGGCCGTTCACCACGAGCACCGGCCCGTCGTACGTACGGGCATACGGCAGGGGATCGACCGTCAGGTACGCCCGAATGACATTCCGCGCCGCTGGCGAAAAGAGCGTTCCCAACATCGGGTGCAGATCATCGGGTACTGGTTCATCATCCTTCACCGCCGACATTGCCCGCTCGAGATCTGCCATGATGCGCTCAAGTTGCGCCTCATCGGTCACCACCCGCCCGGCCGTGCGCGAAATCTGCTCGCGCAGCAGATGATCGAGCGTGCGGCCGGCGGTTCCGGCCAAGATCAACCCGCGCGGCGGAGCCGTGCTCGCCTCATCATCCTCCCCCAACATCTGCGCAACCTGAAGCGCGATCAATCCGCCCTCGCTGTGGCCGAGGATGATCGTGCGCTCCGCATCCACCCGATCGTGCTCGCGCAGAAATCGAAATGCAGCTGCGGCATCGTTGAGAAAGTGCGGCCAGTCAAAAAACTCGTTCAATGCTTCAAGACTCTCGCGCGGCCAGCGTTCGTGGTACACCAGGCAGGCCCGCTTATCGAACCGCAACGTCGCCACATCGGCCTTCGCTAGATCGTGCGCCACATCGCGCAGCAGGTTTGTCATCAGACGCGGCGGCTGGTTGCCGTTGCGATCCGTCGGGCCGGAGCCGGGCAGGAGCAGGACGCCGATGAACGTGGTCTCTTCATCCTCCTTCGCTCGTTTGGGCAGGGTCAACGTCCCGCGCAGTTGAAAATCCTCCGCCCCGGAGAAAGTCACTTCCTGTTCGTGAAAAGGGCGGTCAACTTGATGATCAATAAGAGCGGCATTGGCCTCCACCATCATGCCCGTCGCGGGCGCTGCCGACAGCAGACCGCATAGCGTGAACATGATCGCAGTGCCGGAAATCACGAACGTTCTCATCCGCATGCCACATCCTCCAAAGCCTGGTTGAGTGAACCGGCATGAGCTTGCCGATGCATGGTGCATATTGTGCCGCGCCTTGTGCGGCGTTTCCACACGATGATTGGGGAAACCGTACCAGAAGATTTACCATCGTCCTGAATGAAAGAAACCGGAGCGGATGCGGTCCCGTCGGGACCACACCACACTCCGGTTCAGGGCTCCGGTTCAGGCGATCTTCCGTCGCAGTGAACGAGAGCGGGAAAGCCATCTCAGTTCGGCTCCTGATCGATCAGTCGCCGGATCTGGCCGGTCAACTCACCCGAGCCGAACACGAAGGTGCTCTTCGCGCCTTGCAGAATCGACTGCAGCGCTTCGAGTTCCTTCATCCGCGCGAGCACGGGATTGTCCGCGAGCAACTTGGCGGTATTCGCCTGGCTGCGCGCCGCGGCCGTTTCCTCACGCCGACGGATCAGGTTCGCCTGCGCTTCCTTCTCGGCGGTGATGACCTGATTCAGAATCAGCTTCATCTCGCCGGGCAGGATGATGTCACGCAGACCGACGCTGCGCACGCTCACGCCGAACTCACTCGCCCGACGTGCGATCACGGTCTTCACCTCGTCGCCGATCGACTCCTTGTCCGACAGAAGTTCATCGAGCGTGCGGGTTCCGATTGCCGATCGCAGCGCGAGCTGCGACTCGCGGTAGAGGGCCTGGCTGAAGTCGCTCACGACGGTGACCGCTTCAACCGGGTTGCTGACACGGTACCCGACGAGGAGATTGACGCGCAACGTGACCTTGTCCTTCGCCATGATCTCCTGTCCGGAGACATCGAGCACCTGCTCGCGCCGATCCACCGCACGGGGGATGAGCCGCCCCGTACCGGTCCAGAAGACGTGCCGACCTTCGCCGAGCCGTTCCATGAGACGGCCGTTCCGGAAGAGAAGCACATCCTCGCTGGGATCGACGTAGATCGTGAACAGTCGCTTGGACGCATCCGCGTTCTCGAGAATCACGTCCAACCGAGGATGCTCAAACCGGATCGATTCGATGTTGATGATCTCGACGCGCAGCGAGCTGTTCGCCTTCCAGTACGCGTGCCGGCCGGGGCCGAGGATCTCGACGAGACGCTCATCCTTCCAGACGAGCGCGCGTTGATCATCGTTCAGTTCGACGATGAGCAACTCGTCCTGTGCCTCGGGCTGCCTGGCGATCACCTCGAGCAGTTCGTGATCGAACCGCGGCTTGAGGGTGTTCACCACTTCGACGCGCGTGCGGCGTCGGGTGAACAGGCGGCTGGGCGTCCAGTACCGACCGGGCGCGAGAATGCGCACGAAGTCGCCGTAACGGAAAAGCAAGCCGCGTTCGTGTTGTCGAATGCGTTGAAGAATCATGATGACGAAAGACTCCTTGGTTCAATGCGTGATCGCGACATGTGATCACGCGGGGCAATGGGGTTATCCGGGACGGGGATGCGGACGCACATGGCGCCGACACACCTCCAGGAGTTCGGCCAGGCCGCCGTGCACCAACTGGTGACGGTGACAGGCCACGAGCACATCGCTGCCGCCCACAACTTCGGGGACGTACGGCCGATGTGGCGGTCGTTCATGACGTCTGAACAACATGGCGAGTTTCCTTTTTCAATGTTTCCTGCACTTGAACGAATACGATCAACGGTCTTCAGAAACGCACTGCCACGCGCAGCGCGATGGAACTTCAAAGGGGCGAACGAGCAAGGGGCACGTTGGGAGAGCCCCGCCTCGGTGACGGGCCCGGGCTTAAGCGCAGCGTCGGGTCAACGGTGGTTCGAACGTGCGACCTGGCCCCCCTCACACACCGGCGCACACGTTCGAGCCGTTCACACTTCACCGCGCGGTATCCACCCTGGCGCAGGCCACCTCGTCGGTGTCATTCGGCGATCGGCGCGGCCGCCCCGGTGGCGGCAGGCACGCTTCCCGTCGAATGACCGGCTCGCCCGACGATTCCCCCGCCCGTCCGCCGGGATGGAGCGCATGGACATGCGCGGTAACCGCCGAAGCGGTGGGTGCTGAGCAGGAGTCGAACCTGCGCTTACGGATGAGGATTCCGTCGCTCTACCATCTGAGCTATCAAGCACGGTCAGCCAGCATGCTTCGAACCCGTTTCGCGGTACGGCGCGGCGTGATGCCTTTGCAACGCCACGACGCCGCCGGTGCGTGTTGGCTGGGAACGTCGGATCGGATTGTCTGGGACAGTGGGAATGAAGCCGAGGGGTATGATTGGAGGCACTGAGGCACTGAGGCATCATGTAACTCGACACTCGCCACACACGGTTTCTCTTTGACCTTTGCGCATTGCGTCTTGGTCTCGGTTGTAACTTCCCATCTGTCGTGTTATTTATCTGCGCACTGATCGCGCAGAACATGTGTTCACCTCCTTGTCTTCTCAGACTCAGGAACTGTCCAAAACGAAAAACGCCCCGGAGTGAGGTCTCCGGGGCGGGTCAGGTCACGTCAACGTGGTTGGACGTTCTACCTTTCCGCGGGGAGACCGATGCAAAGGCCATCGAATCCGAAGTCGTACCGATCGGCACCAATCGCCGACTCGTTCCGAACGACAAGCGTGCTCGCATCAGATTTTGATGTCCGCGTGCATGATGGATTGTGGTTCATGGCTTCAAACATGGGTCACCTCCTGCGGAAAACGCATCCGCACTATCGGGAAGGGCGTAAACATAACATCCGCATGACAACTGTCAATGCAGGAATCACAATTTAATGGCAAATTCTGAAACTGAGAATGCTTCGCAATTCCGCGAAGCTGACTGTCCGGATGACTTTGCGATCGCGCAGGCCGAGCGGCCGCCCTCACTCGCCCCGGTCGAACATCGCGTCGATAAACGCATCCGGATCAAACGGTTCGACATCATCCGGCGTTTCACCCACGCCGACGAGTTTGACCGGCACGTCAATTGTTTCCCGGATGGCGAGGATGATCCCGCCCTTCGCCGTGCCGTCGAGTTTGGCGAGAAAAATGCCGGTGATGTCGATCGCTTCGTTGAAGATCTTCGCCTGATTGACCGCGTTCTGTCCGCTGGTGGCGTCGAGCACGAGCAATACTTCGTGCGGGCCGTCGGGAATCTTCTTGCCGATCACATTGCGGATCTTGGTGAGCTGCCGCATCAGGTTTTCCTGCGTGTGCAGCCGGCCGGCGGTGTCGATGAGCAACACATCCACGCCACGCGCGATCGCGGCATCCGTGGCGTCGTACACGACCGAAGCGGGGTCCGCACCCGTCGCGCCTCGGATCATCTCAACCCCCAGCCGGTCCGACCAGATCGCAAGTTGCTCCACCGCGCCGGCGCGAAACGTGTCCGCTGCTGCGAGAAGCACACTGCGGCCTTCATCGCGCAGACTCTTGGCGATCTTCGCCACGCTCGTGGTCTTCCCCGCGCCGTTGATCCCCGCCACGAGAATCACGGTCGGCTTCTTCGTCGCCACCGCGAGCGAGCGGTCCACATCCGACCAACGCGATTTCAATTGCTGCTTGAGGTAATCAATCGCATCCTCACCTCGCGACACCCGGCCGGTGCGAAACTCCGTGCGCAGACTTTCAATGATTTCCGTGGAGGTTTTCACGCCGACATCCGCGGTGATGAGATAGATTTCGATCTCATCGATCAGTTCCTCGCTCAGCGTCTTGCCGAAAAGCAACCCGCGCAATCCGCCGGAGAATGCTTCACGGGTACGGCTGAGGCCCTTGCGAATCTTGTTGACCGCGGAACGAAACAGACCCATCGAATTCACTCCTCCCCGTTCATGTCGCCGCCGGCAGCAGACGCTTCGGCCGCTTCGGTGCGGGCGAGGTGCAGCCGGTAAATCTTGTCGAGAACGCCGTTGATGAAGAGCGGCGACTTGTCGGTGCTGAATTCCTTGGCCAGTTCGACCGCTTCGTTGATCGCCGCCTTCGCGGGCGTTCGGCCGGTCGTGATCTCATGGTGCGCCAGCCGCAGAATGTTTCGGTCCAGCATCGGCTGTCTGTATGTGGGCCAATCCGGCGTGATTGCCGCGACGTCCTGATCCGCGCGTTCCCGCGCCGCCCAGGCCGCCTGGGCGAGATCAAATCCCTGGTGGTGTGACTGTTCACCGCCGGGAGACAGCTCAAGCGACTCGCGCACGATATCCGGCGAGTCGGAACTGCCAGCGTCAAACTGATACATCGCCTGCAGCGCACACCGGCGAACATCACGCGTCACATTCATGCGCTGCTCCGCTCCGCGCTGCGCCCGTCAGTCAACTCACGCACCTGGCGGACCGCGCCGGCGGCTTCGATCGCAGCGGTCATCGCTTCCTCGCCTTTGTTACCCTGCCGTCCGCCGGCACGATTTCGCGCCTGGCCCATCGTCTGGCAGGTGAGTACGCCGAACGCCACCGGAATGCCCGTTTCGACGCTGATCTGCGCGAGACCGTTCGCGACGGCGGAGCAGATGTACTGATCGTGCGGCGTCTCCCCGGTGATCACGCAGCCGATCGCGACGATGGCGTCAACCTGGCCCTGCCGAGCAATCGCCGCCGCGATCGAGACCAGTTCGAACGA
>RECV01000010.1 GCA_007693845.1 Phycisphaerales bacterium
GCGGGATCGAGCGCGATGAAGATCTGCTCGCCGAGTGAGTACCCGGCCTTTTCGGTGGCCTGTGCGATAACGCGCAAGGCATCCTCATTGTCTTTCAGGTTCGGCGCGAAACCGCCTTCATCACCGACCGCGGTGGACATGCCCTGATCGTGCAGGACTTCCTTGAGCGTGTGGTAGATCTCCACGCCCGCGCGGAGCGCCTCGCCGAAGTCATCAAAGCCCCACGGCTGGATCATGAACTCCTGAAAGTCCACGGTGTTGTCCGCGTGCTTGCCGCCGTTGAGGATGTTCAGCATCGGCACGGGGAGGACCTTCGCCGCCGTCCCGCCGAGATAGCGATACAGCGGCTGCTCGGTCGCGCTCGCCGCGGCGTGGGCCACCGCCATCGACACGCCGAGCATCGCGTTCGCGCCAAGCTTCGACTTGTTCTCCGTGCCGTCAAGATCGATCAGCTCTGCGTCGATCGCTTCCTGTTCCCGCGCATCCATGCCGAAGAGTTCGAAAGCAATGATCTCGTTGACATTGGCGACGGCCTGATCGACGCCCTTGCCGCGGTAGCGTTTCTTGTCGCCATCGCGCAGTTCGACCGCTTCGTTTTCACCGGTCGAAGCGCCGGACGGGACCGCCGCGCGTCCGGTCGCGCCGCCGGACAGGGCGACCTCGACTTCAAGCGTCGGGTTGCCGCGGGAATCAAGAATCTGGCGGCCATGAATCACTTCAATCGCAAACGGCATCGGGGCGTGGTCCTTTCGCGGTGCAACGTGGGGGGGCATCTGAGCGAGCGAGACGCAGTGTATCACGTCCGCGACCAGCCGCGCCCGAGGTGAACCATCAGGAGACCGCGCCGCGCCACCGGCCGGCCACGGCACGAATGGTCTCCGGCGTGGTGCCGCAGCATCCGCCGACGATCGTCGCGCCGGCTTCCCGCCAGTTGTCCGTGAGTGAGGCATACCAGTTTGGATCGTCCGCGCGGGTCACGCGCCAGGTGCCATCCGCGTGCCGCTGACCGGTGTTGCCGTAGGCCAGCAGGCGCGTATCGCCCGGCAGTTGCTTCCGCCACCAGCGCAGGTGCATGCGCACATCCGGCGCGGGGATGCAGTTCACCCCCACCGCCGTCGCGGTGACCAGGTGGGGTCGCAGCGCCTTCGCCGACTCTCCGCTGAACAAAACCCCCGGCGGTCCATCATGCGTCATCAGCAACGAGATCGACCAGCGATCCGGCGCGAGCCGCTCCGCCGCCTGCGCCGCTGCCGACGCTTCGCGCAGCGTCCCCATCGTTTCGATCAGAAGGTGATCAACCCCGGCGTCGAGCAGGTAACGCATCATCCGCTCGTGCTCGTGCGCGCAGGTCGTCTCATCCGGCGCGAGATCGGGGCGGTAGCAATCTTCCAGCGGCGCGACCGAACCGAGAATGATCGCACTGGACTTGACCTGATCGCGCGCTTCAATCGCAATCGCCACCGCCCGACTGACGACTTCCCGTGCCGGCAAATCCAGCTCCGCATCGTGCAGATTCCGCGCGTGCGCCCGAAAGGTGTTCGTCGTGATCAGATCAGCGCCGGCTTCGAGATAATCGCGGTGCAGATCGCGCAGTAGATCCGGCGTTTCGAGAATCGCCCGCGTCGACCAGAGCGGCGCGCTGAGTTGCACACCGCGCCGTTCCAGCTCCGTACCCGTCGCGCCGTCCAGAATGAGCGGATGATCCGGCAGCATGGGCGAGGCACCTTGTTTTCTGCAACCCGCCGTTTACGCCCGACGGCGGCCGTCGTCATCATGACTCACCAGCGAATCGAGTTGATCAGCAAACGAGCCCGGCGTGCGAATCTGATCCGCCGGCGAGGCACCGTCGCTGCTGCGCATGGTAATCATTGCGATCTCCGCCGGACAGTTCACCCGCAGCGGGAACCACGCTCCGATCCCCGTGGTGACGTACAGCCGGCTCGGCCCTTCCTCAAACAAACCCGCACTCTGGCGGTGCGCAATCGCGAGATTCGTGTTCGGCTTCGCCTTCAGCGCGACCTGCCCGCCGTGCGTATGACCGGAGAGCGTCAGCGGCACGCCGATCTCCGAAGCCCGGCTGAACGCCTTGGGGTTGTGCGACAGCAGCAGATGCGATTCATCGCCGCACGCCTTCTCAACGAGCTTCGCGCATTGCGGGGTGGACTTCGCCCAGTCGATGCCGGAGAGCACGAACGGCGTGCCGTTACGGTGAATCTCCACCGCATCGTTCCGCAATACGATCATGCCGGCCCGCTCAGCGTGGCGGGCGAGCGTGTCGCCGCAATGTAGTTCATCATGGTTGCCCAGCACCAGGGCCGCCCCCATCGGCGCGCCGGCTTCCGCCATCGCCTTCAACAGCGGCATCGCTTCGTGGTGATGCAAATCGACCACATCACCCGTGCAGGCGATCAGATCCGGCTCCAGCTCGCCGAGCTGACGGACGATCTCCATCGCACGTTCCAGCGGCAAGAGTTCGCCGAGGTGAAAATCGCTCACGTGACCGATGCGCATGCCGTCCAGCTCACGCGGCCAGCGCGGGCTGAAAATCTCAATTTCACGGACCACAATGTCCTGCCCGAGATGACGCTTGGACAGCCGCCCGCCGGAAAGCCGATTCGGCCCGACGGTAAACAGAAAGTTTCGAATTCTCGCCCGCCGGTACTTGGCGCGACGGGCGCGGTCGTCTTGAAGTGCTTTGGTCATGGCAAGTGCAGTCATGGTAGGCAATCAGCAGCCGCACTCAAAATGGGCATCAGGGGAACAGAACCGGCCATACCGCGCATATTCGCGCCGCATGCCGGAACAGGTATCGGTAACAACGGCATTCACGGTCGAATTGTTCGCAGGAAACCGATTCGATTCGGGGACCGTTCGGACCGCAAAATCGAATCAGGCGGAACCAATGCGTTATGGGGGCC
>RECV01000113.1 GCA_007693845.1 Phycisphaerales bacterium
TGGAGCGCGACATTCCGATCATCACCGTGGAGGATCATTCGATCACCGGCGGATTCGGTTCGTGCGTACTGGATGCCGCGAGCGATGCGGGGCTGGACACGCGCAAGATCACGCGCCTGGCTCTGCCGGAAAGTTGGATCTACCAGGGCGGCCGCGGCGAGCAACTCGAAGAAGCCGGCCTTGATCCGGTTTCAATCGCGCGCACCGTGCGTGATGTGCTCGATGCGGGTGGATCGCTTCCTGATATCGAGGTCAAGCCAAGCACGAAAAGAGCCGTGAACGCGCATCGGTCAGACTGATCTTTTGGCGGGTTGCCCGAGAAGTGTCATTATGAAGAAGCGGTTGCACATGGCCCAGGTGCCCGGCATGCAACCGGCCGAGATCGGCGCAGCTCAATCGCTGTCGTGAGCCGCTGTTCGTGGTCCTGGCTCTTCTCACGAATCCGATGTGGCGGTCTCGTGCTGATCCCTTTTCGGCACGGACAGCGGCGTCTGGCCGTAGAGGCGTTGGATCATGGCCTTCCGACGCTGATACCGTGATCTGCCGATCCAGCCGATGGCCAGCGAGACCGGAATCAACAACACGCCAAGGGTGATGAACACGACATCATCGACGAACCGAATCAGAGCAAAGCTCACGATCAGCAGCGTCAGCGCGGTACGCAGGTACGCCAGCATCGTGCGCTCGTTGGAAAGAATCGTGCGGTCGATCGCCAGTTGATCACGCACCGGCTGATCGTGGTCGATGGGGCGATCTTTGACATCGTTGGGTGGAGGCATGGCGTGCTGCGCGGGGGGACGGGATGTAAAAAGACTTTAGCGGGAGACTTCACAATTGAGGCACAATCCGAAAACGGGCGGCAAGCATCCAAGCGCTGAGCGCTGACAGCATATCAATCCCAGCCGACCCGCTCACCAACAAGGCGATCACAATGGCCAGATCACCAGGATCATCGGCACCGCCGTGAGAAGAACGATCACGCTGACCGGCAGGCCGAGACGCCAGTAGTCGCCGAAGTGATATCCGCCCGGCCCCATCACGAGCGTGTTCGACTGATGACCGATCGGCGTGAGAAAGGCGCACGAAGCGCCGATCGCCACCGCCATCAGAAACGGGTCGGCCGATGCGTCCATCCCGCTCCCGAGGCCGATCGCAATCGGCGCCATCAGCACGGCCGCCGCCGCGTTGTTGATGACGTTTGAGAGCAACATCGTGACGAGGAGCAACAGCGCGATCATGATCGCAGCGGGCATCGTCGCGGCCATTGTAATCAGCGATGATGCAATCATCTCTGCGCCGCCGCTCGTCTCCAGCGCGGTCCCGACGGGAATCATCGCGGCAAGCAGTACGATGATGGACCAGTCGATTGCCTCGTACGCGCCGCGCAGGGAGACGAGATTCGACATCACCATGAGAAGCGCAGCGCCGGCAAAGGCGATCTGCACCGGCACCAGTCCGACTGCGGTGAGCACGATGGCGATGCCGAAGATGCCCACCGCACTCAACACGCGGCTCGGCTGGCCGATCTGCAGTTCACGATCCGCCAGCGGAAGGCAGCCCAGCACGCCGAGCGATTCGTGGACGGACCCCTCCGGTCCCTGCAGGAGCAGAATATCGCCCGGCTGGAAACGCACCTGCCGGAGTGGAGATCGCGTCCGTGAACCTTGGCGCGCCACGGCCAGAAGGTTCATGCCGTGCCGCCATCGCAGGTGCAGTTGTCCCGCCGTGCGTCCGACCATACTCGAGTCGGGTGAGACGACCGCTTCCACGACCTTGATCTCGTCGGTGCTGACCGCGCGCTCGGGATGATCATCCTCTTCTGAACCGCCGGTCAACTCAAGACCGGTTCGGTCAACCAGATCTCGTAACAGCTCGGGATCGACCTCTACGGTCAGCACATCGCCGGCCTGGATTGTTTCGTACCGCGATGGCGCTGCGATCTTGCGCCCATGACGGAACAGGCCGACGATGATCGTCTCGATCTCACCGTCGGGTGCAGCGCGGCCCTTCTTAATGTCCTTCTTTCGCTGCTTTTCCTGTTTCTTGGCCGCCTTTCTGACTTCCTTCGGCGTCCGCTTCGCTTGCGCTGCATCCTCAACGGCACCTTCGACCTTTCCTGGAGAAGCTGGTTTGGATTTCTCATCCGCGTCAGAATCGCTGTCATTCTGCGAACCACTTGCCTCGGCGAGTTCGCGGCTGAAATCAACGAGCGACTTCCCGATGAGCTTTGAGTCCTCCGGCACCCGCAATTCCGCCAGATAATCCGAGATGTCAAACAGCTCATCCGCGCTGGCATGCGGCTGACGCTGCGGAATGAGCCGCCATCCGATCAGCGTGATAAACAGAACGCCGGCCACCGCAACCACCAGACCGACCGGCGCGAAATCGAACATGCGGAACGGCGTCTCGTTCACCTCGGCGCGGTAGGTCGCAATGATGATGTTGGGCGGCGTGCCGATCAACGTCAGCAACCCGCCGAGCAGCGAACCGAACGCCAGCGGCATGAGCAGGAGCGACGGACTGATGCCGCTCTTGCGCGCCATCGAGATGGCCACCGGCATGAGGATCGCCAGTGCGCCGACGTTGTTGATGAACGCCGACGCCACCGCGACGAGCGCGGTCAGCCCGGCGATCTGCAGCAAGGGACGGTTCCCCACCATCCGAAGTACCCGCGCGATGGGGTGAATCACGCCGGCATTGCTGAGCGCGCGACTGACGACCAGGACCGAGGCGACGGTGATGACGGCCGCATGACCGAATCCGCTGAAGGCATCTCCCGCGGGAACGATCCCCAGCAGCGCGAGAATCAGCAGCGCGAGCAGCGCGACGACGTCGTACCGCCACCACCCGCCGATGAACATGACCAGCGCCGCGGCAAGAACGATGAAGACGATCCAGGCTTCCGACATATCGCGAAGATATCACAACACGGCGTCGGAGATGATCATGATCGCCCGCTGAGCGGGATCAGAGACATTGGCCGTACGACCCCTGGCCAGCAGATGTGGTGCCGTGCGCCAATCTCCCGGTCAACGTGCCGGCGGTCCAGATCACATTCTGACCGCGCACTCGGGGAGGCACCCGACGAATCTTCGCGCCATTCCCATCGCCATTCGTGGCTTTCTCGCTCAGGTTGGTTGAACGCATCGCGGATGTTCCATCACGCCAGATCACGCTGTTCGGGTGCGATATGCCAATGTGCGCATGCGAGAGGGCCATGTGCACGTGCACGGGGACATTGTGCGGATGCGCGAGCCATGTTCCTGATCGCTGACGGATAGTTTCCTTGCTCAAGTGAAAACTCTGCTCGTGCTGAGAGACACTTGCCGGATGTACGCGGAACATGTCCTCATGCAAGGGGAAGCTGTCTTCATTCATGCGGAACCATTGTTCTTGCAGGAAGAATCGTTCCACTTGCACGAGGACTTTCTCACTTTGCAAGAAGAAACTTTCCTCTTGCAAAATGCATCCTCCATCGTGCAAAAGGATTCCTTCATCAGACAAGAAGAATCATTCCTCATGCAAAATGGAATCGTCATCGTGCAAGAAGACCGTTCCAGTTTGCAAAATGGAACTTCCATCTTGCATGAAGAAATGTTCCTCTTGCGCGATGGAATTTTCATCTTGCAAGAGGATCTTTTCCTCATGTCAAATGAAACGGCCCTTCGCCGGTGTGCACGATCGGAGGAGGCGGGTGAAACGCGGTTGTACAGCCAATAACGCGGGTGGACGTTCGAGCTGCGATGTGAGGTGCCCCACGAACGGCGGACACAGGGAATCGTGGGCAGATTTGCCGACGTCGAGAACTCCCTGCGATGATTCAGCCGCGTGGCTCTGAACGGTTCAAGCGTGAAGCCGTACGTCTTCCGATCGACGGGTGCACTGGCACCGGAATCCCGCGATTCAGCCGTGTTGAGCGAAGAAGTGGAGCTGATCGGACTTGAACCGACGACCTCCTGCATGCCATGCAGGCGCTCTCCCAACTGAGCTACAGCCCCTGATTGTCGGGTCGGCCGGTCTCCGCTGGAGGCGGGTGCGACCGGTCAACCTTCGAACGATCGGGCAGGATAGCCGATTTTTCAACCGAATCAAGGCGGCGGCCACGTCGAATCCCGATCGGACCGGCCTGCTTGATCTGGCACCCCATTCACGGCTCAGTTCCTGGGAGCAGTCTTGGCCCGGGGCGTTCGGGTTCCTATCGTATGATCAATGATTAATCAGGATGCACCCAATGGACGCGTTGAAGGCCACCCGGCGACGGCGGTCACGATCGGCAACTTTGATGGCGTGCACGAGGGGCATGCGGCGCTGATCTCCACCGCGCGAGAGGCCGCCGGCAATGACGGCCGGGTCGTCGCCCTCGTGTTCGATCCGCACCCGCTCACCCGACTGCGTCCCGAAGCGGCACCGGCACGGCTCAGCACGTTCCCGCAGCGAGAACGACGGCTGCGCGAACTCGGCGCGGATGAGGTCATTCAGCTCACGCCGACCCGGGAGTTTCTCGCACTCGAGGCCGAGGACTTTCTCGATCGTCTGGTGACGCGGTTCAACCCGGTCGCGATTGTCGAGGGAGATGATTTTCGGTTCGGCCGCAACCGGGTCGGATCAGTCGACTTTCTGCGCGAACGCGCGGATGCACACGGTTACCGGGTGATCGTGGTCGATCCCGTGGAGCGTGCGCTCCGCGATCAGTCCGTGATTCGGGTGAGCAGTTCACTGATCCGCTGGCTGTTGCGTTACGGCCGGGTGGAAGATGCCGCCATGCTGCTCGGTCGGCCGTATGAACTGACGGGTTGTGTGGTTCAGGGCGATCAGCGCGGCCGGACGATCAACGTGCCGACTGCAAATCTTGATCACGGCGATATGCTGCTTCCGAAGGACGGCATCTACACCGGACGGGCGCGACGCGTGGAGGGAGAAGCTCGCACGCACGTCGGTCCGTGGTATGCCGCGGCGATCAGCATCGGCACCAAACCGACCTTCGGGCAGCACCCGCGGATCTGCGAGGCGCATCTGCTGGACTACGACGGGCCGCTTGATGACTACGATTGGACGATTGAATTGCAGATCACTCACTGGCTGCGTGATCAACTGATTTACCGGGATGTGCAGGGTCTGACCGATCAACTGGAAAGGGACATTGCCGCGACCCGGGAACTTGTTTCGGAGCGTGTCACCGCAGACGCTCCGGCACCGGCCTGAAAGGCGACGGTCTTCGTGGTAGTCTCATCAATATGACGCAATCGAGTGAGTCCATCTCTGCGGCGAAGCAGAACACGTACGAATCGACCGCCTCGGTCGAGGAGATCGCGGATCGGCTGTCGGCGGGGGAGCGGGTGGCGATCTTCGCGCACGCCAAGCCCGATGGTGATGCGGTCGGATCAATGCTGGCGCTGAAACGTGCGTACGACGGCATGGGCAAGGATGCCGAGATGTTTCTCATGGGGCCGATTGAGCCGAACCTGCGACTCATCACCGGCCCGACGCCGTTTGTCACGGTTGAAGATTCGCCGCCGGGCGACGATTACGACACGATCGTTGTGGTGGATACCGGCGCGTGGTCGCAACTGGACCCGATCGGTGACTGGCTGAAGAAACATCGTGAGCGCGTGGTGGGGATCGACCACCATGCCCGCGGCGATGACATCGCGCCGCTGCGGCTCATCGATACGAGCAAGCCGTCGGCGACCGCGGTGCTGCATGATGTGCTGATGGCGATGGAGGTGGCGATCACCGGTGGTGAGTACGGTATTGCCGAGGCGCTCTTCGTCGGCGTCGCGACGGACACCGGGTGGTTTCGACACAACAACGCCGATGCGAAAGCGTTCGCGCTCGCGGCAAAGCTCCTTGCGCAAGGCGTGGACAAGGCGCGTCTGTACCAGATTCTCGAAGAGACGCATCGGCCGGAACGGCTAGCACTTGAATCCCGCGCGCTCGGTTCGCTGGAGTTCGCGCGCGAAGGAACCGTCGCGATCATGACGCTGCGCCTGACGGATTTTCAGATCACCGGCGGCTCACTGGAAGATCTGACCGGTGTGGTCAACATGCCGATGATCGTCGGCCAGGTGCGCGTGTCGATCATGCTGACCCAGACCGAGCCGGAGTTGACGAAGATCAGCTTCCGTTCCAAGCCGCCTTTGCCCGGTTACGACGCAGATGATTTTGTGGATGTGAACAAGCTCGCGCAGGAGTTTGGTGGGGGAGGGCACGTTCATGCGGCGGGCGCGAGAATTCCACTGGAGGTCGAAGCCGCGAAAGCGCAGTTGATGGAAGCGATCGAGAAGTTGCCGAAGGCGAAGGTGTGATTCGCTTCAACGCATCTCATTCCGCCGGTACGCAGCGATTCTGTGCCCACTGCCGGAGCTTGGCGATGCGTTCGGCCATCGTGACCGAAAGCGGCGGCGAGTTTTCCAGTGCCTCAACAATCATTTCGGTCGTGAGCTCAGACTTTGCCGAGTACGCATTGTGCAGGCCGGCGATGATCGCCTGTTCAATCTCCGCGCCGCTGTACCCTTCACTGGATCGCGAGAGCGCTTTGAGATCGAACTTGCCCGGATCACGATCGCGCTTCTTCAAGTGGATCGAGAAGATCAGTTTGCGCGTCGCGCTTTTTGGCAGGTCAACGAAGAAAATCTCATCGAACCGTCCCTTGCGCAAGAGTTCCGGCGGGAGGGCATCGATGTTGTTCGCGGTCGCCACGAGAAACACCGGGGCGGTGTGCTCCTGCATCCACGTCAGAAGCGTGCCGAACATGCGCTGTGACAAACCGCCATCGTTGGAGTGCGTGGCGGCGGAGGCGAAGCCCTTTTCGATCTCGTCGATCCAGAGAATGATCGGCGACATCATCTCCGCCTGGTGGAGCGCATCACGCAGTCTGCGTTCCGACTCGCCGATGTACTTGTCGAACAGAGCGCCGGGATCGAGCCGCAGCAGCGGCCGCTGCCAGGCGGTGGCGATCGCCTTGGCGGAGAGTGACTTTCCCGCCCCCTGCACGCCGAGCAGCAGGACGCCGCGCGGCGGGGTGAGCCCGTAACTGGTCGCCTCTTCCGAGAGCGCGTTCTGCCGCTGCTTGAGCCACTTTTTCAGGTTCGACAGGCCGCCGATCGAGTCAATGGACGTGGGCGCTTCGACGTAGTCAAGAATGCCGCCGTGCTGCAGCCGCTGGCGCTTGCTCGCCAGGATGCGGTTGATGTCGTCGGTCGTGAATTTGCGGTCATCGAGCACGGCATCGGTGATGATCTGCTCCGCCTGACGACGCGTCAGCCCGGCCAGGTTACGCAGGATCGTGCGGAAGTCGCGTTTGGTGAGCTTGACCTCGATCGCCATCTGTTGGTTGTGCTTCTGCACCGTGCGGCGGACGATGCGCTCCAGTTCGGTTTCATCCGGCAGGGCGAGTTCCATCATCGTCGCTTCGTTTTTGAGAACAGCCGGCAGATTATCGTTATGATCGATCAGCACCAGCGTGCTGCCGGTCGAGCGGAAATGGCGCAACACCTCGCGCACGCCGCGCAATGTGCCCGGATCGGATAGGTGGTCGCACAGATCCAGCGCGACACAGACGGCCTTGCTCTTCACTTCGGTGAGGAAATAGTGAAGTCCGACCGCGGCTTTCTCGGTTTGCGGGATGGACCGGGCGTTGTCGAAGAGCCCCGCATACACACCGCGCATCGCCGACCAGATCCACATCGGATGGCCGGTTCGCGCGACCGCATAGGTGAGCAACTCCAGTGCGTGGTCTTCTTCGACGGTCGTAATCGCCACGCACGGGTGTTCCGCTGTGAGCAGATGCTCCAGGCGCTTGAGGTCAGGATCGGCGGCAGTGTCAGCTTTCGTCACGTTCCGGTCCTTCGTCGCGGATGCTTCAATCAAAGGCAAATGTTACAGAGCGAGCATCCTACGGCATGGTCGGCCCGGTGAAATGTCCCGCGGCAGAGAGAACTCGACACGCCGGACGGCATGCAGCGCTCATGCGGTGGCGTACGCCGGCTCGTTGCCGGGCTTCCATTTGATGTTGCAGCCGATCGATGGCTTCTGATCGGAGGGGACCGATTGCCCCGCCAGCAGCGCATCGATCGCTTCGCGGAGGTCCTTGCCGGTGACGGGAACATCGTTGCCCGGCCGACTGTCATCAAACTGACCGCGGTAGACCAGCTTGCGTCGCTGATCGTAGAGGAAGAAGTCCGGCGTGCAGGCGGCCCGGTAGGCCTTGGCAACCTCCTGCGTTTCATCAAAGAGATACGGGAAGGTGTAACCCGCTTCCTTGACCTCCTTCGCCATCTTCTCCGGACTGTCATCCGGGTACTTCTCAACATCGTTGGGATTGATCGCCACGATGCCGAGCCCCTTGGACTGATACTCCCGGCCGAGTTCGGCCAGCGCTTCACGCAGATGCTTCACGAACGGGCAGTGATTACACATGAAGATCACCAGCAGTCCGGTCGAATCCGCAAAGTCCTCAAGGCCGACCATCTGGCCGCTCGTGTCCGGCAGAAGAAAATCGCGGGCGGCAGTGCCGAGTTCAACCATCGTGGAAGGGGTCTGAGCCATCTCGTTGTGCTCCGGGAAACTGAAGAGTAGTGAAGATGCAGCATAGCAGGCGGCCCGGGCGCGTGAAACAGGGCAGTCCGGTTGGTTTGCCTCTGAAGAATCTGATCAGCAACGTGTTCAGATGCAATTTCGTATCAATCAATTCAGTCTCGAACACGGATTACACCCTTGACTTCGCTCCCGATCGGCGTGACAGTGGTGATCTCTTGAGTCGGGCATTCGATCTTTCGATCGCATCCCGGTTCAAGTCGCTCTCTCACCCGTCAGTCCCTCATTCAGGGGGACGCACCAATCTCTCAGGAGGAGTTCTCAAGATGAAGATGAAAAGCATGCTCGCAATCGCCGTTGTTTCCGCCGGTTCGATGACGATGGCCGCCTCGGCCGATGTCATTGTGGCCTACTGGAACTTCAACAGCCTGGATATTCCGGGTACCGGATCCAACAACCTGCCCGGTGTCGACGGCGTGCCGACCGACATCGCTGCCGATTTCGGCAGTGGCAACATTTCGCTGGATAACTGGGGCGGCTCGGTCAACAGCTTCGGGGGCACGACCCTCAACGCGCTCTTCGATGACGTTGCCGGAAACACGCTGTCGCTTCAGGGCGGTCCCGATGTCGGTGGCAACGGCACCTGGATCGACATTACCTTCTCGATGACCGACCTTCAGGATCTCGTCATGTCTTTCGCCGGCCGCGGCACTGGAACGGGCTTCAACAGCAACCAGGTCTCG
Source organism: Phycisphaerales bacterium (assembly GCA_007693845.1). GTDB lineage: Bacteria > Planctomycetota > Phycisphaerae > Phycisphaerales > SM1A02 > SKZB01. The sequence continues at coordinate 9,279 of RECV01000113.1, forward strand.
TACTCGACCGATGGCATGAGCTTCACGGACCTCGGTTCGCCGTATGACAGCACCCAAGCCAGTTTCCAGCTCTACGAATTCGACTTCGGCAGCGCTCTTGATGATGCCGACAACGTCACCATTCGCATCACGTTCGATGGTGCGACCTCGGGCCCAGGCAACAACCGAATCGATAACCTCCAGTTGAATGCCGCGCTGATCCCCGCCCCGGGCGCACTCGCGCTGCTCGGTCTCGCCGGCATCGTCGGTGCCCGTCGTCGTCGCGCCTGAATCGGTTCGGACAAAAGTCCCCCATCTTGACATTTCGTTCCACCCGCCGATCGCAAGATCGGCGGGTTTTTGATTGCAAACTTCCATCAGGACTCATCTTGCGCGAACTCGCCCGCAACCGCCGACTCTGTCAGGAAATCATTGGTGTTCGGTCAAGTTACCGTGTGATCCGCCGGCTGGTTCTTGACCCGGCCCGGGTGAGTGTAGACAGTAGTCGTAAGTGAGTGGGGGGGGTGGTGCAGGGCGGCAACGGGCTGTTCACTTCGTTCCCCGCCTTCGCATTCGCTCGTTGGAAACAATCAACAGACAGGCAACAAACAGGAGGAGACTGAACATGATGAAGATGAAAATGATGATGCTCGCCGCGGTCACCGGTGCGGCGATGACGACATCCACCCACGCCGATGTGCTTGCCTACTGGGCGCAGAATGACAACGTCCTGAGCGGCGGCGGATTTGGATTCGAAGAAGGCGACTTCCCCCAGGCCGCGGATGTCGGCTCCGGCGCGCTCACCGTCGGCGGCGGCAACATTCTCGCCACCAACGATGACGGCGTGTACATCCGCATTCAATCCTTTGCCGGCACCACCCTCAACGCGCTCGATGACTTCGAGTCCGGCGGCAGCATCGCCTTCCAGGGCGGAACCGGCAACGAGAACAACGGCGCGTGGATGCAGTGGGAGATCAGCACGGCCGGGTTTGAGAATGTTGTCTTCAGCTTCGCCGCCCGTGGTACCGGCACTGGCTTTGACAACAATCAGGTGTCCTACTCATTCGATGGCGAGAACTTTACCGACTTCGGCGATCCCTTCGACCCCCGCGATGGAGCGAACTGGAACATCTTTGACTTTGAATTCGGCGATCTGCTCGATGACCAGTCCTCCGTGTTCGTGCGCGTCACCTTCGACGGCGCCACGGGTACAACGGGCAACAACCGTCTCGACAACATCCTCTTTGAAGGCGAACTCATTGATGGCGATGACCCGGCCTGCCCGGAAGATCTGACCGGTGACGGCGTGGTCAACGTCTTCGACCTGCTCGCCCTGCTCGAAGCGTGGGGACCCTGCCCGGACTGCCCGGAAGATCTGACCGGCGACGATGTCGTCAACGTCTTTGACCTCCTCGCCCTGCTCGAAGCATGGGGCCCCTGCCCGGAGTGAGCATCTCCGTTCGCCCGCAGCATCTCTTTGCTGTGATCAGAAACACGCACGCACAGCCCGCCGCACGCTCGGCGGGCTTTTTTCATGGGTCCCCGTAGGGATCCTGCTCATCGCACGCACGATCTGCCGGTATCATCGACCGTTCTTGAGGCGTACCGTTCTGGAGGCGTACATGGAACTGGAATGTGATCGTTGTGAAAAACTGTTCGAGGCCCCCGCGGACAAGGCAGGCGAGAAGATGCCCTGTCCGCACTGCGGCGACATCAACCGCATTCCCCCCCCGGAAAAGTCACCAGCCCAGACCCGGGAACAGTCCTCGTCCCCCCCGGCCCCCGCGGACAAGCCCGAAGCCAAGGGGCTTCCCCCCGAGTCCGGGCCGGAGATCGACATCACCATCGTTCGCCCGGCGATGTTCCGCGCGCATCCCTTCCGCTATCTGCTCATCGTCATCATGTTCTTCGGCGGGATGGGCCTGACCGTCCTCGCCCCGATGATCGAACGCTGGGCCACCTGGCTCGCCTGGCCGGGACTCGTGATCGGCCTCGCCGGTCTCACCTGGTACATCGGCTGGTGGATCAGCACGCATCTCTGGGTGCGTCTGACCCTCTCCAACAAGCGCACGGTTCGCAGCGAGGGCATCATTCGCAGGCACACCTCCGAAGTGCTCCACGATCACGTGCGGAACGTCTCGATTCAACAGAGTTTTCTGCAGCGCATTCTCCGGGTCGGCTACCTCGGCATCGCCAGCGCGGGTCAGAAGGGGATCGAGATCGAAATCCACGACATTCCCCACCCTGATCGCGTCAAAGCCATCATCGATGAGTACCGGAAGATGTAGCAGCTGGTGCAAGTCCAGTGAGAGTGCCATCGATCGGGATATTGGAAACGATCCTAAGTCGTCAGATCTGTCCGATGAGACTTTGGCCTGCTCCCTAAAATCTGAGCCAGTCGGTATGAGAGACCTTGCAGCCCCAGAATGGGGCGAGAGGAGATTCTCGACCACGAAACGCAAACAACACACCGGAACTGCTGAAGTCCATCTGTAAACGTCATGGCTCACGCCTGAAAAACAATAGATGTGATGCGAATCCACCTTAACCGCGCGCCCAGTTTTTGGGGAGTATTACAATGCCAAAGGCCCCAGTCGGGACCCCGTTGTCCGGAGTGCGGGTTCAGTTGGCTGCAGGCCCCGGGCGTTGCACACAGCCAGTGCGAATGAGACATCATGCATCGGCAGTTGCATCAATAGTAGGAGACGCGTACTTCGATGCCGAACACAATGAACATGGGCTGCTGACGATCGACGTTGCCACGCATGATGGGCATCTATGCCTTCTGGGAACAGGAGACATACCTTCTCGACAAGCCCCTACACGAGTTGCTTGGCGGCCTGCTATGGTCTTCCTGCGACGCAGGATCAATACGGCATGTCCGGGGGCGGTTGGCGGATCGACAGGGCACGCATGTATACTGCATCGGTCGGATTTCGCCGCTAGTTGACTCTGGGTGACCGTGGGTTGGGCCGCTGGAGAGAGCACAGTGAAAAATCCCGTTGTTGTCGGCGGCCTGTTGCTCGCCGTGATCATCTTCATTGCCCTTTGGCTGCTGTTCGCCCAGTCGTCGGCCCTGCCGAGCGTCAGCGTCAGCGATGTACGACAACCCGAAACCATTGTGCTCGAACAGGAAACCGGCGACGACAGTGTCCGTTGGTTAACCGTGCGAGGGTCGGGAGTTCTCAACGGCGAGGCCACGATCTCATGGGTCGTGGATGGTCAGCCGTACCGCGTTGAGCAGCTCAACGACGAGATCGACTTTGAATGGGGCAGAGACTGGCACAGCAGGACCGCTGAAATCCGATACGAACCCGGCGAGGTGCGAAGCGGCACCGTCTCGCTGCACTACAAATTTCACCGTTGACCGCTGATGCACACCCAGCCCCGGGAACACTGGCCGGGAACAATGGACCGCGAAGAAGGGACAAGGTACAAAAGAAAGACAGTGGACGGAAAAAGGAGATTCCCATGAGTGAGCAACGGTTCAGACTCTGCGCCATCATCCTGCTGATGGTCTTCATCAGCGGCGTCCTCATCATCGGCAACCGCCTGGCCAACCAGCTTGCGCACAGCGCGGAGCAACTTGTGCAAAGCGCGGAGCAGCGAGCGCAGAACGGCCGCTATACGCAGTTCGATCTCGCGAAGGCCTCGCGCCCAGCGGGTGCGTCAACGGTTCACCTTTACGAATCGTGGGTCGTCGATACCCGCACGGGCGAGGTGCTCAGCGGGGTCACGCCGAACAGCCCGAGGGACCATGTGGCGAGGCAGCAAGCCACGGAAAGACTGGAAGCCAGGAACAGGTAACCGGGAACAGGTAATCGGGAACAGCCACGAACCACGACATGTCCGGTTTCGCCGGCCGGGGGCGGTTCGCGAATGGGCAGAGCGAGCAGACAGCGGGTTTCGCTGCCGCTCTACCCAGCCGACTTGCTTGCTACTTTTTCTCCGGCACTCACGGGCGCATCCGCACTGCGCGCCTGCTTGATCAACTCCGTCGCTTTCTCAGGCGTCAGCGTCCCCCACTCGACTGCATTGTGGATCATGCTCTCGATGCCGGAGGAGTCCGTGCTGAGAAGCCGCACCGCATCGTCCGGCTTGATCGAGCCCTCTGCGACATACGCCGCCAACTCCCGCCGCGTCTCCTGAATCTGCATCGTCTTGAGCACATCCGCGACGCTCCTGGCGACGATCCAGACGATGCAGATCACGCCACCGACCAATGCAAACAGCAACATGGGAAGGTCAGCACTTTGCAGCCCAAAAGGGCCCTCCGCAACCAGCGTCATGTTCGATCTCCTTGTGTACGGTCAGCAAAACAGCTCACCCATCTTATCCATGATTCGGATTCGGCAGCGGCCGCTTTCACCCCCACCCCCCCCCACCCCCCATGCGGTGCCATGGCCGTCCCGTGCCACAACTGGCGACAGAGCGAGCAGGTATACTGCATGGGCTCAACCGTCAGGTGGGCCGAGCGACGTCAGCAGCGAGCGCCCACCATTCACGTGTCGATTGCGCGACAGGCGGTGGGTTTCGCTCCCGCACTACCCACACGAAATTCTGTACACGCCGTGTACAGACATGGAGCTCATGCGTTGGGAAAGCCCGCCACCCCAATTGCCCCCGCCAAGTTCGCCCTGATCACGGTCGCATCAGTGCGCGAAGCACTTCGTTGCTCGTCGAGAGTCGCCATTGGGCTGGCCTTAGTCAGTGTTCTATCAGCGTACATACTCAGCGTAGTGGCCTATCTGCCCGACATAAGATACACGCATATGGTGGATATCGATGAGCAGGGTGCTAGTTGGGCCGGTGAATGCACATGGGATTACATGGTGATCTCAGGCCGATTCTCGACAAGGGTTGAATTTATACTGGCACGCTGGGAATGCGACATTACTCCTCACGCAACGTGGCCTCGCGGGTTCGGGAGCGATGTTCCATGTGATCCAGAG
>RECV01000280.1 GCA_007693845.1 Phycisphaerales bacterium
ATCGTGCGTACGAAGACTATGACGCCCTGCTCGACGCCGGCGGTGAGGCGTATCGCTCACTCACGCAGGAGATGCTCAAGTCCATCTGCAAAACGTCATGGCTCACGCCTGAAAATGAAACGTGATTCGTATTACCTTCGTCGCTCTGTCGCTTTCCCTTTCCAATTTGCTTCTGTACGCTCCGTCCCATGGCTCACGCTGTCCCCCAATTCAACGCTTCCGCACCGCTCGCGGCACTTCTGACGGCGGTCAACGCCTCGCCGCCGATGGCCCTCAAGCAGATCGCTGCGGCGGGGTTCCGGGATGTGCAGCTCGACGCGCGTCAGCACGGCCTGCGGCCGCGGGAACTGGATCGCTCGGCCCGGCGCGGCTTGGCCGCTGATCTCAGGCGACTTGAGCTCCGGGCCGCCGGAATCGACATGTGGATTCCCCCGGAACACTTTCTCGATTCGGCGCGCGTCGATCACGCGGTCCACGCGCTGCTGGCGACGATCGATCTGGCGGGCGAGCTCGGCCGGATGCCGGTCAGTCTCGCGTTGCCGAGGCCCGAGACGACAGATGACAGTTGGCAGGATGTGCTGAAGACGATCCGAGATGCGTGCGATCGGTCCGGCGCGATGCTGGCGGATCACGCGTTGCCGCTGCGCGATACGGAGGCCGATGAAGCCATCGGGGTTGGAATCGATCCGGCATCACTGCTCGCCTCCAGCGAAGACCCCTGCGCTGCGGTGCACGCGCACGCGGAGCGCGTGACCTCCGCGCGTCTGAGTGACCTCTACGGAACCGGGATGCGCGGCCCGATCGGACATCAGGACGGTCGCCTTGATTGGCGCGGCTATCAGATTGCGCTCTCGGTCGCGGGGTACAACCGGCCCGTCGTGGTGGATTCGCGCCAGTGGTCGGAGCCGTGGGTGGGTAGCCGGCAAACCCTGGCACTCTGGACGGGAGGGCACTCGTGATTTTCGGTTGGCTCAAACAGCGCCGCCGTCGCCGGTGGATCGAAGAGCCGTTCAACCCGGAGTGGGAGCGCGCGATCCAGCAGAACGTCGCGCACTACCGGCTGCTGAACGAGGATGAGCGACAGCGATTGAACCGACTGGTGCAGGTGTTCGTCCGTGAAAAACACTGGGAGGGGTGCGATGGACTCGAACTGACCGAGGCGATGCAGGCCACGATCGCAGCGCAAGCGTGTCTGCTGCTTCTGGAGATTGAACACGACTTCTACCGGATGCTGCGCACGATTCTGGTCTATCCGTCCGGCTACTTCGTCCGCGGCCGGGCTCCGGGCGGGGCGGAAATTGTTGAAGGCGACCTGCCGGTGCTCGGGCAAGCGCACTTTCGCGGGCCGGTGATTCTGTCCTGGCAGCACGTTCTCGACGGTGGACGCCGACCGTTCGAAGGACGCAACCTGGTGTACCACGAGTTCGCGCACAAACTCGATATGAAAGACGGCTTGGTGGATGGCACGCCGGTGATCCGGGATCGCGCACAGTTTCAACGGTACGTTGAGGTCATGTCACGGGAGTTCGATCAGTTGCGGGCCGGCCGGAGTTCCGGCTTGCTGCGCGAGTACGGCGCCACCAATCCGGGAGAATTCTTCGCGGTCGCAACCGAAGTCTTTTTCGAGCGCCCGATTTCGCTGAAGCGGTTACATCCGGAGGTCTACGAAGTCCTGCACGATTTCTACCGTCAGGATACGGCGGCCCGGCTGGAACGCGCGGGGCACGGGTGATCGAAGCCGGACGCGCCGTCGTGGTAGCATGCGTTGATGGAGATTCTCGGCCACGGTGTTGATCTTGTGGAGATCGCGCGCATTGAGCGTCTGCTGGAGGAGCACGGCGACCGATTCATCGCGCGATGCTTCACCGAAGGCGAGCGCGCCTACGCCGAGGCCGGCGGCGGACGCCGCACCGAGCGGTATGCGGTTCGATTTGCCGGCAAGGAAGCGGTTTTGAAAGTCATTGGAACGGGGTGGGCCCAGGGCACCAAGTGGACGGAGATCTCATTTGCACACGAGCCGGGGGGGCGGCCGACCGTCGAAGTTTCGGGCACCTGTGCCGACATGGCCGCCGCTCGCGGGATCACGCAGTGGCAGGTCAGCTTCAGCCACACCAGTACGCTGGCGATTGCCAGCGTGATTGGCGTGGGAGGTATCCCGTCCGCTGAAATGCGGATAGGATGATGTGAAGATGGCAAAGCGACGAGGACCGGCGCTATACGAAATCATTCGGTCTCGGACCGGTGATACTCCACCGCCACCTGATCACTCGGGTGGGGGTGATGGTGGTTCTCACTACCATGACATTCCGGCCAGTCACTGGTTGCAGCCCGGACGGCAGATCGTGATCCCGGTGGGCTACCTTCTCGCCGCCATCGCGGGAGGCATGGTTCTGCTGGTGGTCGTGTTCATGATCGGCCACGAGCAGGGGCGGAAGGCCGAGCGAATCGTTCACGTCGGGGACTATGAATCCGCCAGCAATGCTGATTCTGAGAGTGAGGCGGCTCACCGGCCGGAGGATCCACTTCGCACCGGGCAGTCGTCCCGCGACCGCTCCTCCCGTCCCTCTCCGAATCGGACCGGCGGTGATTCTGGTTCCTCAGGGTCGTCCGGCCGGGCAGGATCGGGCTCGACGGATTCCTCGCAGTGGGGGCCGATCCAGTCGGATCCACGAGAGCGTGGCCGGGAATATTTCATCCTCGCCACCACGAATGAGTCCGGTGCGGTGCGTTTGGCGGAATTTTGTCGGGCCCGGGGACTTGAAACCTACGTCGTTCCAAGCAATACTGCTGTTCTTCGCCGAGTCATCGCGCTTCCAGGATTTGATCCGCCGGGGGCAACGACTCCGGATGCCCGCCGACTGCGGGACCAAATCTTCCGGATCGGTGAAGAATGGCAGCGCGAAGAGCGGGGGGCGAGCAACCTTCGGGATGCCTACCTGAGTCTTTACGGCGGCGGATGATCGCCGCATCCACGAACGACCTGCACGGAAAGCGAGAACGTCACCATGAGTCTGCACCGAAGTCTGAAGACCCAACCCACCGCCCTGAACCAGCACCGGAACGTGCTGACCCGCACCGAACGTGTCGCCCGCCTCAAAGGTAAGGGGCAATTCAAGGACGGCGATTCCCCACTCGGACTCGTCAAGGTCGGCAACCGGCAGGTCGTGGCCGGCAAGAAGAAGAAGGCCAAGGACGAAGAAGACGAAGAGAAGAAGTGATCGTCGGACGCCCCGGGGCGTCGACGACGCTCGATTCCAGCACGAATCCCAGGCCGAATCATCGGCCTGTTTTCTTGCGCTCGGATACCGGCCTCGACCACCTCGCTCAATCCCAACTGCCGGGTGCAACGAGGTCACCACCGCGCGAACGGCGACGCTTCATCGCCCGGCCGGCGAAGAGCGGCTATTCTTTCTTCTGACCGGCCTGCGGACTTGGCTTCTCGCTCGCAGTGGGAGCCGCCTTCGCTCCGGTTGATCTGATCTGATGATGCCCGCGGAATCACGTACGTCCATCACGTCCGCATCACCCTTGAATGACACCTGGCTGAACCGCCTGGTGCAGACGCCCAGCGTGCGCGAACTGGCGGGTTACATCGAGCAGGGCGGACCGGCCGCCGCGCGGGGAATCGTCGGCTCCAGTACGGCGCTGCTGACCGCATCGCTGGCTCAGCAGACCGATCGTCTCCACATTCTGATCGTCGCGCATCTCGATGATGCGGACGAAGCGCTCGATGAACTGGAACAACTCGGCCTGCGCGCGGAGAAGTTTCCCGCGCTGGAATACGCTCCGGGTGAGTCGGCCGTGGGCCTGGACTTGCTCGCGACCCGATTGACGATCGTCCAGCGACTGCGCGAAGCGGAAACGAGCAGCGCCGGTCGCGACCTGCCGCAGATCGTCATCGCGCCGATCCAGGCGATCATGCAGAGCGTGCCCGACCCTGAGCGGTCGCGGGAACTGCTGCGCATTGTCCGGCCCGGCGATGCGCTTGATCCCGGTGAACTGGCGGGCTGGCTCGACGCTGCCGGCTACCAGCGCGTGGAGGCGATCGAGAGCGCCGGCGAGTTCGCCATACGCGGCGGGATCATCGACATCTTCCCGCCCGGCAGCGAGCCGGCGCGGATTGATCTGTTCGGGGATGAAGTCGAAGCCCTCTACGAAATCGACCTGGACACGATGGGTTCCGATCGGCGACTTGATCGGCTTGAACTGGTCGGCGGCACGGCCGAGCAACTGCAACGCGATGATGGCATGATCGCCGTTGCCGATGTGCTGCCTGCGTCATCCGTCATCGTCTTCACCGAAATGCTTGAGCTGACCGAGCAGGCGCGCGGCTACTACGAGCGGCTCAGCAACCCCGCCGGCATTCTCAGCCCGAGCGAAGTCTTTCAAACCCTTGCCCAGCGCGGCCACGCCACCGTTGAGGTCAATCACCTGTCCAACGCCTCGGTGGACGATCGCTGCGTCGCGTTGCCGGTGCGCCCGCTGCCGCCATTCAGCGACGACGCCCGGGAAGCGGTCGGGGAGTTGGCGGACCTCGCGCAGTCACATGAAACGTGGATCGCCTGTCAGAACGAAGGCGAGCGCACGCGGCTGGAGGAATTGCTCGCCGAAGCGGGCGCTGCCGGCCGCGCGAAAGTCGTGGAGCGCTATCTGCACCGCGGTTTCATCTGGGAGTTTTCGGATGATGCGAGGCCACTCGCCCTCGTGCCGTATCACGAGCTGATGCACCGGTACCACACTCGGCGCCGCGTTCGGCGCGTCGCGGCCGGTCGGACGATGGATGCGTTTCTCGATCTGCAGCCGGGTGATTTCGTGGTGCACCGCGATCACGGCATAGCGAAGTTCATCGGCTTGCGCACGCTGGAGGAGAAACGCGGGGCCGGTGCGCCGGAGGAGTTTCTCACGCTCGAGTTCAAGGTTGGATCCAAATTGCACGTGCCGGTCACCAAGATCGATCTGGTGCAGAAGTACGTCGGTTCGTTTGCCGGCAAGCCGGATCTGTCCACGCTCGGCGGGAAAAAGTGGAAACGGCAGAAGGACCAGGTGCGTGAAGCCGTCCGCGACTACGCCGCGGAAATGCTGCGCCTGCAGGCCGCTCGTGAAGCGATGCCGGGCATTCGCTACCCGGCCGACACCAGGTGGCAGCACGCCTTCGAAGCGGAGTTTCCCTATGTGGAGACCGAAGACCAGCTCGCATCGATCAGCGCGATCAAGCGGGATATGAGCGACCCCACGCCGATGGATCGGCTGGTGTGCGGCGATGTCGGATTCGGCAAGACCGAAGTGGCGATGCGCGCTGCCTTCAAGGCGGCAGAGTTCGGCAAGCAGGTTGCGGTGCTGGTGCCCACCACCGTGCTCGCCGAGCAGCATGAACGCACGTTCCGTGACCGCTTTGCGGATTACCCGTTCCGTATCGAGTCGATCAGTCGATTCAAGACGAAGAAGGAACAGAACGAACTGATGAAGGCGCTCAGGCAGGGCGCGGTGGACATCATTATCGGCACGCACCGCCTGTTGTCGAAGGATGTCAAGTTTGCGGACCTCGGGCTGGTGATCATTGACGAAGAGCAGCGGTTCGGTGTGGAGCACAAGCAGAAGTTGCTGCAGTTTCGCACGACGGCGGATGTGTTGACCCTGAGCGCAACGCCCATCCCGCGCACGCTGCACATGTCGCTGCTGGGGTTGCGCGATATCAGTTCACTGACCACGCCGCCTCTCGATCGCCGGGCGGTCGTCACGGAAATCATGGCGTACGATTCCCGGCGCATTCAGCAGGCGATCGAGCGTGAACTGGCGCGCGAGGGGCAGGTGTTCTTTGTCCACAACCGGGTGCACAATATTGAGAGCGTCGCGGACGATGTTCAGAAGCTCGCGCCGGATGCCAGGATCATCATCGGGCACGGCCAGATGCCGATGCGTCAACTCGAAAGGGTCATGCTGCAGTTTGTGCGCGGCCAGGCGGACATCCTGGTGTGCACGACGATCATCGAATCCGGTATCGATCTGCCGCGCGTCAACACGATGATCATCAACGATGCGGACCGGTTCGGCCTGTCGGAACTGCATCAGCTCCGAGGACGCGTGGGCCGGTACAAGCACCGGGCGTACTGCTACCTGATGACTTCGCCGGACAAGGTGATGAGCGAGGTCGCCCTGAAGCGATTGCGCGCGATCGAGGGCTATGCCATGCTCGGCGCAGGGTTCAAGATTGCGCTGCGTGATCTGGAAATCCGCGGCGCGGGATCGCTGCTCGGACACGAACAGTCCGGCCATATCTCCGCCGTGGGGTACGAAATGTACTGCCAGCTTCTGGAGCAGGAAGTCGCGCACCTGAAGAATCAGAAGATCGACAAGTCGATCGATGTGACGGTTGATCTCGGCATCACCGGTTCGCTCCCGAAGGGTTACGTGCCGTCGGATGCGCGGCGGATGGATGCGTACCGTCGCATCAGCATTGCCAATGATCCCGAAACGCTTGCCAAGGTGGAACACGATCTGACCAGCGCGTACGGCGAGTTACCCCGGGCTGGGGTGCGCCTGATCGAACTGGCGGAGATCCGGATCGGCGCCAACGCACTGAGCATCGTGTCCATCACCCGGCACGAACGCGACATTATCTTCCGAACGAAAAGGCCCGATCTGCTGGAGCAGCACCTCGGATCAGCGCGCGGCACGTTGCGCAAGGTCGGTCAGCCCGATGCGCGCGGCACGATCGAGATTTACTACCGCCCGCCGCAGAAATATCTCGAAGAACCCGACTCGTTGCTCAAGGTCTTGCGGGCCCGTCTTCGTTCCGGGGAATGAGGTGACAAAGGGGCAAAGCGACGAAGGGGCGGAGCGACGGAGTGACGGAGGGAGGAAGGCCTCGAGGGGCGACGCATCCGCCGTCACCCCATTACGCCGTCGCATCGTCACTCCCTTCGTGCTCCCGTGCCTACGTGCCTGCGTGCCTTGCTCTACCCCTCCGTCGCTCCGTCGCTTCCGTCTCACTCATCCCGTACACTGCCGCGATGCTCACCGGAGCGTTGGTGGTCATCCAGATTCTGATCGCGCTGGGCATGGTGCGATTGCTTGCTCGCCGGATCATTCCGGCGATGGGATCGTTGCGCCAACCGGAACTGGTCCTTGATGTCTGGCTGCCGTTGATGTTCGTGTTGCCGGTGATCATCCTCGCGCCGGGAATTGAAGGAAGCTTGCGCGGCGGGGGCGGATTGGTTGATGACATGAACGAACTCGCTCCCGCCTGGCTCGGCTGGTCGGCAGGCGGCGCGCCGGTCGTCATCGGGATGCTCCTTCTTGCCGTCGGGATGATTGGCGGTCAACGGGGGATCGGCCCATTCGGTGAAGAGGTCGCGGAAGGGGAGGCGATCGGTTGGCGTCTCGGTCCGCGAGTCATTTCCATCGCGCTGGCCACGGGTGTCCTGCTGCTGCTGCTCGCCGCCGCCGATGTGCTTTCGCTCTGGGTCGGTCAGATGGCCTTCGCGCTGGCAGCCGTCCTGCTCTGGGTCAATACGCCCGATCTCGATCAGCGCAAGCATCGGGATGAGAAGGTCACGAACGAACAGGCCGCCGCTGGATTCAGCATGATGCTGGCGGTCATCGGCGGCGCGGGGATCGGTTTGCTCGGGCGCTTTGGCGGGGAATGGACGGGGATCAGTGCGATTGTGCTTGCCGTCAGTCTCGCTGTGGTGGTGGCCGTCCTGATGGCCCGACGCTGGGGCGGCGGGCTGTGCATGCGAACCGGGTTGTGGGTCGCCGGTATCGGCACGCTGCTCGGCGTCGGCGCGCTCTCGCTCGGCTTTCTCGTGCCGCGTTCGTTGACCGCCATCTTCGGCCAGGAGCCCGATCCTCAGCCGCTGCTGATCACCTTCGGCATGGGGACGCTCGCGTTCGAGGCCGTCCTGTTGATCGTGATCAGCATGGTGATTGGCGCGTGGCGGCAGTTGCCGACCACCCTGCTGCGTCTGGCCGGCGGCGGGCTTCTGGTGGTCGTAATCGCCTTTCTGATCCTGCGGCTGAGCTGACCGGCGCGCCGGGGTGAAGCGGCGTTGGAACGGAGACTGAGCGCCAAATTCTGAAGTTGAACATGGTGTCGGACCGATGCGAGAAGCGTCCAGGGACGGACACCCACCCTGCGGCTCGCGCCCGCGGTGGTACAATTCACACGTATGACGGACACGGATGACCCCAAAATGGTTGCCACGACAACGAATACCCGGCGAGTGATGCCGACCACCCGACGTTCGCTGACGCACAAGTTCCAGATCGCCGGTCACGAGGGGTACCTCACGATCGGCCTGTTTGAAGACGATCAGCCGGGCGAGGTCTTCATCAAGATGAGCAAGGAAGGATCGACGCTGTCCGGGCTGATCCAGGGCTTCTGCCGGGCGTTCAGTCTCGCGCTACAGTACGGGCTGAGCATCGAGGACGCGGTGGACCGGTTCCGCGGCATGCGGTTCGATCCGATGGGGCCGACGAACAATCCCGAAATTCCCGAGGCGTCGAGCATTCTCGACTACGTCGCGCGGTATCTCGAGTTTCACTATTGTGAGCGACCACGCACGCGATCGTAACCCGCAAGCAAACAAGAAGCCCCGAGATGATCATCCCGGGGCTTCTCATTCATTGCGGTTGGCTTCTTCGCGGTTGGGTCGCAAACGGTGATCAGGCCGTTGCTTCGGTAGCCGCTTCGGTTTCCGCCGCGCCTTCTTCCTTCGGCGCGTCGTCTTTCTTCTTCACATCCTTCTTTTTCTTCGGTTCGACGAGGTTGCCTTCCTCATCGATCTCCATCTCATCACGCTCTTCGAGCGGCTGATCGGATTCGATGACGACGGTGATTTCCGTCCGGAGATCCTTCTCGAACTGAATCGGGATGTGATGCTCGCCGACACGGCGGATCGGCTGGCTCATGCGCACCGAGCGGGTTCCGACGTCGTAGCCGGCCTCCTGCAGCGCATCGGCAAGATCGCGCTGGGTGACCGACCCGTAGAGCAGGCCCTGATCGTTGCAGCTTCGCACGAGGGTGACCTTGACTTCGCTCATGCGGCCGAGCAGTTCCTCGCGGGCCGCGCGGAGCGCTTCGACTTCCGCCTGGGCCTTGGCGCGGGCTTCCTTGAGCGATTCGATCTTTTCATCGGTGGGGGCTTCGGCAATGCCGTGGGGAAGAAGGTAATTGCGCGCGTAGCCGGGCTTGACCTTCACGACATCGCCGACGATGCCGAGGTTTTCGACCGACTGCAGCAGCAGGAGTTCAATGTTCTTAGCCATGATGTTCGCTGTCCTTTCAGTTGAAGTTAGGAGCGGGCGAGGAAGGGTTTCAACGCCGGCCCCAGCGTAAAAGTGAGATTCGGTTAATGAGCAGGATTGCTCGGGGTATCAGAAGGGGATGTCATCATCGCCGACCGGAGGATGTGATCCGCCGCCAGAAGACGCCGCAGCACCGCTGGCGGAATAACTGCCACCGCCACTGCCACCACCACCGCCACCGCCGCCATCACCGCCGCCTCGAGAATCAAGAAACTCGAAGCTCTCTACGACGACGCGGAGTTTGGAGCGATTGCTGCCGTCCTTGTCCTGCCACTGATCGAACTTGAGGCGGCCCTCGATGAAGACCGGCCGGCCCTTGGCCAGGTACTGATTCATGACTTCGGCGGTGCGGCCCCACGCTTCGCAATCGACGAAAGTGGTTTCCTCACGGTTTTCGCCTTCTTTGGTGCGATACCGCCGATTCACCGCCAGGCCGATGTTCGCCACCGCCTGGTTGCTCGGCGTGTGCTTGAGTTCGATGTCCCGGGTGAGGTTTCCCATCAGGAAGACTTTATTGTAATTCGCCATAGTGCCTCCAGTGCGTGCATTGCGAGCGGGTGAATCGAAGTCTGTCCTTCGATTTGCGGGCGACTCGAAACGATTCCAAGCCAGTTTACGCGGTCGTGGGTGATTCGGGGGCGGATTCCTTCTCGGAATCAGCACTCTGGACGCTCACGGTTTCCGTAGCGACCTTCTTTTCGCCCTCTTCGCCGCGCAGGCGGATTTCATCCTCGAGTTGCGATCGGCCGTCCGCCGCTTCGATCTGTTCCTGCGGCAGGTGCGAGGCCCGAAGAATCATGGCCCTTAGCAGATCGTCGGAGAGATTGCACCGGCGTTCGAGGTCGGTGATCTTTGCGCCTTCGCACTGGAAGTACACCAGGAAGTACACGCCGCGCTTGTTGCCTTTGATCTCGTAGGCCAGACGACGTTCATCCCACTTGCGCAAGCTCAGCACCTTTGCGCCGGAGCGATTGAGCAGGTCGTGGATATGGTCAACCGCGGCCTGCAGATTGGCCGTTGCGGACTGGGGAAAGAGGAAAAGTCCCTCATACGTGTTCATGCGTGCTTCGCTCATACCAAAGTTCCTTCGTGTGTTCAGTCTTCGGCCCGTCGTTCGCTCAGGCCGTCTCTCGTCGATTGAATCGGTTCATCGCCTCGGCGATGCCGTGAATGGCCCAACACGCGGCGGCGTCGGCCGCCTCGTCCAGGCAGGGGGTCACCCGTTCCAGTTGGTCGGGACGAAACTTGCCCAGCACGTACGCCGCCTGCGGGATCTCGCCCGGCCGATCAATGCCGATGCGAAGTCGTGCGTACTGCACGGTGCTCAGTTTCTGCTGAATATCGCTCAACCCGTTATGACCGCCCGCGCCGCCTTCGCTGCGCAGTCGAATCTGACCGCACGGCAGGGCGAGATCGTCCACCAGCACGAGCAGGTCCGTTGACGGATCGAGCTTGTAAAAACGCAAGGCCTCGGCCACGCTCTGACCGGAACGGTTCATGTACGTCGTCGGCTTGATCAGAAGCACCTTCTCATGCTCGATCATGCCTTCGAGCGTCAGGCCGTGGAACCGCGACTTTGCTGTGGCGTCCGTGGCGTACCGGCGCGCAAGACGATCGAGCACCTCGAACCCGACGTTATGCCGGGTGTGCTCGTACTGCGCGCCGGGATTGCCCAGACCCACGATCAGCTTCATCAGGCGTCGTCCTTCTTTTCGTCGTCGCCATCTTCATCATCCTTCGCGGAGATGACTTCCGGCTCGGCGGCTTCGTCACCGACTTCGACCTCTTCGCCTTCCGCTTCTTCTTCCGCGATGTAGGTGATGGTCGCCACCGGTGTCTCCGGATCGATGTCCGTGCGCACGCCTGCGGGCAACTCGATATCGCCGACGGTGTAGACCTCGACCATGTCGGAGACGTCCACAAGTATCTGGTCGGGAATCGCGCTGACCTTGCAGATCACTTCCAGTTCGTTCAGGGGGTGGCTCACCACGGCGCCGGGCACTTTCGCCGCCTTGGGTTCGCCGACGAAGTGAATCCCGACGTTGACGGTGACTTCTTCATCCAGATCGACGCGGGTGAGGTCGAGGTGGATGACGTTGTCGCCGAGGTAGCCGAACTGGATGTCCTTGACGAGGCAGGTCTGCTTTTCGCCGCCCTCGACTTCCATGTTGAACACGTGCATGCCTTCGTGCAGATAGCCGAGCACGACCTTTTCATCCACGCTGATGGAGACGGGGTCGGTCTTGTGGCCGTAGATGACCGCGGGGAGATGGCCGTTTTTTCGCAGCCGATGCGCGTACCGCGAGCCGGTCTTCTCCCGGAGTTGCGCGGTGACGGTGGGGGCTTCGTGTGACATAACGTTCGTTCCTCGATCTGGGCCTGTTCTTCAGGCCGGTACTAGTGTGAGTTCTGACAACGGTTTTTCGTGATTCAGCTTTGCTTTCGTGAAGCGATCGGTTCGTCAGTTGGATTCCACGCCCCGGCGAAAGAGGGCCGAGACGGACATGTCGTGGTGAATGCGGTGAACTGCTTCGCCGAGCAGTCGCGCGACGGTCAGCGTTTCGAGTTTGTGATCCAGCGGCTTGAGTCGATCGCCGTTGGGCAGGGTGTCGGTCACGATGACCTTTTCAATCGGCGCGCTGTTGAGCCGCTCGATGGCGAGCCCAACCATGACGGCATGCGTCGCGGCGGCCATGACCTGCTTCGCGCCGTGATCCATGACGAGCTTGGCCGCTTCACAGACGGTGCCCGCCGTGGAGATCATGTCGTCCACCATCAGCACGGTGCGATCCTGCACCGAACCGATCAGATTTTTCGAAGCCACCTTCATTCCCGATTCTCGCCGCTTGTCGATGATCGCGAGATCCGCATCGAGCAGACTGGCGTATTTATTGGCGACCTTCACATTGCCCACGTCCGGCGAGACGATCACCAGATCGCCAAGCTCGACGCGCACCTTCTCGAAATACTCGCAGAACACCTTCGTGGCGGAGAGGTGGTCCACCGG
The DNA here is from genome assembly GCA_007693845.1 of Phycisphaerales bacterium. Classification (GTDB taxonomy): domain Bacteria; phylum Planctomycetota; class Phycisphaerae; order Phycisphaerales; family SM1A02; genus SKZB01. The sequence continues at coordinate 12,314 of RECV01000280.1, forward strand.
AATATCGAAGAAGCCCTGAATCTGAGCGGCGTGGAGGTCCATGCAGAGAACGCGATCCGCCCCGGCGGTCGCGATCAGGTTCGCCACCAGCTTCGCGGTGATCGGGGTGCGGCCCTCATCCTTGCGATCCTGCCGGGCGTACCCAAAATATGGAATGACGGCGGTAATACGTTTCGCAGAAGCGCGGCGAAGACAGTCAATGTAGATCAACAACTCCATGAGATTGGCGTTGACCGGATCGCAAGTGGACTGCACGACGAAGCAGTCCCGACCGCGCACGTCCTCGTTCACCTTCACAATCAACTCACCGTCGGGGAAAAGCTCGGTGTGCCCTTCCGCGAGTGGAATGTTGAGATGGTCGCACATCAGATTCGCCAGGTTTCGGCCGGCACGGCCCGCGAAAATCTTCATGTGGTCACGATCTGCCGCACTCATCGTGTCGCCTCCGCTTTGGGAATCTTCCCTTGGCCGCCCAAGCGGGATCGAAGCACCTGATCCACCTCGGCCAGTTGATCCGGCGTGTTGATCGACAGCACGTCTTCCGCCGGGACCGCATCGATCACTTCCACGCGCTCACCCGATTCGAGCAGTCGGGCAAAGACATCGGTGATGTAGTACTCGCCCTTGGCGTTCTGGTTATCAATCTTCAGCAGCGTGTCGAACAGATCCTTCGCGCGGAAGATGTAGTAGCTCGGGTTGACTTCCCGGATCGTTCGCTCCTGCTCGCTGGCGTCCTTTTCCTCGACGATCCGCTGAAACCGGCCGGAACCGTCGCGGACAATTCGGCCGTAGCCGGCCGGATCTTTCAGGACCGCCGTCGCCAGAGTTGCCGCGGCGTCCACGGCCCGGTGTGTTTCCAGCATGGTCCGCAGCGTGTCCGCCCGGATCAGCGGCCCGTCGCCGCAGAGGACGAACACATCCGCATTCGACGGCCACTGGCCTGCCGACTCGCGCGCCTGCTCCACCGCGTGGCCCGTGCCGAGTTGTTCGCGTTGTTCCACAAACGTGCACGCCGACCGGTCGGCCAGCGATTCGCGCACGAGCTCCGCCTGATGACCGACCACGGTGACGATCGGATGACATCCCACCGCCTCGCACGCATCGACCACCCAGTGCACCATCGGGCGATCAGCGACTTCGTGCAGCACCTTCGGCAGGTCGCTGTTCATCCGGGTGCCTTTGCCGGCTGCAAGAATGATCGCGGCCAGCGGTCGAGCGCTGGGCGATTTCGTTGGGGTTGACTGGGACTGCTGACTCACGACTCGCGCTCATTTTCCGCGGCGTTGAGCTTGCCTTCAGCGGTGTGACTCGTCCGAGGGGGAGAAGATCTCGATTGGCCTTCGATGGCTTGATTGGCCGTGACGCGAAGGGGAGTCCTTCGCGGCGGTGCCATGCAGCATCGTCGTCAATCGTGTCGTATCGCGTACCTCGAGAACCGCACCTTACTGAAAGAAAAGCTGGCCCGCCAAGACTCGAACTTGGAATGCCTGGACCAAAACCAGGTGTGTTGCCAATTACACCACGGGCCAATGAGTCGGTCTGCAAAGGCGTTTCGCAGATGACTATCACGGACCCCGAACCACTCACTCGGCCTTCGGGCGCGTTCACGCTCTCGGGCCACAATCGATCAGCGCGGTTCAGAGTCCGGCGAAAGCCGATACGTCATCATCCGCGGCCGTTCTTCCCCGAGGCGGGAGCATCCGTCAGCCGCGACTGGATACCCCATGCGACGCCCGACAACCGGTCGCCGACGGCCCCTCGTATGGGAAGCACCGCATTGTAATCACCCCGCGGACGAGGTCAAGATTGCCCGCCCGGTGGCCCAGGGCAATCGCATTCTAACTGGGAGTGATGGAGGGCCTGTGGCCGATTCTGT
>RECV01000009.1 GCA_007693845.1 Phycisphaerales bacterium
GCGCTCGCGTGGCCTTCACTCCTCCCCCGGAAGTGTCGCTCAGACCCCGGCACCCTGCTGTACATCCGGCCGTAGGTCACACGTTCACGGCGATCGTGGGCCGAGGTGTTCGATCAGCAGTTGCCAGTGATCATGCTCGCGAACGATGGTACATGTTCCTCGTCCCGCGCCGCTGGCCGGCTCGCCATCGATCACGCCCTGCCATGAAAAGTCGAAGAGGTACACTGCGAAGTCATCCGACCTTCTGACCCAGCGCACGTTTGAGATCGAGTACTGCTCGCTCTTGATGAGCGAGAAGTTTCGTGTGAATGCGGCCTGCACCGCCGGCCTGCCTTCGTGCACCGAGCCGTTGGAGAACGTCACGCATGCGTCAGGATGCACGAGCGGCTCGACGACGGCCCAGTCCTGCGATGCGAGCGCCGCTTCGTAGGCGGTGATGAATTCTTCCGGCGTCTTTGGTGGCATAGCTGGCTTCGTTTCCTGTTGGGACACAATGGGCGAATGCGCGCATCCTGTCAGGAGCAATAGGGCAATCATCGCGTAAATCATTCGCATTGCGCTGCACATCTTAGTATTCATGCGGAACCGTGGGGCACTTGCCGTTTGGCGCGACCAGCGGTCGCGGCTTTAGGTTACTTCTTTCGCTCATACTTGAAGCTGAGGAACTCGACCCACTCATCTTCATCCGGAATGTGGATCTGCGAACTCATGGTCCACTCATCTTCATCCTTGCGCTCGATGACCACGCGGTAATCGGCTTTCTGATCGGGATCGCCCATGAACGGGCCTTTGGTTTTCAGCGTGAGCGTCGTTCCCTCATCGTTGAGCGTGCCGTTGTATGTCCAGAGACTCGTCTGCAACGAGTTGGCGTACGTCGCGACGAACTTCTCAATGGTCGGGTCATAGCCGATCGTGAGGATGGAGTGAATGGTCTGGCCTTCGACCTCGCTGTAGAACTCTGAGACGAGCCATTGTCCGCCGAGCATGCGTGAGGTTTCCTTGCCTTCGAAGCGGTAGGGATCCTGCGCGGGGTCCTGCACGGCGTGCACGACCGCGGACCACTCACCGACGAGTTTCTGCAGAAAATCGGCGGGGTTCTGCTGTTCGCGCTGTTCGTCAGTCGGCGGTTCCGCGCCGGCCATCGCCATGCCGATGATTGCCACTGCTGCGGCGACGAGTGTCGTTGTGATGCGTTTCATGGTGAGTCTCCTGTTTACCTTGGTTCCTTGATTGTCGTACGCCCCGGCCCTTTCCATGGCGTCATCGTGGTCACCGGCGCAGGTCGCGCAGTGCGGCGTCGATCGCTTGCTTCACAGATAAGTCTTCGTGCTCGGCGTGCTGCTCGATCGCTTCGACGTGCGGCAAGACCATCTGGCGGCGGCGGTCGTCGGTCGCGGCGCCCGCAACGATCCACGCCGCGGACCTGCGAATCGCTTCGTCTTCATCGTCGATGGAAGCGACAGCGAGCTCGACAATACGCGCGGGCATGGTCGTGGCGCGACCTCGCCATTCATAAACATGCGTGTTGCCCGCGCCGAACCCGCCTCGCCTGACGCAGATGTCTTCGCTCTCCATCGCGGCGACGATCATCGGCCACATGTGCTCTTCCGTGAGCATGAACGCAAGCGAGCGAATGCGCTCCAAGCGGACATCGCAGTCCTCATCGTCTTTCATGGCGTCGACCGCATCATGGATCTCCGCTTCAAAGCCGTTGCGGTGGACGACGAAGCCAAGATTGGTCACTGCCCCGGAGCGCATGCGCGGGTGCTCATGATCGAGAAACTCAAGCAGCAGATCGACGCCTCTCCGGTCGCGCCAGGCAACCACGCGCAGGCCCATCATCGCGCCCCAGATCGCGTCGTCATCGGGAGCGTTCTCAAGGCGCTCGAGCAGCCAATCGATGGAGCCGTCGATATCAGAGTAATCGACCGCGAGCATCCAGCCGCGGTTCCGAGCCCAGGGAGCTTCGTCGCTCATCTGCTTGCGAAGCGCTTCCGTCGCCTCTGCGTGCAGTTGGCGATCGCCGGCGAAGTCGCGACACAATGCGATCCAGTCGAAGTAGTTTCGCCGAGCAAATGGGTCGAGGTCTTCATCGTCCAGTCGCGGCAGAATCGTGCGCCCGAGCCAGCGCCATTGCCACCGCCACATCGCTTTCTCTTTCGCCGGGTTCCAGTGATCGAGAAAGTCCGGCGCACGCCTGCGGTGAAAGAGGTCGTAGTTGATCTGCGATTCGATGCCGCGCACGACCCAGTCGGTGTCATCGAACTGGAGCAGAAAGATCAGTGCGGTCATCGGCGTCATCGATCCCCAACCGAACGGCTGCACCTTCGGCTGGACCGCAATGAACGCCGCGACAAACAGTACGATCGCGCTTGCGCCGATCCACTTCCATCGCCGGCGCGTGCGATGGAGGTCCTTTTCGCGTGCGATCTCGCGTCCGCACTCCGAGCAGTGCGTGGGATACGACAGGGATTCGTGAATGCTGTACCAGCACTTCGGGCACCGCCGACGGCCGCGCGATCGATCAGAGAAGCAGGCCCATGCCGCGAGCATGCACGCAACGATTGCCAGTGCAATCGCGCTGCCGAGGTAGAGCCAGAGCGCGGTCATGGACATGATTGAATTTTACATCTCCTCCCCGCGCCAAGCCAGAGATTTGACAGCCCGCTGGCCCGCCGCGCACTTCAATCGCGGGTGCGATAACTGAAACCTGCTTCCTCATGCGAGACACTTTGCCCCCTGTTGGAGATGCTGGCGCCATGGTGCAGGGCGCCTGCGCGAACGAAAATGCCACTTAAACCTTTGTTTTTTCCGCTTAACCAATGGTTTTAGCCGGTTAAACAATGGTTTTTCCCCCTGAAACATACGTGCAAGCCGCTTCCACGTATGTTTTAGACCCTTGCGCGT
>RECV01000161.1 GCA_007693845.1 Phycisphaerales bacterium
AGTCCGAAACAAAGAACGGATTCAAATGATTTCAAGACCAATCCACCCCCCCACCGTTGGGGAGAGTGTCCGAGTGATCCGAACAGTTGTGAAAACTCATGCGGCTTCCAGGCACCCGGCGGCTGCTGGTGTGATGATGCGTGCCTCGACTTCGGCGACTGCTGTGATGACGCCTGCGATTACTGTGATCATTGCCCCATCACGGAAGGCGAAGATCCGGACAACTGTGTCTGGTTGCCGCAGGAAGCGTGGCTGATGGAGGACGGTGATCTCTCTGAGTTGATCGCCTCAAGCATCGATTCCGATTGTGACGCCAACGACAACGAAGACTTCTGGTTCTGCTGGGAACCGGTTCTCACCACCTGGCCTACGGTCTTTGCGAGAATGGAGTCGGCGGACGGGTTCACCCCCACGCTCCAGCTCTTCGTCGATGACGTCATCAATCAGTTCATCCCAATCATTGCTCCGCTGACGCCCTGCACCACCGGGACTGGAATTCAGAATGAACTCTTGATCCAGACCTCGACGCTCGAGGAGCATGATGTGATCTACATTCGCATCAGCGGCGTCAACGACGGCGATGGCGAGTTCACGTTCCGAATGGAACCGATCATCAACTGACCTCGTTGTGGAGTAACTGAGAACCACTACTGAAAGGCGCCCCGAACGACATCGTCGTTCGGGGCGCTTTGGTTTGTGCCATACTCACCAGAACCCGGTCGATTCGTTCAGAAAGCAAAGATGGCGTCGAACACCTTGGAGATGATGCCCTTTTCGTTCGTCTTTTTCAGCTCACCCTTGTGCACTTTTTCGATGCGCAGATTGTGGATCTGGTTCGACAGAATCGTATTGGTCGCGGTCACATCTTCCGGACGACACGTGCCGGTGACCTTGATGATGGATTCCTCATCATCGAGTTTGATATGGGTGCGCGCCTCAATCACCATGTTGCCGTTGGGCAGGACCTGGATGACCTCAGCCGTCACACGGGCAGTCAGATCATCCCGGCGTCGGTAGTCACCATCGCCCGAGAACTCTTTCTCCAGATCAAGACTCAACTCGGGCAGGTTGTTCGTGCGCCCGCCATCGAGTTGCAACGCCAACAGTTCGGGCAGGGAGAATGCAGGCCAACGCGCAATCTTGCCGTCAATGTTGAACTCCTTGTCCAGATCCAGCTGTTGCCGGCTCCGCGCCTGACTCTGCTCGCGCACGATGATCTGAATCAGATCGTGTTTCTGGAATCGTCGCGGCTCCGGCGGCGCGATGGCGAACATGCTCATCTGTCTCAGCGCGTGCGACTGCTCCGCCTCGACGCCCCGCGTTTCCGCCGGGTGCGCCGGCGTCGAGATCAGTAGTGAACTGCTCGGCGGCGTGTCGCCCGCGATCTCACCGGCAAACATCATGGCCAACAGGACCGAAAGGCAGCCAACGTAGAAGCGTTTGAGAATCGTCTGTTCCATCGTTCAATCCTTTGCACAGTTTCAGCGGCTGAGTTCGACCACCGCTTCATTCGGACCGGTCACCGTTGCGAGGAAGGTTTCCCGTTCCCCGAACTTTCTGAATTCGATCGTTTCACCGTCCACACCGTCAGCGCGGGCCTCCGCGTGAAGCATGATGACCGCTCCGCCGACCAGGCAACGCACATTGACCCGTGCGCCGCGTCGCACCAGTGTTTCGCGATACAGATGTTGTGTTCGAAGAACATCCCCGGCCCGGAGGCGTTGTCCGGCTTTTCTTCCAATCGCTGTTTCCGCGCTTGTCACACGTCCGGCCGATTGGGGGGGCAGCCACTGCTCAACGAGTTCGAGATCGGTCTCTCGGATCAACGCGCCCCGCTCAACATCTTCCGCAACAACCACAACCGCCTGCCGAACGGTCGGGGAAACGCGAATCGTCTCCCGATCGATGATGCGACCGTCCATCCACATCCGGATCACGAGATCTATGCGCTCGCCATGCACGCCGCTGACCGGCTCGACTTCATAGCGCATATCGCCGTCGGTACTGGTGTTGAGCAATTCTTCATTTCGCTGGTCGAAATCAAGACGCAAGGCATCCGGCTCGACCCGCAGGCCGCGGCTGATCATGCTGGCGACCAGGCCGCGCACGTTGGGTTCATCGATCAATTCCGCCGCGGTCCGCGCTGTTCTGGTCTCCTGCCGGCTCATTGAGCGCTTTGGTTCGGCGGCTTCGATGGACACATCCTGCATGGCCATCGGCACCGATGCCAGGCCACGAGACCGAGGGCGAACCACCACGCGGCGCCCATTGAGGTTAACGCGCCCCCAGTGCACACCGGCGTCATCCAGCGCGCTTCGAACCGCGCGGAGTGAAATCTCCATCGGCTCGTCCGTCTCCGGCATCGTAACGATCACGGTATCCGCGTAACGCTTTGCTTCCTGACCATCCAGAACCGCAATGTCAGCCAGTCGAATCTCCGATCGACTGCTATCCAGTCGAACCGAGGCGCGAAGGGTAATCGAATCGGCGACGGCCAGCGCGCTGAGAAGCATGACGCTGAACACTGCCGCAATGTTTCCTGACTTCTTGACCTGTGACAACAACATATTTCGGACTCCATTCCTGTTTCTGATGTCGGGATCACTCCGGACCCGTTCACACTCCTGGATTTTGGACACGGCGGTGTGATGTTTTTCTCACGATGCCGCAACTGAATCACTTAGAACGATCAGAACCGTCGAAGTCGGCCGATGGTCTGCAGCGCCTCGTCGGCGGCCTGGATCGACTGGCTGTTCATTTCGAACGCGCGCTGCGTTCGGATCAGATTGACCAGTTCAGTGACGGGATCGACGTTCGATCCTTCCAGGAATCGCTGACGAAGTCCGCCACGACCGCCTTCCAGAGGGTCGCCCACCGCCGGGTCTCCCGACGCGGCCGTTTGCACGTAGAGGTTCTCACCGACCTGTTTCAACCCGGCGGGGTTGACGAAGGTGGCAAGCTGAATGACATCGAGCTCATCCGGCTCGGCCTGGCCGGCAATGCTGACCAGCAGGGTGCCGTCGGTCAGAATCTCAATCCCGGTGGCATCCGGCGGGATCTGAATGTTCGGCAGAAGGCGCCGCCCCTGATCGTTGGCCATGACGATCTCGCCCTCGGAGTTCAAGGCGAAGTTGCCCGCGCGGGTGTACGCGATTCCGCCCTCACCGAGATCGTCCTCAACCAGCACCTGGAAGAAGCCGTTGCCTTCGATCATCAAATCGAGTTCGCGACCGGTGTTCTGTGCCGTTCCCTGTCTGAAATCGAGTTGGGTGCCGGAGACCTTGGTCCCCAAACCGACGAAAAGACCCGTCGGTCTCTCATCACCGTTGGCGTTCTCGACGCCGGGCTGGGCCTGTTCGAGATAGAACAGATCCTGAAAGTTGACGCGGCTGGTCTTGAAGCCGTCAGTGTTGACGTTGGCCAGATTGTTGGCCGTCACATCGAGACTCGTGCTCAGGGCACTGAGTCCGGTGGAAGCGGAGTGGAGGGCGACGATGGCCATGAGCGTTTCCTTGACTGCGAAAGGAAGAAATGTTGTGAATCACACAATGCGTCAGATGCCGTGTGGCCGCATCATCCGACGCGGCCGAACGTGTTGACCGCCTGTCCCATGATGTTGTCGTGGTACTGCATCATGGTGGCGTTGGAGCCCACGGACTTGGATGCGCCGATCATGGCATTCATCGCCATAATGGGGTCAACCGCACTCGATTCGATATGCCCCTGAACGATGCGTCCTTCGGCGGGGATCAGACCCGCCGCGGAATCATCACGAAAACGAAGCAGGTTATCCCCCGCCTTGCGCAAGGTCGTGGAATCACCGGCCTGCGCGAAGTTGATCTGCGCGACGACCTGTCCATCCTGAGAGATCTCGCCGTTCGCATCAATTCGCACCGAAGCGCCGGGGTCCAATTGAATCGGCTCATTGTTGACATCAAGCACGCGCAATCCGGTCGTGGACATCACCAGTTCGCCGTCGCGGTTGAGTGTCATTCGGCCGTCACGGGTCAGTCGCAGATCATTCGGCCCCGGCTCCGGACGGGACGCCACCACGAGAAAGCCGTCACCTTCGATGGCAATATCGAGTTGGTTCCCGGTCTTCTCAAGCGATCCCTGTATCAAATTGGTATAGGTCGGATCGACGAACTGACCGCCGCCGAGCTGTTCGAGCATCCATTTCGGATCGGCGTACGCGCTGCCGGCATCGAGTCGCGCCGGGAGGCGTTCCCGCGTAAACACCTGATCCGGCTTGAAGCCGATCGTGTTCACGTTCGCCAGGTTGTTTGCGTAAACATCCTGCCGATGCATGCTGGTCATCGCACCGGCCGCGGACAGGTATAAGCCGTAATTCATGGTCGAAGCTCCCGCAGTACGTCACGTCGTTCATTCCCTCGGCCCGTCGATGCGGTCGAACGATCTTCCGGCATCAGATTCGGCGCGGTGCGCTCGATCAGACGAGCCGCTTGCGAGAGATGAATCGACGACGCCATACGGGCGAGGCGGATCGCTTCCTGCGAGCACACCTCGATCCTGCCGCGGGTCGTCTCGCCACACATCCCGTTCATCCGTGAACCGTCGGATCGTCGCGCTTGTGAAATCAGCTCTCGAAGATGCTCGCGCATCGGGCACTCCTTGCCGGTTGAGCGTTGGGTCTGCTCCTCCCAAGCAAGCCGCGTGCCGGGATCACATGCTGATTCCAAGAACCGGATTCGGGCAGGTTCGCCGAGAGGCGAAAATGTCCTTCAATTCATCTGCCTCGGGCGGACGGCACGGTGATGGCGGGTACATCACGAGAGTAGCGTGGCAACTGTGCGGCCGTCGCCGATTTCCCGAGCGCGGTGTTTCCGATGCCAACCGCGCAAGGGCTGCCAGCCGATCGCGACCAATCGCGCAAAGATGACCTCTCCCCTTCCGCCCGCTGCCGGCGATAGTCACATCACCACGAGTTGATCTGTCCGGATTCACACGATTGGACGCGAAAGGGCATCTACGGCCACTTGCGGCGGGTTTTCCGCAGCAGGCCGCTGGCGAGGGACCATCCGGACCACGACCCGACTCCAACGGTCAAGGGCGGTTTTCTGTCCCCGGCCAATCCGGATGGACGCAAAAATATCTGTCGTGCCCGGAGGATCGCAGCCGATATCCCATTGACCCGTTTGAGGATGCGTCATGGACGACGATTGCAGACGCGGGCCGGATGAGGCCGAACCCTGGTCCGCCTGCCCGCATATCAACGGCAACGACCTGCGTTGCGCCAGCCGTTTCAGTCTCGGGCGACTGGCCCAGGCCTATTCGGTGTGCTTCGGATCCTACCGGGCCTGTCCGATGTACCACCGACTGAATGCTGAGCAGCAGCAAGTGCGGGATGAACTTGCCGCCAACACCGCGCCCCGGATCTCGATCACCGCCCATGGCCGCGCCCTGCCCCTTCGACGCACCGCTTCGTAGCTTTCTCAACTACATCAAGGTTGAGGCGGGTCTGTCCCCGGCGACGCTCGAAGCGTACGGCCGCGACCTGCGGGACCTGATCCGCTTTCTGAAGGATCGCTCGGTCAGTTCTCTCGATGGGATCACACCTTCACTGCTCGCCGAGCACATCCGCTCTCTGCACCGAGAGCGCGGCATGCAGCCGACGTCCGTCGCGCGGCATTTGGCGAGTTTTCGCGTGTTCTTCCGGTTTCTTGAAGCCAACGGTCGAATTGCGGCCAACCCCACCCGCCTGCTTGAATCGCCGACCAAGTGGCGGCGTCTGCCGGGGATCCTGTCACCCAAGCAAATGCGAGCACTGCTCGCTGCGCCGAATCCCAGCCACGGCCGGCTCTGGACGCGCGACAAGGCGATGCTCGAACTGATGTACGCCGCGGGACTCCGCGCTTCGGAAGTTGGTTCGCTTCAGATTGCCGACTACAAGCGGGACCTCGGCGTGCTGCTCGTCTCCGGCAAGGGCTCCAAGCAGCGACTTGTCCCGATCGGCCAACCCGCCCGAGAAGCCACCGAACGCTATCTGAGCGAGCTTCATCCGCGCCTCGTCCGCTGGCAGGATGGCCGGGATGAAGGTCGCCTGCTGCTCTCCAACACCGGCCGGCCGCTGGAACGGGTGGCCGTCTGGCAGATCGTCCGCCGGGTCGCGCTGCAGGCGGGGATCGACCAGGTTCATCCGCACAAGTTGCGGCACAGCTTTGCGACGCATCTTCTGGCGGGCGGGGCTGATCTCCGCGTCGTGCAGGATCTGCTCGGCCATGCTGATGTCTCAACCACCCAGATTTACACCCACGTCGACCGCAGCCGTCTTCGCGAGGTGGTCAGTCGGCATCATCCCCGGCCGTAACCACCGGGATTTTTGACGGCCATCCGATTCTGCCGCGTCTGAAAGATCGGATCAGAAAATTCGAATGCGACTCCATGGAAGGGTGTCGGTATCATCCATCGGTGAGACGCGCTGGCGTCATGCCAGCCACGTTCGTTCAGCCCCGGGAGGAGCTTTCCACCATGACAGCAAACATCCGGAGTCGCCCCCAAAGGCGAATCTCAATCGGTTGCGGACAACGCGGCGTCCTCGGGCTCATGCTGCTCATCCTGGCCCTGACCGGAACTTCCGCGCAGGGCCAGGACTCGGCTGAGGATTTCCTCACCCCGCTGGTTAATCAGATTCAGTTCACGCAGATCCTGCAGCCGATCGACCTGACCTTCGATCAGCGCATGATCGCCGAACTGGTATACGACGATTACCGCGATGCGATTCAGAACGCGATCCGCGATGCCAACCGCGAGGCGGATCAGGCCGGCCGCGTATACATTGCGGAGGCGCTTTCCGGAGAACGACTCCTGCAGCCGAGCCAGTTGCGCCAGATTCAACGCAACGTCTTGCGGGTGTACGGCAAGTATCTCGATATTCCCGACGAACAGTTTGAATTGCTCGGCCTGAACCTCAAGAGCGTCCTCGTCGATGAGCAAGGTGTCGGGCTCGACGAGCGCATCCGCGCGTTGCGGCGATCCGTGTATCTTCACCCTCGTCACCGGCACCGCGATTACTACGAATATGCCGGCGACGGCGTGGACCTGCTCCTGCTCGTTGAAGAAGCCCGGGAAGAGGGCAACGAACTGGAAAACCTGCCGGCGTCCGAGCTGGAAGCCCTCCTGACATCCTACGAGCTCGAACTCGATGCGTTCCTGCGTGAGACCTCCGGCGCCTACCGCCGCAACCGCATCGACATGCGTCTGGCGCGAATCAACCGCGATGATGCGGCGGAGCGCGCTGCGGTTCGGGATGGACTGGAGATCTGGCGTCGGCTGTTCACCCTCAATCAGCAGACCGGCGACCGGATTGCCGAGCTCGCGCAACAGCACGGTGGAGAAGGGCTTGCGAATACCTGGCGCGACCGGGTGCAGGAAGCCAACTTTGCCTGGCTGTTCACGGAACGTCCGCCGGATCGCCAGTACGAGTGGTTGCAGACGCAGGATTTGAACGCTTCCCAATTGACGCGGATCGAGACGGCTTACACGCGGTACCGCGGCTTGCGCCGCGCGCTGAACGAAGAGGCCATCCGCCTGATGCTCGAAGCGCGCACCGACCACGGCGCGGTGGTGTACTCCATGATGGCGCCGACCGAAGTACCCTCGGGGCGGCCCCAACAGATCTACCGACGCCTTTTGCGCAATTCCGGTGAACTGACCTCGCTGGAAAGCTCAACCACCGCGGCCTTTGAGGAAGTGCTGACCGACCAGCAGCGACGCGCCATGCGGTTATCAACGCGACGCGCTCCCCTGCGTCCATGACCGGAACAGGCCTCACGCTTCGGCCTTCGGAATTGACACTGCGCCCGGTCGGCGGATCATGCACACATGACTCTCTCCTCCGACCGCGCGACCGCGCACGTGACCGACCGACCCGAACCCTGTGTGATTGTCATCTTCGGCGCGTCGGGCGATCTCACTTCACGCAAACTCATCCCCGCACTCTACGAGACGTCCCGCGCGGGCCAGTTGCCGCAGGGAACCCGCGTGCTCGGCATCAGCCGAACCGAGATGAGCGATGCGGCCTGGCGCGACACTCTGGAATCCTGGGCACGTGAGCACGCCACCGGCTTCGACGAGGAAGCGTGGCGAACGTTCGCACAATGCCTGCATTATTTCCCCGGCAGCGGAACCGATGAATCGATCTACGGTCGACTGAAGGAACGCATCGAACAACTCGCGCGCGATGGTAATCAGCGGGGGAACGTGTTGTTCTATCTTTCCGTCGCACCCTCGTTATACGAGTCGATTATCGAAAGGATCGGCGGAGCGGAGCTCGTTCATGAGGGCAAGCGCTGGTGCAGTCTGAACCCCGAAGCCATGCCCTGGCAGCGGATCATCGTTGAGAAACCCTTCGGACACGATGCCCGATCCGCGCAATCTCTCAACCGCGCACTGGGCCGGGTCTTTGAGGAAGAAGCCATCTACCGCATTGATCACTATCTGGCCAAGGAACTGGTTCAGAACCTGCTCGTCCTGCGATTCGGCAACACAATCTTCGAGCCGATCTGGAACCATCGGTACATCGATCATGTTCAGATTACCGCTTCAGAATCCGTCGGCGTTGGTTCGCGGGGTGCGTACTACGACGAGGCCGGCGCGATTCGGGACATGATCCAGTCGCACCTGCTGCAGATACTCGCCCTGGTGGCGATGGATGCGCCGACCCGGTATGCCGCGCACGAAATTCGGCAGGAGAAGATCAAGATCATCAACTCAATCGCCCCGACGCCGGAGGATCGGATCGATGAGTTTGCCGCGCTCGGCCAGTATGCCGGTGATGATGGAGAACCCGCTTATCACGAACTGCCCGATGTTCCCGACACGACGACAACCGAGACCTTCGCCGCGCTCGCACTTCGGATCGACAACTGGCGCTGGGCGGGCACACCGTTCTACCTGCGAACCGGCAAACGCCTGGCGCAAAAGCGAACGGAGATCGTGATCGAGTTCAAACGGCCGCCGATTGATCTGTTTCAACATCTTCAGCCGTCGAACGACGGCGCAAGCCGGTCGCCCAACCGGATCATCATCGAGATCGCGCCGACCGAACGTGTCGGTGTGCAGTTTCAGGGAAAAGTGCCCGGCCCGGGCATTCAACTCGACACGGTCCGCATGGATTTTGATTACCAGCAACGATTCCATGCCGAGCCGGTCGAAGCGTACGGACCGTTGTTGCTCGACGCAATGCGCGGCGATCAAACGCTCTACAAACATCGTCTTGAAGTCGAAGGCGCATGGGATTCAATGATGCCGTTCCTGAATGATCCTTCTGCATCAATTCGTCAAAATATTCAAGCCAATTATGCACCCGGGAGCTGGGGACCGGAGAGCGCTGATGCACTTCTGGCGCGACAAAATCGGCAATGGCATCGCTCTGAGTCACGTCCATAACGCTTTCTTGCTGGCTGTTTGGGCTCTCTTTGGGGTACCGGTTGCCAAAGTGAACTACGGGTCCTACCGTTTCGTACAGATCATGATGAAATAGTGATCGCGTGACGGATGTTTGTCGGATGCGAATGTCGTGGCGTGATCGTGACGAAACAACTCATACGTCAACCAATTGAGAATTTAGATCGCAAAGGAGTACAGTATGTTCGCAACGATGAAAACCCGTCTCGCCGCTGGTGCCGCCCTGGTCGCGGCCGTTGGAATTGCCGCGGGCCTCACGCTCGCACCCGACCATCATGATGGCGAAAGCAAGATGACGATCGGCACGTACGAGCCGCAACAGGTGTTTGACAACTATCACCGCACAGTCGAATTCTTCGAGTATCTCGAGCAGATCCAGGCCGAAGCGATGGAAGCACAGCAGGCCGGCGATCAGGACCGCCTCATGGAACTCGAAATGCAGTTCCAGCAGCGTCAACAGGAACTGATGGAACGCTTCGAAGCAGCGGTGGAACGCACGATGCCCTCCGTCGCATCCGATCAGAACGTCAAGTTGATCGCGCTCGAAATTGTTTACTCCGCTGACGACATCGACGAGAAGGACCTGACGACAGAGATCCTCGACAAGCTGAACCAGAACGCCGATGGCTGATCCATCCAATTCACGTTCTGTGTTCGCCTGATCAATTGGCACACGACAGCGCGGCCCGGAGATTTCGGGCCGCGCTCTTTTTTCGATTGGGTTATTGTCACACCGGCCGGACATCGACCGGCCGGGATGCGCCCTGATGCCTGATCAGCGGCTCCTGATCAGCCGAGGTTCATCGTCATCAGGAACTCCGCATTGCTCTTGGTCTTGGCCATGCGGCTGCGGAGCAGTTCCATCGCCTCGACAACGCTCATGTCGCTGACGACCTTGCGCAGGCGGACGACCAGTTCGAGTTCCTTCGGGTCCAGCAGCAATTCTTCCCGTCGCGTGCCGGAGGCGGAGATATCGATGGCGGGCCAGATGCGCTTTTCCACCAGCTTACGGGTCAGGTGCAGTTCCGCGTTACCGGTTCCCTTGAACTCCTCAAAGATGACTTCATCCGCCTTGGAGCCGGTATCAACCAGAGCGGTTGCGATGATCGTGAGTGAGCCGCCGTCTTCGATGTTGCGCGCAGCGCCGAAGAATTTCTTCGGCTTGATGAGCGCGGCGGAGTCAACCCCGCCCGTGCCGATCTTGCCGGAGTTGGGCATCGCGTTGTTGTACCCGCGGGCGAGACGTGTGATCGAGTCGAGCAGAATCACCACATGCTGGCCGAACTCGACCATACGGCGGGCCTTTTCGATCACGGTTTCGGCGACCTGAATGTGCCGCCCGGCCTCCTCGTCAAACGTGGAGGCCACGACTTCAACTGACTCCGGCGTGTTGCGGCGGAAATCGGTGACTTCTTCCGGCCGCTCGTCAATCAGCAGCACGATCACCTTCGCCGGCATCTCCGAATCCGGGCTGTGGTTCATGGCGATCGAGTTGGTGATCTTTTGCAGGATGACCGTCTTGCCCGTTCGCGGCGGGGCGACGATCAGTGCCCGCTGGCCAAAACCGAGCGGTGCGACAAGATCGATGATCCGTGTTTCCAAACCCTCCGCATCAAGTTCGAGGTGAATCCGCCGATTCGGGTGCAGCGGGGTCAGGTTTTCGAATCGCTGCAGGTCGTGGATCTTCTTCGGATCCTGACCGTTCACTTCTTCCACGCGCAGGAGCGCAAAGTAGGTTTCCGCCTCCTTCGGCGGTCGGATCAGTCCCTTGATGACCTGTCCTTTTCGCAGGCCGAACCGCCTGATCTGCGACGGGCTGATGTAGACATCATCCGGGGAGGCGATGTAGGAATACTCCGGGCTGCGCAGGAAACCGAACCCGTCGGGTAAGATTTCGAGCGTGCCCTCGCCGACCATGAGCCCCTGTTTTCGCGCCCGGGCCTTGAGAATCTCGAAAACGAGTTTCTGCTTCGGCAAGGAGGTGTGGTCCTCGACCTTCTCCTTCTTGGCGAGCTTGGCCAGCTCGTCGTTGCTCATGTGCTGGAGCTTGGTGAGGTTGTAGTCGTCCTTCTTCGCGAGGTCGTACTTCCCCTGCGTTTCCTTTTCGAGCTCAGCGGCTTCCGCCTCGAGCTGTTCGTCGGACGGCACTTCGCCCGGCTGGAGGGTGACGGTGGCGACGGCGGCGTTCTGGCTGGAACCACCCCCGCGTTTGCTGCGGCGACGACGTGACTTCTTGCTGGCCATGGAATCCGTACTCCTTGATGCGCCCGCCGTTCAATTGGCGGCGGGGGCGGCGAACGCGGTCAATCGGTTCGCTTCGGGCTGGTAAAATGTTCTTGGGATCGGGGTCAAATGATCGCTGGGAGGAAGCGGCCATCATGCATGCCGAAGGCCTCTCCGGGCCGCGGCAGGTCGGCGACCTCTGCGCCGACGGACGGTCTTCGTGGGGTGTCTTCATCTACTCGTCCCGGTCGTCAGGATACGCTGATGACGAATCCCCACGCCGGTGTCGGTTGATGATGGTCTCAAGGGTCTGGCGAACCCGGTCGGTCAGTTCTCCCGGATCGCCATCATTGCAGATTATATGATCGGCACGATTTCGCTTTTCGTCAAGTGGAATCTGAGCCGCTTCCCGCCGGGCCAGTTCTGCGGCATCCCAGCCCCGGTCCGCCTGAACCCGCGCGCGCCGGACTTCGTCCGGCGCATCGACGAAGATCACCGCATCGCATTCGCGGTCCAGCCCCGCCTCCAGCAGCAGCGGCGCGTCGATCACGAAGGCCTTCGTCCCCGCCGGGGCGCTCGCAAATGCCGCCCGCCGCGCGGCTTCGATCCGCGGGTGAATCAGACCTTCCAGCTTTTTCCGCTCCGAGGCGTCGTTGAAGACGATCGCCGCAATTTTCGACCGGTCCGGCCGGCCGGACTCCCGATCGAGAATATCCTCCCCCCACCATGCGACGAGCTGATCGCGCACCTCGGGTTCGTTCAGCTCTGCCTTCGCCGCGGCATCAGAATCCGTGACGAAACACCCCAGATCGGCGAGCACCCGTGCGACGGTGCTTTTGCCGGCTCCGATCCCGCCGGTCAGACCGATCACGGGTTGGGGTGAATGCTCAGGCACAATGATTATCTGACCAGCGATTACTTGACCAGCCGGCTCCAGGTGGTGCCTTCCGGGCCGTCCTTGATGGCGATGCCCATCGCAAGCAGCTCATCGCGGATTTCATCCGAGCGCGCGAAGTCCTTGTTCTTTCGTGCCGCGGCACGTTCCGCGATCTTGGTCTCGATCGTTTCGCGTTCGGGGTCATCATCCGTGCTCGCCGCACTGCGATCGAGGTCCAGTACGCCGAGCACCGAGTTCATTCGGTCGAGCGCGGTCAGTTCATCCGCGTAGCGACGATCTCCCGAACCGGTCGGCGCATCCTGCGCTGGATTGTGTTTGCCGGCCGCTTCGTTCAGCGCGCCGATCGCTCCAGCCACGTTGACATCTGAACACAGCGCGTGTTTGAATGCTTCCAGCCCCTGCTCCAGCGGGCCGGGGCCGGACTCGGGCAGGTTCTTCTCCCGATTCGTTTCCAGCCAGTCGCGCAGTTTCGCCCAGCGATCGATTTGACGCTGGGTGTTCTGCAACCCCTGGAAGGTGAAGTTGGCATTGGTGCGGTAATGGGTTCTGATCAATTCAAGACGGATCGCAGCGGGTGATGCACCTTTGGCGAGCAAGTCGCGCACCGTGAAAAAATTTCCCTTGCTCTTGCTCATCTTCTCACCTTCAACGATGAGAAAGCGCGTGTGGTACCAGTAGCGCGCGAAGTGATCAGCGCCGCTGGCGCAGCAGGACTGAGCGATTTCACACTCATGGTGCGGGAAGATATTGTCCTCCCCGCCGGAGTGAAGGTCGATCACGCCGCCGGTTTCCCGGCCGAGCAGTTTCACCGCCATGACGGAGCACTCGAGATGCCAGCCGGGATATCCCTCACCCCACGGGCTGGGCCATTTCATGACGTGTTTGGGGTCGGCCTTCCAGAGCATGAAGTCCGCGGGGTGGTGTTTGATCGCCTGAGTCGCGGCATCGACCCGGCCGCCTTCACCCGAACGGATCTGATCGGGCGTGTTGCCGGACAGTTTGCCGTACTCTTCGAATGACTGCACATCGAAGTAGACCACCCCATCGGACCCGACGTAGGCGTGATCCTTCGCAATGAGCGTTTCGATCATTTCGATCATCTCGGGGATCATGCGCGTCGGTCGCGGCATGATCTCGGGGCGGTCCTGCACCTCGTGCGCGACCTTCAATCCGAGCGTGCGCGCATCGTCGAGAAAGGCATTGGTGTAGTAATCCGCGATGGCGTACGGATCGTGTGGGTCGACGTTCTTGGCTTCCGGCGGGAGCTTGCCGGACTTCTTCGCTTCGGCGAGCCGTTTTGCCGCGACCTCCATCTTGTCCTCTCCCGAACCGTCCGCGACATCATCGTCGGTCATGTGACCAACATCGGTGATGTTCATGACGTGCTCGACCTCGTAGCCGACCAGTTCCAGTGCGCGTCGAAGAACATCGGCATTCAGAAAGGACCGGAAGTTCCCGATGTGCGCGTAGTCGTACACGGTCGGGCCGCAGGAGTAGAACGTGACGCGTTTCCCGGTGGGGTCGAGCGGCGTGAATTCCTCTTCGCGTTTGGTGAGGGTGTTGTAGAG
>RECV01000247.1 GCA_007693845.1 Phycisphaerales bacterium
CGACGTTCAATGGAGGGCCGCAGTTTGAGTATCCCCGTCCTGCGAGGCAACGCACAGGTGCCACTTGAGCCGCTCCGGGGCCGTACGATCGCCGTTCTCGGCTACGGCAATCAGGGGCGTGCGCATGCCTTGAATCTCCGGGACTCGGGATTACAGGTCCGAATCGGGCAGCGCGCCGGGCGATCCGCCGACCGGGCCCGCCTGGATGGTTTTCAGGTCGAGTCGCTGTCCGAAGCCGCCTCCGTCGCTGATCTGGCGATCATCGCCCTTCCCGATGAGAATCAGCCGGAGATCTTCCGGGATCAGATCGCGCCGGCCTTGAAGGCCGGAACGACGATCGGCTTTATCCACGGCTTTGCCGTCCACTACGGGTTTCTTCAGCCGGAACGTCATCTGGGCGTCGTGATGGTCGCGCCCAAGGGACCCGGCACGACATTGCGCGATCGCTTTCAACGTGGACAGGGACTGCCGGCCCTGCTCGCCGTCCACCAGCCGGGTGAACGCGATGAAGCGGAAGCGTTCGGCCTCGCGTGGGCTGCGGGCATCGGCGCTGGCCGGGCCGGCGTGATCCGAACCAGCTTTGCCCACGAGACGGAAACCGATCTCTTCGGCGAGCAAGCGGTCTTGTGCGGCGGGATGACGGCTCTGATTCACGCGGCCTTCGAAACCCTCGTCGATGCGGGGTATCCGTCGGAACTCGCATATCTGGAATGCTGTCACGAAGTCAAGCAGGTCGCCGACCTCGTCTATGAGCGGGGCCTGGCCGGCATGACCGAAGCGATCAGCAACACCGCGGAATTCGGCACCTACACCGCCGGTCCTCGGATCGCCGATGCGCATCTGCGTGAGCAACTCCAGCAACTCCTGTCCGAGATTCGTGATGGCTCCTTCGCCCGAAAGTTTCGTGAGGATGTGCAGGCAGGGTCGCCCTGGTTTGAAACGCAGCGAGAGCGCATTCGTCAGCACCCCAGTGAGCCGGTCGGTCAGGCGGTTCGCCTTCTCATGCCCTGGCTGCAGAACAATTCAGATCAAGCAAATACGGGGGATTCCGACTGATTACGCCGAACCCGCGAACCGATTGGATGCGTAGCTCACCTCCCGGCCCTCGCGCCGGGCCTGCGAATCAAAACGGCAGCGCTGTTCTCCCGGAACGTCCGCTAACAGGAAAACTGTGACCTCCACGTGACATGGTACGAAGCCATCATCCTCGGCATTGTTGAAGGAATCACCGAATTCCTGCCTATCAGTTCGACCGGGCACCTCATCATCGCGGCCGACCTGATGGGAATGTCGGACGATGAAGAGACCAAGGCCGCCATTGACGGCTACATCATCGTCATCCAGGCCTTTGCGTTGCTGGCGATCATCGGGCTCTATTTTCCGCGCATGATTCAGATGCTGCGCGGCCTGTTCGGCCGGGACCGCAAAGGGCTGAAGCTGTTCATCAACATCTGCATCGCCTTCGCGCCGATTCTTGTCCTCGGCCCGCTGCTGCACTCAACGATCATGACGCACCTGTTCCGCCCAACGCCAGTGCTGCTGGCGCTCTTTCTCGGCGGCATCTGGATGATCTGGATCGACCACCGGCGCAAGCAATTCGGCGAGGAGCAATACATTCTTGAGATCGACGACCTGACCTGGAAGCACGCCCTGGGGATCGGACTGTTTCAGTGCGCTTCGATGTGGCCGGGCACATCCCGCGCGATGATGACCATTGCCGGCGCGACCGTTCTGGGGATGAAACCCGCACGGGCAGCCGAGTTCAGCTTTCTGCTCGGACTGCCCACGATTCTCGGCGCGACCGTCTACGAGCTGGGCAAGGACCTGCTGCTTTCTCAGGATCCGGACACCGCCGCGATGTTCGATGTCATCGGCTGGGGGCCCCTGCTTCTCGGGTGTGTCGTCACCGTCATCTCCGCAGCGCTGGCCGTCAAGTGGCTGGTCGGCTTCTTGAGCAACCACGGACTGGCCGCCTTCGGTTGGTACCGCATCGCGCTCTGTGTCGTCATGGGCGTGCTGCTGCTGTTCAATGTCATTCAACTCGCGTAAGCCCGGTCGATTCATCACACCGGTCGGGAGCGATGCACGGGGATTAGCGAACAGACCGGTCATGCGCCTGAAAGAAAACGGCGGGTTCCGATTGGAACCCGCCGATCACCGAGTGTGTTTGTAATGAACATGCTTTATGCCGCGTTGCGCGTGCGGCGCGTTTTGCCGACCGTCCGTTGCCCCGGTTCAGCCCGACGGGTGCTTTCCGCATCGAGTTTGTCACGCAGTTCCTGGGGATCGCGCGCCCACAGATCTGCGCCGATTTCTTCAGCCAGACCTTCAGCTCGATTGAAGACGCCTCCCCCCACGACAATCTGCATGTCCGGGCAGGCGTTGACTTCCCGAATCTTGTCGATGAGCGTTCGAATGTTCGGCGCATCGGTCGGCGCGGAAGCGAACATGAGCAGGATGTCCGGCCGATGCTCGCCGACCTCGCCGAGAATCTCATCGTTGGCAATGCCGCCGCCGCCGAAGAAAACTTCGTATCCTCCCGCTTCGACGAAGTCCGCCGTCAATTGACCGGCCAGTTCATCCGCTTCACTGGTGCCGCAGAACATCAGCACCTTCTTGCCGTTGGCTGGTTGTGTTTCATAGTGGGCCTGGGCCTGATCGATCAGGCCGCGCAGAAGACGGATGGCGTAATTGTGCGCCAGCGTCGTCAGTTGATCCGCGCGGAAGAGCGAGTTGATCATGCCCAAGGCCGGCCAGAAGATCCGCTGAACGATCTCTTCGGTCGTGATCTCATCGTGTTCGTAGAGGTCGTTGACCAGACGCCGAGCACCTTCGCGCTGGCCGGTCACAAGGTGCTGAAACAG
>RECV01000064.1 GCA_007693845.1 Phycisphaerales bacterium
GCAATGGGGATGTGTGAGATCGTGGTCGGATGAGGCGCGATTCATGTCGTACCGCTTCCGATCGAGATGAGACAGGTCCCGACCACGATCGTACACCGCCAGATGGAGACGGAGCCGCCCACCAGCGGACTCGCAACGAGTGCGTGAGTGCTCATGCGATATACTGCGCACCATGCTCACCTTGGAGAATCGAACATGGAGCCGCGCGTGATGGATGACGAAGCGGATCAGGACGGCCTCCTGGGACAGGAGCCGCCTGTAGAAGAGGGGATGACGAGCGAATCGGCTCCAGCGGCTGCGGATGCGCCTCAGGACGGTGAAGAGGACGTGGGCGATGTGCTCGATCAGGCGCTGGAGCACGTGATGGAGACCACGCTCGGTTGGCTGCCCGACACGCCGTGGATGCATTCGCTGATGGCGATTGGTCTGCTGCTTTTCATCGCGTGGCTGGCGCATCTGGTGGCGAAGAAGTACATCGTTCGGCTGGTGGGCGTGACGATGAAGCGCCTGCCGGGCTCGTGGGTCAAGGAGGCCGTGGACAACAAGGTGCTGTATCGGCTCGTGCCGATCGTGCCGGTGATCGTCATCGGGCGCGGCATTGCCTTTGTGCCGCACCTTCCGGATGCCCTGGTCGAAACGGTGCAGCGCATTTCGCAAGCGACGGTGGTGCTTCTGATTGCGCTGGCGATCGGCGCGACGCTGAATGTCATCAACATCATCTACAACCGTTATCCGATCTCAGAAGGCCGGCCGATCAAGGGCTATCTGCAGATCGCCAAGATTCTCATCTACGTCGCGGCAGGCATTCTGATCGTCAGCGCGTTGATGGCTGAGTCGCCCTGGGTGTTTCTGACCGGCCTGGGCGCCATGACCGCGGTCATCATGCTGATCTTCCGCGACACCTTGCTGTCGCTGGTCGCGGGCATTCAACTGATCAACAACGATCTGATCCGCGTTGGCGACTGGATCGAGATGCCGCAGTTCAATGCGGATGGCCCGGTCGTCGATATCTCGCTCTACGTGGTGCAGGTGCGGAATTGGGACAAGACGATTTCGTCCATCCCCACGCACAAGTTTCTGGAGCACTCGTTCAAGAATTGGCGGGGCATGGTGGATGCCGGCGGGCGGCGGATCAGTCGGTCCGTGTACATTGACATGACCACGATTCGCTTCCTCACCGGTGAAGAGGTGGAGCGATTCAGCAAGTTTCGCCTGCTGCGGGAGTACATCGCAAAGAAGCGCGAGGAGATCGAAGAGCACAACAACACGCACAGTGCAGATCACGATGCGCAGATCATTGTGAATGAACGGCATCTGACGAACATTGGCACGTTCCGCGCGTACCTGCTGGAGTATCTGCAGAATCATCCGCTGGTGCATGAGGAATACACCACGATGGTGCGGCAACTCGACCCCGGGCCGCACGGTCTGCCCCTGCAGGTCTGGACGCATATCAAGGACGTACGCTGGCCGGTGTATGAAGGTGCGCAGTCGGATATCTTCGATCACATCATTGCGGTGGCGCCGGAGTTCGGCTTGCGGGTGTTCCAGGAGCCGACGGGCCATGATCTGGCGCAACTGCGTCGGCCGCGTCGATCAGAGCAGAACGCCGTTGCCGCCGAAGCGAGCGGATAGGGCGGATAGGAACGGATGACGATGCACTGCAGCATCATGATCGGCATCAGCAGATGAACGAGCAGATTTCCACGAAGTCCGTTCAGTGCCCGAATTGCCGGGAGCGATTCTCCGAGAGAGAGCCGGCTTGTCCTGAATGCAAATACCCGATGCGGTACATCTTTGATTGCGGGTGTCAACTCAGATCATCGCCACTCAGTTTCAGGTCGTCACGATTCCGTTTGCGATGTCCAGTTTGTGGCTATTTCGGCATATCCGCCGTGCATCCTCTCATTGTCTTTGCTCTGCTACAGGCTTTTGCTCTTGGATGCCTTGGCTTGCTGATGCGTGATTCGAGCGTCGGATATCTCTCTGGCTCCAGAAACGGGATCTGGTTTCTTGCCGTATGGCTTGGAGGAACGTTGTTCTATTCCAGGTTTTTGTTCGTCGACTTGCGGAGATGGCGGTCGGAGAATCAACGGTACAGGTGGCGTGTGGATAGCTGGCACGAAAGGAATGGTGGTTTACGCCCGCGATTCTGATCATTGCGAGCAAATCGAGAAAGTGCGAACGGGACAGACAACAATCCCAAGCCGAGGGTTCCTCCGGGTATCGCGAATCCGCCTCCAATCACGTGGCCGGTCTGGTTTGATGGCAATAGTCCGTTCACACAGGCGTTCAAGAGTGCGGTCGGTCTTGGAACCACGGTGCGGTGGATTGGCTGCATCGAACTCCATGTTCGTGTCGGCTGAGCACATTGCAAAACGAATGCCCGCCGCGCGTCGCGTCGTGAGATTTTGTACCGCGCGCCAATGGAACCGGTGCTTATCTTGGAAAAATCATTGCGATCTGAGGTTAGGAAATGCCGGCTTGCTCAAGAATAGCCGGGTCCCAACCGCCCAGCGCAACATAGGATTTCGCAAAGCCCACCAGTCGCTCTGTGATGACTCTGGATTCTGGAAACAGGCTTTGAAATTGACGTCGGGTCAGTAGAATTGTTGATTCAGATACAGCCAGGCATTCGTGGTACGTAGGCGCTTGAGGAAAGTAATTAATGCGGAAGTGGTAGATCAAGAAGGCTCTGACCGGGCGCGGCAGAAACTGGAAGAACGGAAGTCGGGCATGGGGCTCAAGCGGAAACCACAGGCTTGGTGTTTGAATGATGTGGCGGGCGCTGACCCTGTGATCTGATAACGCCGTTGCAGCTGCCAAATCGCCAAGCTCAAACAGATCACCGTTAG
>RECV01000201.1 GCA_007693845.1 Phycisphaerales bacterium
GGGCGCGCGAAGTACGGCATCTGGAACCGCGCGCTGCCCGGTCTGATCGACTGCTTTGCGGTCCGCTGGATGCGATCGCGCCGGCGACGGATCGACGCGACCGAACTCACGTGCCCGGTCCACGAAACCACATCAACCGTGTCGGCTCAGGAAGAGGCCGAACCGGATCGAGAACCAGTGGGAACCTGAACCATGTTCGATCTGTTGTTACTGGCGGAGAGCGCCGAAGCCCTGCCCGGCTGGATGCGCCTGCTCAATATCAATCATCGCTGGGAAGCGGCGTGGGTCGGGCTCGGCCTCGCCGGGCAGTTCATGTTCTTCTGCCGCATGGGCCTGCAGTGGATCGCCAGCGAACGCAGGGGCCAGTCGGTGGTGCCCCCCGCCTTCTGGTGGTGCAGCATCGCCGGCGCGAGCATGCTGCTGGGGTACTTCATCTGGCGGTGGGATATCGTCGGCATGCTCGGGCAGTCGTTCGGCTTCCTCGTGTACTGGCGGAACATCTACTTCATCTACGGCAAGGACCGGCCGGTCCCGATCACGGATGATGTGGACCCCGAACCGGAACTCGCTGAGCCGCACATGACGGCCCGCACGGTGCGCAAACGACCGGACCGGACCGGCCCATCCGAATGAGCGCGATCATTCTTTCATCGCCTGGCTCATCCGCCTACCATCTGCCTCTGTCCCATGGGCCTGATGCACGCCGAACAACCCGCTTCGGCCGACCGGTTGAACCCGCTCGGCTTCACCAGCCCGGCCTTCCTCGCCGCAGCGGCTGAGCGCGGCGTGCGCGAAGGCCGCGCCATGGAGGTTTACCGCGCTTTCTTCCGCGAAGGTCGCGCTGACGTCGACTGGGTCACGGCACCCGCGCCAGTCATCGGCAATGAACAGCGCGAAGACGCCACGACGAAGTTTACGCTCCGGATTGATGAGCAACTCGAAACTGAATCGGTCATTCTGCCTTACGCCGGCCGCACCGGTCGGGCGCGGAACACGCTCTGTCTGTCGTCACAGATCGGCTGCGCGATGGGCTGCACGTTCTGCGAGACCGCGCAGATGGGGTTGATGCGCAATCTGAGCGTCGAGCAGATTGTCGGGCAATGGCATGCGGCTCGTTTTTCGTTCGGCACGCCGATCAACAACATCGTTTTCATGGGCATGGGTGAGCCGATGGACAATCTCGATGCGGTGCTCGGCGCGATTCGCGTGCTCGCCGACCACAACGGCCCGGGTATTGCTTCATCGAAAATCGCCGTTTCCACCGTCGGCCGCGCGGAGGGCATTCGCCAACTGCGACAACTGGCTGAGGAGCCCGGCTTCCGCCGCCTGCAACTGGCCGTGTCGATCAACGCCCCGAACGATGAGATTCGTTCCCGGATCATGCCGATCAACCGCGCCACGAACATGACGCAACTGCGCGAGGCGATGCTCGAATGGCCGACGCGAAACACGCGAAGGATTCTGATCGAGTACGTGGTGATCCCGGGCGTGAACGATGCGCTGGAACACGCGGATGAACTGGCCGCGTACCTCAAGCCGCTTCTCTGCACGGTCAACGTGATTCCCTACAACCCGCGGCGGAACTCGCCCTGGCCCGCGCCGCGCGATGAGGATGTCCACGCGTTCATGGATCGGCTGATCGAGCACGGGCTGTTTGTCACCCGACGCCGAACGATGGGGCGAACTCTGATGGGCGCGTGCGGCCAGCTCGGCAACGAGAAGATTCGCAAGCGGCGGCTCGTTGACCTGTCAACGCCGTCGGGTTCGTCGGCCGGCTGAAGGCGCGTGATGCCGCCGATGTGAAGCCGATGTGAAAACATGGCCAAGGCGGCCTTCGGAACCTACGCTAACGACATGGTCCAATCACGCTTTCGCGGTTTGCTGGTCTGCCTCTCCCTGTTGGTTTTCACTTCGTGGGCAGCGGGACAGGCCCTGGTCCCGGAAACCGTGCCTCAGCACGAAGCCGTCGCGCGGGCCCTGGAAGCGGAATGGCTCACCGATGAGGAACGCGCGGAGTTGCGCGTCTTCCACGGCGTGGGGGATGAACGTGATCTGATCAATCCGACGCTGAAGGCGATCACAGCGCTCAATGCGTGGCGACTGGACGACCCGATCCTCGACGATGAGGACGTTCCGGTCGAATTGCGCGCCGAAGCGCGACTCCGTCGGGGTGAGTTGCAAGCTGCAATTGACCTGGCTGCGCAATCCGATTCGATACGCGCCGCGAGGATTCGGGCTGAGGCGCACGAAGAGTTGGGCCAGTTCGAGCGCGCCGGTGAGGTGGTGCTCGAACCCGTCCGACGTTTGCAGCGGGAGCAACTCGAAGAGGCGGATGAGCTGACCGAAGGCGTGCGGGCCCTGAGGGTTCGCGCCCGGGTGGAGGGGCAGCCGGCCCGGGATTTTCAAACCATGATGGGCCTGCTCGCGCGGTCGCATCAGCAGCTTGATCGACTGTACTGGCCGGCCCGGTTGATCGAAGCGGAACTGCTGCTGGAGAAGGACGAGACGCAGGAGGCCGCGCAAGTGCTGCACGAAGTGCTCAGCTTCAACCCGCGCAGCAGCGAGGCATGGTATCTGCTCGGCCGAATCGCGCTGCAGATATTTGACTTCAACAGCGTGATCGCGGCGGAGGAAACGTTGCGACTGCTCAATCCGCGGCATCCCCTGGCCGACGTGCTGGTCGCCGAGATGCGCCTGATTCAGGACGATCCGGAGTCATCGCAGGAACACATTGAAGCCGTGCTCAACCGCTGGCCGGAACTTCGCCGAGCCCGCGCGCTTGATGCCGCGATGCACGCGCTGATGTACGACGATGAGGCGTTGCAGGCCGCGATCGATCGGTACGAGGCGCTTTCGCCCGGCAGTGCGGAAGTGTACTACGTCGTCGGGCGACATCTCTCGTTCAATCGACAGTACGACGCCGCGGCGGAGATGCTGGAAGAAGCGATCCGCCGTCAGCCCAACTGGCCCGCGCCGCAGATCGAACAGGGGTTGATGGAGCTTCAGTCCGGCCGTGATGCGGTGGCGCTGCGCATTCTGCGTGATGTGCGGGAGCTGGATCCCTTCAACACCCGCGCGACGAACAGTCTGCAATTGCTGGAAGACCTCGCGGACTACCATCGTCTGGAAACCGAGCATTTCATCGTGCGCTACTCGCCGGGCATCGATGAGATCATGGTCGAAATGATGCCCGAACGGTTGGAAGAGATTCACGAGACCGTGACGCGACGGTTTCAGTTTGAACCCGATCGGAAAACGGTTGTCGAACTGATGCCCAACCACGAGCGGTTCGCGGTGCGGATCACCGGCATGCCGTTCATCCACACGATTGCGGCGTGCACCGGTCCGGTCATTGCCATGGAAGTGCCGCGCTCCGGGTCGGGGCACACGACCACCTACGACTGGCCGCGCGTCTTTCAGCACGAATACACTCACACGGTCACGCTCGCGCAAACGAATAACCGCATTCCGCACTGGCTCACCGAAGCCGCGGCGGTCGAGATGGAGTTCAAGCCGCGCGACTACCCGACCGCACAGATGCTCGCGCGCTCACTTGAGCAGGGCACGCTGTTCAATCTCGATGCGATCAAGTGGGCGTTCGTGCGGCCCGAGCAGCCACAGGACCGCTCCAAGGCGTATGCGCAGGGACACTGGATGCTCGAGTTCATGAACGAGCGGTTCGGGTCTTCCGCGGTGATTCGTCTCTTTGAACGCTACTTCAAGGGCGAACGCGAAGCCGCCGCCATGCGCAACGCGCTGGGCGTGAGCCGCGAGGACTTCTTCCGGGAGTTTCTCGAGTGGGCCGAAGCGGATGTTCAATCCTGGGGCCTGCTTGCCGAGCCGAGCATGACCAGTCTGATGGATGAGCTGCGCGCGAAGGATCCCGATGCGGCGGTGCAGCTTGCCGCATCACAACAAGCGCGTCTGGAGGCGATCGCGCGCGTGTTGACCGATCAGATCGGCCAGCCGAAGACGCGCGGCCGACGGGCGCTGAAGGCCGAGGATTGGCCTGAACTGCGCCGCCCGCCGGTGGAGGTCACCGATGAGACGCTCGAAGCGTGGCTGGAGGATTATCCCGACCATCCCGATCTCGTGGAGTTGAAGATCCGCCGCATGATGCAGAGTGAGGGCGGGGCGAATGCATCGATGATCCCGCTGTTCGAGCGGTACGCGGAACTGCGCCCGGTCGACCCCATGCCGCACCAGCGGCTTGCGCAGATTTATCTGGACAGCAACGATCCCGAACGCGCGATTCCGCACCTGGAAGCGCTCGATGTTCGGGAGGATCATTCGCCCGTGTACGCTGTCGAACTCGCGCGGCTGTACCGGGAGAAGGGGGACCACGATCGCGCGTTGGAAAAGGCGACGCGGGCGCTGGAGATCAACCCGTACCATGCGGCCAACCGTGAACGCGCTGCGGCCATCGCGTTGCAGAGTCAGCGGCTGGACCTGGCGCACCAGCACATTCGCGCGCTGACCAAGCTGGAACCGGATCGCCCGCGCCATGCCCAGCGACTGGAAGCGGTCGAGCGGCTGATGCAAGCTGAGCCGCGCGAGTAGTGGTGTTCGTCCCGGACCGACCTACGCACGGCAGGAATAACAACGCCCCGGACTGGGCCGGGGCGCTGCTCTCCTGCTCGTCCATCTCGCGAATGGAAGACGAGAAAGTGAAAGTTGCTGAGTGGGCTTGCGGTTACTGACCGGATCGTCGGCGCTTGAAGCCGGCCAACATGGCGCCGGCAAAGAGGGCGAGCGCGCCGGGACCGGGGATCGCCGAGACTTCCATCCCGACGAAGCCGAAGTCACCGTACTTGCTGTGATTGCCCGCGTTACCCGACTGGAGGCGGATCGAGGTGATCGCGCCGTCGAAGATGTCGCCGCCGATGACACTCCACGCGCCGCCGTTCTTTTCGACGGCGGGGGAATCGTTCACGAGCGTTCCGCCGCCGGTCCAGGCGCCGCTGGTGGCGCCGGTCGCTTCGAGCGTAAAGTCGCCGATGTCGGTCGAGAAGAGTGCGGTT
This sequence comes from Phycisphaerales bacterium, assembly GCA_007693845.1. Lineage (GTDB taxonomy): Bacteria > Planctomycetota > Phycisphaerae > Phycisphaerales > SM1A02 > SKZB01. The sequence goes on from RECV01000201.1 coordinate 5,022, forward strand.
TCGTTCCACACATCGCCGAAGTTCCCAGCGGTGTAGAGGTGGGCGATACTGATCGAGTCCACGAAGACCGGTGCGCTGAAGTTGAACTCAATGTACTGCGACCCGTCGATCTCGCCGTTGACCGAACCGCCCTGAACGCCGACAGCGGTTACGCCGGCGACGGTTTTCGGCTGGAAGTTCGCGTCAAAGCTGACGACATTCGCGGTGATGTTTCCGCTGGCCAGCCCGCCGATGGAGACGCTGTTGGTGCCGGTCGGCAGGTCCGAGAAAGAAATCACTCCCGCGTGCGCTTCGGCATTCAGGAATGCCAGGCCCGCACAACCAACTGCCGCTGCACAAAGGGTCATCAATTTCTTCTTCTGATGATTCATGTCGTTCTCCCATATCTCAAATTGATCGTTTCAGTGCGGCCGAGTCATTGACGAACGCTCGTCACCCGACCGTCATGAGAAGCATGCAATTGAAACGGGAGAATCGCGAAGATCGTCCTCGGAAACAGCGAGCAATTCTGTTCGGCAACCCCGAAGATCACGCACGAATTGACCAGCTTCACAGGCGAACCGCGGAAACCGCGACATCGCCATGCGCGATTTCGACGGGTGGGGTCAGTTGGAAAGTCCCGGGGTTATCGGAAGCAGCGCATCAGACTTTGGACCGAAGTAGATCCGGCGCGAGAAAGCGGCCGTCGTCCACCGTGTCGTTGAGCGCGTCCAGTAACTCGCCGCAGATGCCCAGGCCGATCTCATCCGCCCAGGCGAATGGTCCCTTGGGATAGTTCACGCCCTTGCGCATGGCGGTATCGATGTTGGCCTGATCGGCAACGCCTTCACTCATCGCCCATGCGGCTTCGTTGATCACCGCGATCAGGATCCGGGCAAAGATGTACTTTTCGAGCGGCGAGCCGATCTGATCGGTCGCGCCTTCATTGAGCCGCTCAACTGCATCCTGCATGCGCTCGGAGAGTTTCAATTCGCGCGATTCCGGTTCAATCGCCGGCCGGGGGTCTTCACCGTCGTGAATGTACGCGCCGTGCCCGGTTTTGCGCCCGAGGTGTCTCTCCTTGACGAGCTTCTGCTGGGTCGCGCTCGGCTTCAGACGGGACGGCTCACCGAGTTGTTTCCAGACCGATTCGGTTGTGGCGACGTTGACGTCCTGACCGATGAGATCCGTCAATTCGAACGGCCCCATGCGGAAACCGCCGAGCGAACGCATCGCTTCGTCGATCTGATCCACCCCGGCGTAGCCGTCTTCGAAGATGCGCCACGCTTCGAGATAAAACGGCCGGGCTACGCGGTTGACGATGAACCCGGGCGTGTCGTTGGCGCGGGCGACGGTCTTGCCCCACGCCTCCGCGATGAGCACCACCCGGTCGACAAGCTTCGGGTCACTGCGCTTGCCGCTGATCACTTCCACGAGCGGCATGAGCGGTGCGGGGTTGAAGAAGTGCATGCCCACGACGCGCTCCGGACAGCCGATCGCATCGCCGATCGCGCTGATGGAAAGCGATGAGGTGTTGCTCGCGATGATCGCTTCCTTGCGCAGATGGGGCAGGAGCGTTTTGAACATCGCGGTCTTGGCTTCGAGACTTTCGATGATCGCTTCGATCACGAGGTCACAGTCGCCAAGGTCTTCGGGCTTCTCCGCCGGATGAAGTCGCGCGTTGGCTTCGTCGCGTTCGGCTTCGGTGATCTTGCCCTTTTCCGCCATGCGGTTGATGTGGCCGCGGATCCGCTCCATCGCGCTGTTGACGGTTTCGCGATCCTGATCGAGCAGCATGACGGTGAAGCCGTTGAGTGCAGCGACCTGCGCGATGCCCGCGCCCATGGTTCCGGTTCCGATGATGCCGACAGGGTGTTTACTGGGTGACATGATGCGTCAATTGTACGCGGAATCGTGGGGAATTTCGGCGGTCACCCGCCGCGACTTCTGTGGCGCGATCGGCGGCCGGGCGATCCTCATGATTTCGACTTTTGCTTCTTGGCCGGGATCCACGGCACATCGGAGACGCCCGCATCGAGGTTCACCCGCCGCGCCATCGCAAACAACAGATCGCTGACCCGGTTGACGTAGATGATCGCACCTTCGCTGACCGGTTCGGCGTGCAGAAGGGAAATCATGGAACGCTCGGCCCGTCGGCAGACGGTTCGCGCCAGATGCAGCCGGGCGGCCAGATCCGTCCCGCCGGGCAGGATGAAGCTCTTCATCGGCTTGTTCTTCTCCTCCACCGCGTCGATCCAGCGTTCGACCTCCTGGACCTGCTCGTCGGTGATGCGCAGGATCTTCGCTTCGTGCTTGGCGCCTTCGGGCGTCGCCAGATCGGCGCCGATATCAAACAGCCGGGATTGAAGTTCGCGGAAGATCTCGATCAGCCGGGCGTGCAACGGATTTTCCGGATCGCACCCCGCAGCGCAGAGACCGAGGGTGGCGTTGAGTTCATCGACCGTGCCGTACGCGGCAACGCGCGGGTGGTCCTTGCTGACGCGCTGGCCGCCGAAGAGTCCCGTGGTGCCGTCATCGCCGCTGCGGGTGTAGAGTTTCATGACCGAAGCGTAGCACGTCCGGCCGGCCGGGGGTGGCGGGATCAGGAAGTGCCCGGTTCAAGATTTTCCGCTCAGGAAGCCGATGAGCGGGTGTGCGCAATCGACTTTCCAGTGTGGTTCTGTCCGCCGCGATGATCGCGGTGATGATGGTGTCTCTCGGCTGCGAGATGCCGAGCAATCCCTGGCGTTTCGCGGATCCCCCAACGACCGTGGATGGCAACCGGGCACTGAAGCGGGTCGAGGATCCGGTCGTGGTGGTGGTGGGGCAGTTTCGCGATCCGGACCATTCGCCAAACTACCCGCGCGGGGTCGGCCGATGGATGAGTGAATCCTACAGCCGCGCTCTGCTCAACGACCGCCGCTTCGACGTCTGGGTCAATCCACATCTCAGCAGCGAGGTCGAGCGGGTTCTCAGAGAACGCGAGCCGGATATGGAAGCATCGCTGAAGAAGCTCAGCGAGCAGAACCGCGAGGTCAGTTTCGTGATCACCGGCAAGGTGACCGACTTCGCGCATACCGTCGATCTGCCCAGCGATGTCGCGCGGTGGGGCGTCATCGGGCGGCGACGGGAGGCGGTGGTCGCGGTTGACTTCAAGATCGTCGATCTGAGAAATCGGCGGCTGGTCGGCGCGGATCATCTCCAGGGCGTCGCGCGGACCGGCACCCAGGAGACCTCAGAGTTGTACGACAACGTGGCGATCGATTCGTACCTCTTCTGGAGCACCCCCCTCGGCCGGGCAAGCAAGCGGGTCATCGAGGATGCCGTCACACGGACGGAGCATGTCGCCCCGCGCGGCGGGCACATGGCTCTGCGCTCGCCGGAGCGATACCCGCGAATTCTCAGGCAGCACTCGCCACTGCGCGTGTCAATTCAGGGCGGAAGCGACGCCGGCCTGGTCTCCGGGCAGGAGTACTACGTCCTTGAATCCGACGATAATGGCAAGCTGACCCCGATCTACGATCCGGACACCGAACTGCCGCTGCGGGTTCGCATTACCACGACTCGGCGCACCGATGCGGTCGGCCTGTTGCGAGGCAAGCGGCCGGTCGAAGTCGACATCCGCGGCACCGTGCTCCGGCGGAACCTCAGCGGTATTGCGAGCGGACGTGAAGCGCTGTCCTCCGCGCCGACGGACGATGAAACATGAACGGCAATCGATGCGCTGCATCGATGAGCGGACGGCCCGCAGAGCGATCCTGATGTGCGGCCTGATGCGCAGAATGTGAAGCCAGCGAAGATCCGCGCAACGGCTGAACGTCCGGTACAGGAAACCCGACCCGCATTCGTTCAGAAGGTATTGCCTACCCCGAAATTACAAGGTATGCTCCTGACGAGCGGCCGGGTACCCAAGTGGACTAAGGGAACGGATTGCAAATCCGTCATTCGTGGGTTCGAATCCCACCTCGGCCTTTTTCATCTGAGCCGGTCAGGATGCGGAACATGCTGCAAGTCAGCGTGTTCCGCTTGTCATTCCGTCCCGTCGGTCGTCTCGTCCGGTGGGGAGGATCGTTGCGCTTCTCGGGCGATTCGTTCGGCTTCCGCGATGATCTCTTCGGGCAGAGCGCCGCCGCGGGCATGCTCTCGATCGGCGTCATCTCCCCAAGCGGCCTCACGGTTTGCCGAGCGGGGCTGATCTTCATGGGACCGGTGCGGGTCGGTGTTCGGCGCGTCCGACTTGGACTTGGATGATCCCCCCGGCGAGGGTCGGGCGACAGGCCGGGTTTCGGGCCGGCTCTCCCGCTCGATGGTTTCCGGGTCAACGCCGAATTCCTGCAGCCACTGGTCGACCTGCCCATCGGAGAGACCGCCGATCGGCGTATCCTCGGTGGCAGAGGACGGGTCGGGTTCCCGATCGGGTCGCTCGGCATCGAGCGCGAGCTGACGCAGAAGATCCTGCGAGGTGAGCACGCGGCATTTCCGGACCCGTGCGGCCCGCTGCACGGCATGGTCGGAGGAGACCACGGTCAGCCGCCGGGGGCTGGAGGATTGCTGAATCATCCGTGCGATGAGTTCGTCGGCCTCTTTCCCCGGCCCGGCGTAGCGGATATGCACGCCGCCCACCTTGCCGGGCGGGACATCCGCGCGGGGCGAGCCGTCACAGACCAGATCGACTCGCTCGTGCCGGTACCGGCTCTGGTGCAGCAGGCGGATGAGCCCCGGGACATCGATTCCGGCGATTTCCGGCGGGAGAATGCCCGTGACATGCAGCAGGTTGTAGGTGTCGATGATCAGCGGCATGGCGTGGGAAGGGCAGGATAGGCCGGTTCTTCGGTCAAAATGGCGGTGTTGGGGCGAAATTCGGCGGGAATCAGGCCGAAGGGCCTTGCCAAGCGGAGTGATATTCTGTCTAATACTCGGCTCGCTGAAACGGAAGGAAGGCATTGGTCATATGGCAATTCGCATTAAAGCACGACAGAACGAATCCGTAGCACAGCTTATGCGCCGCTTCAAGAAGCTCTGTGAGAAGGAAGGGCTGACGAAGGACGTGAAGCGCAAGCAGTACTACGAAAAGCCCTCGGAGCGTCGTCGTCGGGCCGCCCGACGAACGTTCACCCGGGTGGTGCGCCAGGGCAACAGCTGATCTCGTTGCCCCGGATCTGGTTCTGCCGCACGTCCTGATCGGCCGATGTGCGGTTCGGCGGTGCCGATTTTTGTTCGCCGTTCAGTCGAACGGAGTGCCGCCGGGTGAAGAGGAAGCCATCTTTTCTTTTCGGGGATGCGCGTGCGAATGGCCGATTGACCATGCAGATCTTTCGAAGCGTCGGCTGAGCCGGCGCGGACATTAAGCCGTGATGGTGCGATTCGGGTGGATGCCGGCCGCACCTTCCTGTTGTTTCTGCCTTTGTGTGAAGCGCGGCCAGCCCGTTGCTTCCTCTGGTCCCCGACCGCCCCGGACCCGGCGGTCGCTCCCCTTGGTCCCGCACGTTGGAGAAGTCTTCCGTGAATCATCTCACTCTGGCGAGCTTTTCAAACATCGTCGAATTCGCCCCCATCTGGTTTATAGCCCCGATCGCGGCCATCCTCGCGCTCGTCATGGCGTTCTACTTCGCCAAGACCGTCATGGCTCGATCGGAGGGCGATGCCGAAATGGTCGAAATCGCCATCGCCGTCCGCGAAGGAGCGATGGCTTATCTCACCCGACAGTACAAGGTGGTGGGTGTCGTCTTCGTCGTCCTGGTCGCCATCCTCGCCCTGATGTGGCAGATGGACATTCAGGCCGGCTGGACCGTCATCGGCGTGCCGATTGCCGGCCTCTTCTCCGGCCTCTGCGGCTGGTTCGGCATGAAGATGGCGACTTACGCCTCCGCCCGAACCACTCACGCCGCCAAGCAATCGCTCAACGAAGGTCTCACCGTCGCGTTCCGTTCCGGCGCGGTCATGGGTCTCGTCGTCGTCGGCTTCGCGCTGCTGGACGTTTCCGGCTGGTTCCTCGTCTGGCATCTCATCATGCCCGAGGGCTTCACGCTCGTGGAAGTGACTGCGATCATGCTCTCCTACGGCATGGGCGCGTCGACTCAGGCGCTCTTCGCTCGTGTCGGCGGCGGCATCTACACCAAGGCCGCGGACGTCGGAGCGGACCTCGTCGGCAAGGTCGAAGCGGGCATCCCGGAAGACGACGCCCGCAACCCCGCCACCATCGCGGACAACGTCGGCGACAACGTCGGCGACGTCGCGGGCATGGGCGCGGACCTCTACGAAAGTTACTACGGCTCGATGCTCGCCTCGATGGCGCTCGGCGCCGCCGCGGCGTACGGTTTCGGCTACGTCGCCTCGGAGTCGGCGATGCTGGCGACCAAACTCGCCGTCGCCCCGATGGCCCTCGCGGGTCTCGGCATCCTCTGCTCGCTGATCGGGATCTACGTTGTTCGCGCCCGTGAAGACGCGACCTTCAGCCAACTGCTCAAGTCACTGCACTCCGGCGTGTGGGCCGCCTCGGGCATCATCGCGGTGCTTTCGCTCGGCCTGTTCTGGCTCCTCTTCGGCGGTGTTGATGGCGTCAACGCCTTTGGCCTCTGGGCCGCGATCCTCACCGGGCTCGTCGCCGGCAACGTCATTGCGGTGGCGACCGAGTATTACACCAGCTATGAACACAAACCCACCCAATCCATTGCGGAACAGGCGCAGACCGGCCCCGCGACCGTGATCATCGGCGGCACCGCCGTCGGTATGATCTCGACCTGGGTCCCGATCGCGACCATCGTGATCTCCATCCTCTGTGCGTTCAGCTTTGCCGGCGGCGGATCGAACTTCCTGCTCGGTCTCTACGGCGTCGGTATCGCCGCGGTCGGCATGCTTTCGACCCTCGGCATCACGCTCGCCACCGATGCTTACGGCCCGATCGCTGACAACGCCGGCGGCAACGCGGAAATGAGCGGCCAGGAACCCTATGTGCGTGAACGCACCGACATGCTCGACTCGCTCGGCAACACGACCGCCGCGACGGGCAAGGGCTTCGCCATCGGCTCGGCGGCGCTCACCGCTCTCGCCCTGCTCGCCGCGTACATCTCCGTCGTTCAGACCGCGCTCAACCGGCAGAACATGCCCGACAGCACGGTCGCCTCGGCGCTCGTGACCATGGCGGAAGGTGAAGGCCACAGCGTCACCAACGGGTCCAACGGTATGGACCATCACGATCACGACCATGATCACGATCATCATCACCACGGCCACGGTGGACGTGACCGCGTGTTGGCCGTTGAGTACCGAGGCCACCGTCGCTTTGCGGTCGTCGATCTGAAGGAGGTCGATGAGGATGGCAATCCGCGCCAGTTCGCCGGCCTCATGATGGGTTCCGATCGGGTCACCCGTCACTTCAACGAAGAGCATGAAATCGGCACGCGACTCGTGTTTGACCGCGCGGTGTGGCACAGTGATGCCAACGCCTATGAAGTCAAGTTTGCGTATTGGCACGGCCCGGAAGATACAGGCCATGGCCATGACGATGAGTTCCGGATCGTCCCCGCCGATCAGGCGGAGATTCGACAGATCCTCGCGTTTTACGATGTCACGCTGATGAACCCGCGCGTGCTCGGCGGTCTGTTCATGGGTGTGCTGCTCGCGTTCGTCTTCTGCGCCATGACCATGAGCGCCGTCGGACGGGCCGCGTACCGCATGATGAACGAATGTCGTCGCCAGTTCGGTCTGATGAAGGACCAGTTCAAGAAGGACGGCATGAGCGACAGCGACCTTGCCGATGCCACCAAGTGGCCGAAGAAGGTCAACGTCAACGGCAAGCAGTACCCCGACTACGCCGAGTGCGTGGCGATCTCCACCGCCGGCGCCCAGCGCGAAATGGTCATGCCCTCGCTGCTGGCGATCATCGTACCGATCGTTGTCGGCCTCATCCTCGGTGTGGGTGGCGTGATGGGTCTGCTCGCGGGCGGTTTGACCTCCGGCTTCGCGGTCGCGATCTTCATGGCCAACGCCGGCGGCGCGTGGGACAACGCGAAGAAGTACATCGAGAAGGGTCACTTCGGCGGCAAGGGTTCGGAAGCCCACAAGGCGGGCGTGGTCGGCGACACCGTTGGCGATCCGTTCAAGGACACCTCCGGCCCGTCGCTGAACATCCTCATCAAGTTGATCGCGATCGTCTCGGTCGTCTTCGCCGGCCTGATCGTCGCCTACAGCCAGGAAATCGGCGCTGCGATCGGCCTCGGATAAAGGTCCTAGAACTGGCCATTCGACCCGTTTTGCTTCGAATGGTGCAAGAATATGGACTGTTCATTCGTTTCTCTTGCCGAGATTGACCGATGATTTCCGCAACTACAAGGGGCAATTGCCGAGTAACTGCATCATGAAGCTGGCAGACTCCAACATCGTGCTGATAGGCGGCTTCAACCCCCACATCATTGAGCCCCGTTGGCTCACGAGGGAAGGGATTGTTGAAGAGAATCGCGAGGAGTTTCAGGTGGAGTTTCAAATCGCAGGGATTGGTGTTCCGACTCAATCGATTCGATTCGAGTTGGATCGTGTCGGGTGGGAAGTGGGACTTGATCGATTGAAACTCGCCTGTCGAGATGGTAGTTCGCCTGCACCATGGATTCATCGGTTGCTTGGCAAGCTTTCGCATACGCCAGTACGAGCGGTGGGCAATAATTTCCAGTTTACCTGCGCGCGAAGTGAGTGGAATCAATCCATCCCTGCATTACCGGGCGAGTCACAGTTAGGAGACACAATTGGCGAACCAGTTTCTACAACGTTGCGAACACAAACAAAGCTACCCGATAAGACACAGATCAATTTGACTCTCAATTTCAGGGGGGGATGTTGTCATCGACGCGAACATCCACAGGGGTGTTAGTACCATGGACATGGTACTAAGGCAGTGTCAGGAAATAACTGCATCATTTGTGGGATTGCTTTGCACGCCGGCGTATGGCGTAGTTCCACTCGCCATGAAAGGCATCA
>RECV01000132.1 GCA_007693845.1 Phycisphaerales bacterium
CGCCACCGCCAGCAGTCCCTGGGAAGGCACGATCAGCTACATTCCGGGTGAGTGACGAACCATGGGCCGCTAGGGCTGTCTGAGAGAAGACCGGACGATCAACTCATTCCGGGCGGCGCGGTGATTTCAGGCAAGTCCTGCCGAGAGCTGACCTGTCGCTTCACGAGCCTGATGTCGCTGGCACACACCGAGTGATCATTTGCCTTCGAGAATTGACCAGATTTCGATGTACTTTTCGTCGATCGGGTCGACAACGATGCCACCCGGATCGTCATTGGAAGGGAGGATATCGATCAGGCCGACTAACTCAGTACGCCATCGGACGGACCCGTCACCGTATGCCGCGTTCGTGCCAAACCGGTGGTTCACGTCGTCTGCGGTGCGTAGTCCGTCTGTTGCAATGATGAGCGAGGCGGGACGGAACATGAAGCGTCGCATCCCGGTCTCCCAATCCCGGTCGCCGGAATAGTGATAGTTCGTGTAGATCAAGGAGTCGGAATCAGAGAACCAGTCCTGAGCATAACGGGAGATCGGATGTTGGCCGGTGTGGCTTGGACAGTAGAAGCACTCGTGCGAGCCACAGTACTGCAGGTGGTAGAGGATGCCGAAGCCGTCCCACGAACCTTCTTGGGATGATCGAGGCATTCTCGCTGCCATCAATTCATGGGGTTCCCAGACACCATCGCTCTGACTCAGATTGGCCGTCGGCGGCAACTGGTCGTAGTGGTCACGGGAATACATGCTGGTCGCAATCGCAATCTGCCGAAGATTCGACGAACAGACCACCTTATGCACATTCTCCCGCAGGCGAGTCAGGGCCGGCATAAGCAGTGATGTAAGGATCGTCACTACCGCCAGTACGACGATAAGCTCGATCAGACTGAACCCGCACCGACCGCGCGCAACTCTCTGAGTCACGAAATCGCGACTTCGACTGCCAGAGTATGGGCGAAGCATTTGCGCCACGGGCCACCACTTTCCTCAACTCGGCCCATCACCCGGCTGAGGGGGGCGAGCATACCTATTCCTCCACACCAACCAGACCTTCAGCTTTCACCAGTAAGTCTATACGATAATCATGCAATACCGCAAAAAAATTCTCGGAATCGACAAATCCGCGTTACCCTTTCAGATGCCCCCGCTTGCCAACAGTCGTTTTTTTCGTGGGGTCCCGCGAGTTGACTAAAGAATCGACTTTGATGGAACTGATCCGACCACGCCTGCGGATATCGCCGTGACGAACGATGAAAACCCCAAAATGAGCCAGCAGGACTGGATGTTGATGCATCGTGTCGCTTCCGGAGACGAGGATGCGGTCGAGGAGTTGTACGACCGCTTCGGCGCACTGGTCTTCAAGGTTTCCCGACAGCTGATGCCCACGCGGGCGGAGGCCGAGGATGCGGTTCAGGAAATCTTCGTCCGTCTCTGGCAGACCGCCGACCGATACGATCCGCGTCGGGCCAAACTGGTGACCTGGGTCATGCTGATTGCCCGACGTCACCTGATTGATCGGATGCGGCGGAGTGCGGTTCGTCCCACTCCCGCGACACTGGAAGGCGACCCCTCCGGATCCACGACCGACCGGAGCCCTGACAATCCCCCGCAGGATGCAGAGCGAAACGCGGAGCTTCTCAGCCGCATCGCTGAGTTACCGGAACTGCAGCGGACCGTCATCGAGCGGGCGTACTTGCAGGGGTTCACCCTCCGGGAGATCAGCGAACAACTTGATGCCCCACTCGGCACCGTCAAATCCGCTCTCAGCCGCGGCTTGAACCGACTTCGGGAGCGGGCGAAGAAGGATTGGGCCGGATAATGCCCGGCTGGAATACGGACCGGCAGGCCACCCGCCAAATGATTTTTTTCTGCAACAACCCGGACAAGTTTGCGAAGATGTAAGTATCGGAGATTCAACGAAATGACGTCCCCCACTGCCATGACAAGAGATGAGCTTCTGGAGTTCGCTGCTCTGGACTCCTACGGCCTTCTGGATGAGTACGAAGCAGCGCTCTATTCCCGCGCCTTTCACCAGGCGACCCCTTCGCTCCAGAGAGACGTGCTTGAACTGCAGGCGCAGATCGCCGCGGACGAGACGCTGCTGCCGAAGGATGAACCCAGCGAAGAACTGCGCACCCGCGTGCTCCGAGCCGTCAACCTCGCGATCGAACAGGACACCCCGACGCCGCTCGCGTCCATTGGCCGTGACGTCGCGGCGCGAAACAATGCGAACAACCGTCAAGCGGCTCATACCGACGCTTCATCCGGTTCCTTCATTCGGTTCCTCAACGCCAACTTTTTCTGGCGGGCAGCGACATTCCTGCTCGCAGGCGTGGTGATCGCCATGGCCTACGTCCTGACCGATGCGGCCGGCCAACACGATCGGCTGACCATGGCGGCGATCCAGAGCGATGTCGAGCAGGTCGAACAACTGGTCGGCCCCACCCTTCGTACGTATCTGGCCGATGCGGCCACGCAGCGCGTTGTCTTCACCAGTGACAATTCTGACACCGCCGTTTGGGCCACGCTCATGGTCCGCGAGGGTGATCGGAAAGCGCTCCTGATCGCAGAGGGGTTGTCGCCCCGCGATGATGATCGTCCCTACACGCTTCAGGTTCGTGATGATGAAGGTCGCGTGCACCAGATTGCGTCGATCGATGGACGCTCGCAACTGCTCGGCACGCGCGTCGAAGTCGATCTGCTCGCCTACGGGGCCAATGCAACGTGGGAAATCACGTCACCCGACGGGGTAGTCTTGACCGGCACGATGGTCTAACCCACCCACACGCTATTCCAGAGACTCGATCGCCTGAGCCCATTGGTCCTCAATGGGCTCAAGTTCATTTTGGAGCTGCTGCCGCTCTTGCTGAAGCTTGCGCATACGCTCGCCATCCCGGTAGACCTCCGGGTCGGCTAACTCGGCGTCGATCGCGGCTCTTCGGGACTCCAGCGCCTCGATCCGGACCGCGAGTTTCTCGACATCGCGTTCGGTGATCTTCCCGCTGCTCGAGTTGTTCTTGCTCTTGCTCTTGGCGTGCGACTTGGATCGATTCTTCTTTTCCGGCGGAACCGAGACGGGTTCCTTCTTGAGGCGGGCTGCGTTCTCCTGTTCCAGCCGCTGATGCCATTCGACGAACGTTCCGGAAAAATCGCGGACGCCGCCCTTGCCGTCGAAAACGAGCAGCCGATCACAGGTGGCCTGCAGCAGCGCCCGATCGTGGGTGATCAGGAGCAGGGTACCGTCGTAGCCGCCGTCCATCGAGAGCACCTGCTCCAGCCGCTCCGCCGAGGGAATGTCCAGATGGTTTGTCGGCTCGTCGAGCACCAGCAGGTTCTTCGCCGAGGCGACCAACCCCGCGAGCACCGCGCGACTGCGCTCTCCGCCGGAAAGATCCTCCAGCGCCTGTTCCTGATCGTTCCCGCTAAAGAGAAACGCTCCGGCCAGATCGCGCGCCTGCTGTTCGCTGGCCTTCGACTGTCCGTCCTGCCCGACGATGACCGACTGCAAGTACTGCCAAACGGTGAGTGAAAAATCAAGATTCTCGTGCAACTGGCGGTAGTACCCCACCGCCAGCCGCGAGCCGAGTCGCACCGATCCCTCATCCGGTTCGAGCTCACCCAGCAGACATTTGACGAGCGTGGTCTTCCCCGCGCCGTTGGGCCCGATGATTCCGATTCGCTCGCCTCGTGAGATGGACAAATCGAGACCGTCGAACAGGACGGTCTCGCCGTAACGCTTTCCGATCCCCTCCGCGTTGACGACCTGATCTCCACTGCGCGGCGCTTTGGGCAGATTCAGCTTCATCACGTCCAGTGACATCGGCCGCTCAACAAGTTCGTCGCGTTTGAAGCGGTCAAGCCGGGACTGCCGCCCGCGCGCCTGCTTCGCGCGCTGACCGGTCTTGTAGCGCTGAATGAACTGTTGTTCCTGCCGAATCTTGTCGAGCTGCTTGTCGTACACTCGCGCTTCGGTGAGCTGGCGCTCCTCCTTGAGGGCGAGATACTTCTCGTAGTTGCCCGGGTATTCCCAGATGCGGCCGCGCTCAACCTCAAGAATGCGGCGCACCACCCGGTCAAGAAGCCAGCGATCGTGGCTGACCAGAATCACCGCGCCGGGATACTCATCGGCCAGAAACGTTTCCAGCCACTCGCGGCCGGCAATGTCCAGGTGATTCGTGGGTTCGTCCAGCATCAGCAGATCCGGCTGCTCCAAGAGCAAACGCGCCAGTGCCAATCGGCCTTTCTGTCCCCCCGAAAGTTTCCTGACCTTCAGCGTGAACTGATCATCCGTGAACCCCAGTCCGTGCAGGGTCGCGTCGATCTTGTGATCGATCGCGTAGCCACCCGCTGCCTCGATCTGATCTTCCAGCTTCGCCTGCTGCTTCATCAGGCGATCCAGTTGAGCAGGGTCCGCACCGGCCATCTCGTCGTACACATCGTTGAGCTTGACGTGCAGTTCATGCAGCAGCTTGAACGCACCTTCTGCCGAATCGCGAAGCGAATCGTCGGGATTCAAATCCGGGTCCTGACTCAGATACCCGACCCGCGCGCCGCGCTGGAGTTGAATCTGTCCCGAATCCGGCTGCATGCGTCCGAGCACCGCCTTCATCAGCGTGGTTTTGCCCTGCCCGTTGCGGCCAACGAGTCCGACCTTCTCGCCCGGATCAATGGCGAACGTCGCGCCGTCGAGTACGACGTTCGCGCCGTAGGCGTGGGCAAGGTTGGAGACCGTCAGGAGAGGCATGGGATCGTGGCGACTGAAACTTGCAGTGGGACAAAGGGAACGCGAGTCGAGCGAGAACCCGGATTCGGCAAGTGCCGGTCGATTCACGCGACCCGCCGACCTCGCCTCGCCGAAGAAGCGCGGCCCCCGGTCGGTTCGGAAGGCAACCCCCCGCATTCCGCAATGGGCGTTACTGGACTCGAACCAGTGACCCCCGCCATGTAACGGCGGTGCTCTAGCCAGCTGAGCTAAACGCCCGGGCCGCGAATCATAGCACGCTCCCCGTCGGTCTGCCGACCTACTGATCGCGCTAGAATGCATCGCTCGATCACTTCCACACGAACTAGCTTTGTATGCCCATACCTTCTCGCAAAAAACTCGGCGGCATCATCCACACCTACCAGCGGTACGATGCCGCGAAGTTTCCCAACCCCATGTCCCCTCCGCCGGACATGGTCTCCGGCGCGTTTGAGCATCTGATGACGTTCGGCTCGACGCGCGATCTCACCGAAGAGCAACTCGCCGAGGCGGTCGAACTCGATCCGAGCCAGATCAAAGGCCTCGGCCCGAGCATCGATGCGCTCATTCAGATGCTCGAAGAGCGCAAGCGCAAGATTCTGGCGACCTATGAAACCAAGCACGTGGAGAAGCTCGCCCGCCGCCAGTACCTTGAACAGGCGGGTAAAATGAATCCGCCCGATCAGATCGCCGACCGATTCCTGCGCGAAACGGTTGCGGAACATCTGCGCGGCCTTGAACATCTCTGGTACCGCGTGGAGCGGCTTGACCGGCCGTTCGCAGCGCAACTCCTGCACCTCATCGAGCGGCTTGCGGAGAAGTATCAGATCGATGAACTGATCAATGCCTACGACTTCACCGGCCGCGAAAAGATGGACGTCCCGAAGGCGCTCGAAGTCAAGGAGGAGCTGGAAACCATCGACAAGCTGCTGGAGCAGTTGCGCGATGCGAAGAAGAACGCGAAGGTCGGCCTCATCGATATGGAAGCGCTCGGCCGCTTTGCCGAGCCGGGCGATCTCGATCAGCTTTCAGCGCTCCAACAGCAGGTGCAGGACCTGCTGCGCGAGATGGCGGAACGCCAGGGCATTGAGTTCACGCGCGAGGGTTACCAACTGACGCCGCAGGCGTACCGACTCTTTCAGTCAAAGCTGCTCGAACGCATCTTCAGTGAACTCGATGCCGCCCGGCGTGGCCGGCACACCGGTCCGATCACCGGCGAGGGGGCGGTCGAACTGCCGCGCACCAAACCCTACGAGTTCGGCGACTCCGTCACCCACATGGACATTCCCCAGTCCCTGATCAATGCGATGGTGCGGACGGGCACAACCTCACCCGGGCAGCAAGGCACCCCGGGCACTTCGTTCGTGCGCATGCGGTCGGAGGATATTGAGATTCATGAAACGCGCAATACGCCCAAGTGCGCTTCCGCGGTCATCATGGACATGTCCGGGTCGATGCGTCACGGCGGGCTTTACATCAACGCCAAGCGGATGGGCCTGGCGCTCGACGGCTTGATCCGCAGCGAATATCCCG
Source organism: Phycisphaerales bacterium (assembly GCA_007693845.1). Classification (GTDB taxonomy): domain Bacteria; phylum Planctomycetota; class Phycisphaerae; order Phycisphaerales; family SM1A02; genus SKZB01. Next base: position 6,269 of record RECV01000132.1, read on the forward strand.
GCGACTACCTGCAGTTCATTGAAATGGCCACCTTCGCCAAACCGCGGCATATCTCCGAAGTCCCTGCCATGATGCCCAAGCCGGTGACGGTGTACGACCCGGTCGTCCGCCTCAAAGCCGACATGAGCGATCCGCGGATCAGTGAGTTCGACGTCCCGCCCCACTTCACCAACATTCAACACGCGCTGCGCCTCGCGCGGCAGTTTCTCTCCGGCCAGGACACACCCAACCGACAGATCATGCTCATCACCGACGGGCTGCCGACCGCGCACTTCGAGGACGAAACGCTGTACATGCTCTATCCGCCGCATGACCGCACGGAAGAGGCGACCATGCGAGAAGCGCAGCTCTGCCAGCGCGAGCAGATCGTGATCAATGTGTTCCTCCTGCCGAGCTGGAGCCAGTCGCACGAGGATATTCAGTTCGCGCAGCGGATGGTTGAAATGACCCGCGGCCGCGTGTTCTTCACCGCCGGCAACGACCTCGACCGGTTTGTGGTCTGGGACTATGTGAGCAACCGCCGCTCCGTGATCGGATAGACGACGACGCGCCTCACGTTGCCGCGTGCTGCCCAGAGTCCAACGGTCGGGATTACCCGGTCACTCAGTCGATCACTCAGGACGGCTTGCGGAAGTGGAAGATGCCCCAGGAGAGGTAGCCTTTCTTCCCGCCTTCGATCCAGTGGCCGAGCCCTTTCTTCATGCGATCGATGTATTCGCGGCTGACGACGCCGGCGATCTCTTCCTCGCGGCGCTCGGTTTCCGCGAGCACACGGCTGTAGTGATTGACCAACTGGTGTGTGTGCTCTTCGAAGCCGACTTCTTCCCAGCCGAGTTTCTTCGCCTGCTCGCGGTAGAACGCCGGCGAGCCGAGCGTCTCGAGGTGAATGCGATCCAGGATCGGCTGAAGCACGCCCTCGGGGCAGTCATCGGCCTGCATCGGGTCGGTGAACACCAGTTCGCCGCCCGGTTTCAGGATGCGGTCGATTTCCTTGAGCACCTTGACACGTTCGCCGCTGTGCAGAAAGGCGTCCTGGGACCAGACGATATCGAAGGATGCCTTCTCCGCCGGGACGGACTCGAAGCTGGCATCGACGACATCGATGAGATGGTCGAGCTTCTGCTCGCGGTTCATCTGCCGGTCACGTTCGTTCTCAACCTCGCTGAGGTTGAGCGCGATGACGTGGCAGCCGTACTTCTTCGCGAGGTATCGCGCCGACCCGCCGTACCCGGCACCGAGATCGATGACGCGGGCGGATTCATGCAGATTGCTGAGCCGCGCGGCCATCTGTTCGACGGTGCGGCGGCTGGCGTCCGCGATCGGTTCGTCGTCGGACTGGTACAGGCCGATGTGGATGTCTTCACCGCCCCAGATGGTGAAGTAGAAATTGTCCGCATCGTCGCTGTTGTAGTATTCCCGCGCCGTACTGACCGCCTGTGAGTACTGAGTGCTCATACGTGCGTGGTTCCTTCCTCGTGTTCATCGTCGGGACGGTAGTACTTCTCCGCGACGTGGATATAAAAGTCCGGCTGCTCTTCGCGGTAGGTTTCCTGGAAGTCGCCGTAGGTGTTGACCGTCTGGAAACCGACTTCCTGCATGAGACGCCGCGTGTAGTCTTTCCGCAGCGGGAACATGTTCAGGTGGTATTTCGCGCCATCCGGGAAGGTGTATCGGAAGCGGGCAAGGCCTTCATCGACGTGCTCGGGAACGGCTTCGACATCTTCACCACAGTAGTAGTACTTGTGCTTCGTCGAGAAACCGGCATCGAGCATCGTGTCGTAATTCCGCTGGTCGAGGATGAGCACGCCATCGTGGCGCAGCGTCGCGTAGAACTCAGCCAACGCTTTGCGTCGATCCCGTTCGCTGAAGAGGTGCGTGAAGGAGTTGCCCAGACAGATCACCGCATCGAAGACGGTGTGCACATCGCGGTTGAGCCAGCGCCAGTCGGCCTGAATGGTGCGCAGGATGTGGCCGCGCTTGCGACCGTTCTCAAAGGCCTTGGCGAGCATGTCCGGCGCGCCGTCCACGCTGACCACCTCAAAGCCGGCTTCGATCAGGCGTGTGGAGTGAAAGCCCGTACCCGTCGCCACATCGAGAACCCGCTTCGCCCCACGTTCGCGGAGCATGCGGATGAAGAAGTCGGATTCACTTTCCGCCCGGCGTTCCCAGTCGATCAGATCGTCCCACTTCTCGACGAAGCCGTGAATGTACTCGTTGGCAAAGTTGTCCGAGTCTCGGCGTTTGACCGGGTCTTTGCCGAATGATTGTTCGGTCGTTGTTGTAGAAATCGTTCACACTCCCATATCATCTGGTTCAGGATCAGAGACGCGGAGCCGTGGACGAAATGGAGTTTGCAACTCAAGAGCGAAGATTCTCACATCTCCGCTGCGGAAGCTGTCGGATAGATCCGGGCGGCTCCGTCAGATTTGCAAATGGAGTATACCGCATCCCCCGGGGTGATGTCCAGCCGCAATGGGCCACGCAGACAAATTGACCCGAATCCTGCAGAAACCCCACCGAACGCTCACAGAACGCAGCAGAATCGCAACAAATAGGCCACGATTGGCTCCGCCCCCTGCTGCGTCTCAACCCCGGTCCGCGTTCCGATGCCCGAGCGAAGCCGCAGAAGTCCTCAACCAACCATGAGCTCCCGCAGAATCGCCAGTCCCCGGTCAAGCTGTTCATCGGGAGTGGCGTAGCTGAGCCGGAAGTGCGTATCGCGTCGGCTGAAGACGTGGCCGGGAATGACGATCACGTTGCGATTGATCGCCCGCATGAAAAACTCCTCGGAGCTGACCCCCAGCCGCGCGGGCACCTTGACGAAGGCGTAGAACGCGCCGCCCGGCTGAACCAGGTCCGTGACATCGCCGAAGGCCTCCGCCACGCGGTCGCGACGACTCTGGTAGGTGCGAATGTGTTCACCCAGGTCCACCTCAAACGCCCCCGCCAGGCCGACCTGCGCCATTGAGGGCGCGCAGACAAAGGTGTACTGCTGCAGTTTCATCATCTGCTGAATGAGCGTGCTCGGCCCGGCCGCGTACCCCATCCGCCAGCCGGTGCAGCCGTAGGTCTTCCCGAAACCGCGCACGAGGAGCATGTCCTGCCCGAATCGGGCAGGGGTGGGGAACCGTCCGTCTTCAAGGGATTCCTCGTAGGTAAAGGCGTCGTAGATTTCGTCGGAGACCAGCAGAATGCCGTGCTTTCGACAGAGCTCAAGGATGTCCTGCAACTCCTGGCTGGAAAGCACCACGCCGGTCGGGTTCCCGGGCGAGTTGATCAACACCATTTTGGTCCGGTCGGTGATCAGCGCCTCGATCCGCTCCGCGGTCATGCGGAAGTCGGGGTAGGTCTCGCAGTAGACGGTTTTTGCCCCGACCATCTCGCCGATCGCCGGGTAGACCACGAAGTACGGGTCGGGAATGATCACTTCGTCGCCGGGATTGAGCACCGCGAGGTAGGCGAGCAACAGCGCGCCGCTGGTGCCGGAGGTGATCATGTGCATGATGCCATCGGAGGACAGGTCCCAGCCGACATCCGTCCGCAGTCGCCCCGCCACCGAGTCCAGAAGTTCCGGCGCGCCGCGGGTCAGCGTGTAGCCGTTGCGATTCTTTTCGATCGCCTCGATCGCCGATCTTTTAATCGCCTCGGGGACGGGAAAGTCCGGCTGGCCGATCGAGAGGTTGATCGGATTGTCCAACTGCCCGCCGAGTTCAAACGCACGCCGAATCCCCGAAACGTCAATGGCGCCGGCGCGCTGACTGATCAGTCGGTTGAAGTCGATTTCCGGACGGGACGGCGTGGCGGGCTGCGTCATGGATCTCCTCGGCAACGGAACAGGCGAAAACAAAACTCTCGCAGCGGATCCGGTTCCATCCGCAGCGGTGTCACTCTATACCATACGGCGATTCGGTCGTCAGTGCCCCCGACAATGGCCTCGGTTACACCTCGGCCAGACCTTCACGAATGGCGAAGCGCACGAGTTCGCCTCGATCATGAATATCCAGCTTCTGCATGATGCATTCGCGGTGACCGTCGATGGTCTTGGGGCTGCGGTGCAGGGATTCGGCAATCTCACTTCGCGTCATCCCCTTCCCGATCAACCGCAGAACCTCCTGCTCCCGTGTGGTGAGCTGATCCAGCTTCGACGCCGGCGGCGCCATCGTTGCCGCTCGCCCCCCGCGCGACTTCGCTTTCAGCGGCTGGCATCGTTCAGTAACTTTCGTGCTCGTGGCAAACTCACCGGCCATGATTCGACGCAGACCATCAATAATTTCTCCCGCTTCATCGCCTTTGCAGAAGTAGCCCCACACCCCGGCCCGGAAGGCCGCGCTGATGTAGTGGTCTCGGACGTACGCGCTCAGGATGACGGTCTTTACCGACGGAAAGCGCCGACGCAACTCATCCGTCATCTCGAACGGATCAGGCCCGGGCATTTCAATATCCAGCAAGACGACGTCCGGCCTTTTCGACTCGACCTCTTCGAGGAGATTCTCCGCGCTGGGAAGTCGTCCGACGCACTCAAGATCATCCTCCATCTCGAAACGGGTGCGCAACCCCTCGACGAGAAAGGCGTGGTCATCAACACACAGAACGCGGATCTTGGATTGCTTCATGCGGACTGCTCCGGCAGAGCGTTCAGAACTTCACCGATCATACCGCGCAACGCTTCAAAGTCGTGCGGGTCTTCGATGTGCGGAAAATCATAGCCCCTGCCGGATGGGGGCACGCCCAGCAGCAGGATGCAGGTGTCTCGCCGGGAGACCGCAGCCAATTGCTCCGCGGTAGCGCGATCGGGATCGACCAGCCAGAGCGCGCACGCTCCGGGATCGGTTGTCGTGGAAACCACCACGTCCAGGCCGGCCGCCTGAAGCATGGTGCTCAACAGCGAGGCCAGCCGCGGATCCGAAGCGGTCACGACGGCTCGAGCGCGCGGTCCGCGCACTCCGCCGGAGGGTGAGTCCGCGGCTGATGATGAACGTACCGTAGGGAATGTCAATCGAATAACGGTTCCACGACCGGCCGAGGATCGGATGTCAATAGTTCCCTTCGCCGCCTTCACAACGCCGCGCACCAGTGACAGCCCAAGCCCCGTACCGATGCCGCGTTTCTTGGTGGTGTAGAACGGATCCATCGCCTGCTGGCGCACTTCATCGGTCATGCCGCAACCGTCATCAGCCACGGTGATTGTGACCAGTTCCCGGTCATCGCTCACGCGGACGGACAGTCGGACGCGCCCCTGATCGCTCACCGCCTCGCCGGCGTTCACCACGAGGTTCAGCACGGCCTGCGTCAGCCGATGCGGCGCGACCTGCGCGAGCGGAATCTCTTCCGGGAAAATCGCGTCAAAGCGAACTGATTTCGGCACCGAGCGGCTGATGAGCGGGCCGACCTGATCCCACCAGTGCACCAGATCCGTCGCTTCGCCGCTGGCTTCGGCATCCTCCGGGTTGAGCGCGAACAGATGCAGGCCGTCGCTGAGCTGCTGGAGATACTCGATGGAGCGCCGAATCGCTTGAAGGTGCTCCTTCGCGTCGGCCGATAGGGAAGGATCATGATCGAGCGCATCGAGTCGGCATCGCGCGGGGAGAAGCACGTTGTGCATGTCATGCCCGAGTCCGGCCGCGAGCGTCCCGATCGACGCAAGTCGGTCGGCCTGTCGCAGTTGTTCGTGCGATGACTCAAGCGCTGCGGTTCGTTCAATCACGAGCTTTTCGAGCTGCGCACGGTACTCCCGCAGTTCCCTTTCCGTCCGCCGCTGATCGGTGACGTCCACACCGACCCCGGTCGCGCCGGTGACGCGTCCTTTGGCATCGTGCATGAGCGTGGCGCTCCAGACGATCGTGCGTTGACCGCCGTCTCGCAGCTTGAGACCACTCTCCAGTCGTTGCGGTATCGTCTGATGCTTGCCGGCATCACGGAGCACGCGGCGCAAGCGTTCGGCTTCGTCATTCGGAATGAACAAATCGAACCAGTTTCGGCCGATCACTTCCTCACGCTTCCAGCCGGTCAGCTCAAGGAGATAATCATCACAGAACACGATGCGCTCGTCCAGATCAACCATGATTGCCACGAGATCGATCCGGTTGACCATGTCACGGAATCGGCGTTCGGATTCGTGTAGGGCCTTCTCCATCCGCCGGCGCAGGATCACGGGGCCGATCGGCGCGGCGGCGGCGGTGACGAGATCAACCAGATGTCGATTTTCCGTCTGCGTTTCGGTTGTGAAAAACGACATAACCGCGACCACATCATCCCCCACGAGCACCGGCACGCCAAACGCGGCCCGCAGGCCGAGATCCAGCGCATCGTTCCGACGAACAAAGCGGCTGGAAGGCACGGTCGAAAGGTCACCGATCCATTCCGGTCGCCTGGTCCGGAAGACCCGTCCGGGCAGTCCGCTTCCGCTGACAAACTCACGGCCGATCGTGCGCTCCCGAAACCGATGCAGTTCCGGGCGATCCTCGTACCAGCACGGCCCGTCGGTCAACACAACTTTTCCCTCGCTGCGGTTCTCGCTCGGCAGCCATACCTCGCCGAACGGCCACCCGATGGTGGTCGCGATTTCACGCACAACCGATCTGAGTCCCGTCTCAAGATCATCCGACGCACTCGATTCGAGCGTCAGTCGCTGAATGAGTTCCTTCTCCGCCTCCGTGCGTTTGCGCTCACTGACATCGTGGATAATGCCGGTAAACAGTGGCTCCTCGCGGCCGGGCACTTCCACGCGGGCAACGGAGATTTCAATCGGCACGAGCGTGCCGTCCTTGCGCACGCCGTCGAACTCCCGTGTTCGGTTGAGAATATGGGTCTTGCCCGTCTGCCGGTAGCGATGGAGATATCCATCGTGCGCACTGCGGTGCGGCTCCGGCATGAGCACCGCGATGTTGCGACCGATGAGTTCCGCCGGCGTCCAACCGAACACCCGTTCGATGGAATCGCTGGCGGTTTGGATTTCGCCGCGCGCATTGATGGTCACAATCGGGTCGAGCGTCGACGCGAGAATCGATTCGTACAGTGCCAGCGTTTCGTGCGGGGCACCGTCGTGTTGAACGGAAGTTGTGTCAGCTTCTTTGTGGGTCACCGAGACTCCGTTTCGACTACCAAAAGGTCCCCAAACGAGGTTCCGGATCACTCATGCTAGCAGGAAGTCCCCTTCGAACACCAGTGTTTGGCGGCGAACCATCCGCTCCACCGCCGATCGGGGTGATTTCCCGGTCGAGAAGTTCCCCGTGGTGGACTTGAATGCCATGCGGCTCGATTAGTGCAAGCCGTATGAGGGACAGGCCGCCACGGCCGACAAACTGCGAGGCCAGGATGAATACCGATCAAACCAAAGCATCGACACCATCGAAACTGACGCGCCGCGGCGGCGAGGGAAACTTCCCGATTTCCGTTCCCGGACGGGTGATCGGCGATGACCGCCCACAACGATCTTCACCACCATTGACAGAATCCATCCCACGCCGCGCCAGCCGCCCCCTCGTGAGGACCTTCGGTCCTTCCCGCACTGAAGATGCGCCCAGCCCAACGCCACTGGTTCGAAAGCCGTCGCATCCGGATGCGTCACCCGCCACGGTACTCCACGGCCTGCCGCAAGCGGTGACGATCCATCCGGCGGGACCTGACCAGCCGGGCGTTGAGATCCGGGTGCGGGATGCGCTGATCGCCGCCGCTGCC
>RECV01000063.1 GCA_007693845.1 Phycisphaerales bacterium
CGTTCCTTCTGCTGTTCGGTTGTCTTCTTCTGTTCAGGCATGGTGATGCCTCCTTTGTGTTGCACTCGGTCAGGAATTGATTGACACTCGTCACGCACGGCCGAGCAAATCCGCGGCGGGTGATGTACACATAATCACACAGAGCGAACGTTTCTTACATAGATCATCATGGCACACGACTGAAACCCCGGCTATAGGGAGACCGCCGTGTATCGCGCCTGCGTACATCTTGCGAACGATGACCGCGGCACGGCAGAAGTTGCAATTGACGGCGGATGTTGATGTGGATTCTTGCTCGCACCATGAATTACGTGTACTCACGGCACGATCAATACACGGCCGATTCCCTATGGCCGCCGCTGTCGGCGAGCCATCTAATGCAATGGGCAGAGTGAGGCACACCCTATCCGCCTACTTCACAAACGCACTTGACTGAATGCGAGGAGAATCACCATGGCCAAGGCACAAACCAAAGCAATCACGGCAACGAGAAAAGCCACCACGACATCCGCTCCAAAGCAGCCGCAGGCGCCTTCTCAAAATCAGATCGCCGAGCGGGCGTACAAGATCTGGCAGGACACCGGCGGCACTCCCGAAGACAACTGGCTGACCGCTGAGACTGAATTGAACGGGAAGAAGACTTCAACGAGTCGATCCCGTGCATCACGTTCGTGACAGGGTTGGTTCCGATCAGGAGATCTTGAGATGCCCAAGTGGCTACGAATGCCGAGATGGTCGCCCTACCTCGTTGGCGCGGGGATTGGTGTCCTCTCGTGGATCACCTTCGCGATAATGGGAAAGGCCCTCGGCACGTCGACGAGCTTCGTCCGTGTCGCCGGTGCCATCGAAGGAACATTCGCACGCGAGCACGTTGAAAACAACGAATACTTTGCCCGAACGATCGTCAGCACGGAGGAAGCCACCCGGCCGATCGTCGACTGGCAAGTCGCGCTCGTCGTGATGCTTTTCGTCGGCGCGTTGACGGCTTCAAAACTCGCCGGCAGCACGTTCACCGAGCACGTGCCCAAACTCTGGCATTGGCGCTTCGGCCCGTCACGACCGATGCGATACGCCGCAGCATTCCTCGGCGGCATCATCCTGCTCTTCGGCGCCCGCATGGCCGGCGGTTGCACGTCCGGCCATGCGATCTCCGGCGGATTGCAGTTCGCCGTCTCGTCATGGCTGTTTATCGCAGCAATGTTCGCCAGCGGGATTACCGTAGCGTTCCTCATGTTTGGCAAGGAGGGCCGCAACCATGTATGACCCGTTCCTCGCCAGCCCGCTCGATCTCATCTATGGCGCGATCACCGGCTTCATCTTCGGCTTTCTGCTCCAGAAAGGTGGCGTGACGCGCTACCAGGTGATCCTTGGCCAGTTCCTCATGAAGGACTTCACCGTCGCTAAGGTCATGCTCACCGCGATCATCGTCGGCGCCGCTGGCATCTACGGCATGCTCGCCATCGGCGTGGACATCGCCCTTGACATCAAGAACGCGCAGATCATCGGCAACATCGTCGGCGGTCTCATCTTCGGCGTGGGCATGGTTCTGCTCGGTTACTGCCCCGGAACCGCGCTCGCCGCGATGGGCGACGGCTCGCGCCACGCCATCTTCGGCGTTGCCGGCGGACTCGTCGGCGCAGCGATCTATGCCGAGGCGTATCCGTTCATGCAGGCGCGCGTGCTCGGCGTTGCGGATTACGGCCGCATCACGATCGACTCGGCAGCCGGTTTTTCGCCGTGGTGGATCATCGTCGTCATGATCGTGATTGCTGCGGTGGGGTTCTACCTTCTGGAAATGTGGGAGCGAGGTGGCCGGGCCGCCGCGACGGGATGAGCGGCCGCACAGAGTTCAAGCAAGAGATCGATCATTATTCCTGCCGCGGCAGCAGGTCATCGCAGCACGACAAGACGAGGAGAGGCTGAGGGACCGCGTACGTTGGGACGCGCCGCCGGGAAGGACCTCGGCGTCCCTCTCCTTTCTTCTTCATCCAGACAGCAATTCATGTGCGGACGGCGCATGTGCGTTGCTCCAGCCAGACGGGGGCCACACCATGACCACTACCGTACACAGCATCTTCGCCGATTCAGTCCAGAAAGCCGAAGCGTGGGTCAACGACATGATGGAAGAACTCAACCTGCACGATCCGCACCGCGCGTGCTCGATCGTGCGCGGCGTGCTGCACGCGCTGCGCGATCGACTGACGCCGGAGGAAGCCGTGCAACTCGCCGCCCAGATGCCGGAAGTCATCCGCGGCATGTACTTCGAGGGCTGGAAGATCCACGGCAAGCCGATCAAGATGCGCCACAAACAGGAGTTTCTCGATCACGCCTTGCACCACGCGCGGATCGAGATGGGAACGGAACTCGAACCCGCCATCCGCGGTGTCTTCCGCATGCTCAGCCGCCGCATCAGCGAAGGCGAAATCACCGACATCGTGCGCACATTACCGGAGGAACTGCGCGAGTTGTGGCCATGAAGACGGGAAATCTATGAAGTGGGGCCGGACGTGCACTACACACGTGCTACAACCAACGGGAGACTGCGCGGAAGTAGTGGCCATGATGACAAGCTGCGACCGTTCTAGCTACCCGGGGGAAACGCTGCTGGAGAAACGCACGATCATCGAACCAGCGCATCGCCCATAGCAGCCCGTTGAAAAAGTCCACCAGATGGCGCATCCTGTTGATCGCCGGGTGGTAGAAGTCTGGGCGGCCGATGGTAGCTGATTCGTGTCACGGAGGACATGCTGATGGCGTTGGGCAAACGAAACTCTGAATCACAGAATTCATTCTGGCTTCCGACCGAAGAGAT
>RECV01000008.1 GCA_007693845.1 Phycisphaerales bacterium
GATTCAATTCCTCATCAACTATGTCCAATTGGCAAAGCATTACCCAGTCTAGTTTCGCGTTGCTCGCATCGCTCTGTGCGGTCAATTTCGCATCTGGTGCGGAATCGTTTGAGGCGTTCGTTAACCAGTACTGTATCGCCTGCCACGGGCCAGAGCACCAGGAAAGCGAGCTTCGTATCGATCAGCTCTCGCGAGATTTCGCGACTGGTGGTGATGCGCATCAGTGGGCGGAATTGATCGAGCGAGTGAATGCTGGGGACATGCCTCCTGAAGGTGAGCCCCGACCAACGAAGGATGAGATCGGATCGTTTGTGACGGAACTTGACGCTCTTATTCGTGAGGGAAAAGCTGCTCGCATGGCGGCCCGGCCTTCCGTAGCGCATTATCGTTTAAGTCGCAAAGAGTATGAGAACACCGTCTACGATCTGCTTGGCGTGCGTTATGATCCGACCGCGCCGGGTGAACTGAATGAAGATCAACTGTGGCACGGCTACGAACGGATTGGTTCGGAGCTGTCCCTTTCCGTCTCGCACATGGATCGCTACTACCGAGCAGCCCAAACGGTTCTAGACCGAGCCTTTCCGTCCGAACCGGTGAGGACGCTTCAAGCTCGTAGGACCGCCGCAGAGATTCGTTATCGCGGTGGAGAGGAGCAGCGGCAGTGGTTGAAGCGTCTCGGCATTGAGCGGCCGCTGCGTTACCTGATCGATCCAGGTTTACCGTTCCGCCACGAGACCCGACATACTGCGCTTTCGCCGAACTGGTTAGGCGCCGGAGTCCCGCCTCAAAGTGGTCTCTATCGCGTCCGTTTCCAGGCGAGCGGGCTGCGTCCGTCCGGCGGGCAGGTACCGCATTTGCGGATCGGCACGTTACCGGAAGCCAAATTTTCCGGTGTCCTTGACAGCGTGCTCGAATTTGACGTGACCGCAGCAGAGGACAGCCCAGAGATCTACAAAGCCGAAGTATTCTTGGAAATGCCGATCACTCTGCACTTCGATGTGGTCTCCACCACGGGTATCAATGGCAACAGTCGAGGTGGAAGATTCAATCGCGCGGTCGGCTCCAGTTCCGACTATATCTTCACCCACACCAGCGAGACGCGACTCCTGAACCTGAATGCCCCGCAGATGTTCGACGATCAAGGCAACTCGCTCTTTCCCGTCGTCATTGTCGACTGGATCGAATGGGAAGGGCCGCTTCAATCGGAAGCAGAACGCTCTCGTCGCGGAGACGTTTTGCCGCCCGGCGATGCGACGGACGAAGTGGTGGAAGAGCATCTGCAGCGGTTCGCCGCGCGTGCTTGGCGGCGTGCAGTCGATCGGGATGAATTGCAAGGTTATCTCGCTGCTTTCCATTCTCAACGTAATGCGGGCAAGTCGATTCCCGAAGCGTTCCGCGCTGCAATGCTGGGCGCGCTGACTTCACGGCACTTCATTTATCTGGTCGAAGGAGATCTCCAGCCCCGGGATCATTTGAGCGATTGGGAACTCGCATCGCGGTTGTCGTATTTCCTCTGGAGTTCGATGCCCGACGATGATTTGCTTGCCGCCGCAAGTGCGAGTGACTTGAGCGGCGAGCGTCTGGAGCAAGAAGTCGACCGGATGTTGACCGATGACAAGATCAACCGCTTCCTCGAAGATTTTCCGAGGCAGTGGTTACAACTGCATCGTCTTGGAGTGTTCTCGCCCAACAGAAATCTCTATCCAAGCTACGACGATTGGCTCGAGAAAAGCCTGAGGGAAGAACCGATCGAATTCTTCCGCGAGATGTTCACTAATGACCTGCCCATCGACGATTTTCTCGCGTCCCACTGGACCATCGCTAATCATCGAATCAGCGACTTCTACGGCATCGCAGAGCCGAAGAGTGCGAACTTTGAGCGAGTTGCCTTGAAGTCGGAGGACAACCGTGGCGGCCTGCTGACGATGGGCGCGGTGCTCGGGATGACCTCCGATGGAACCCGTCATCGTCCGGTCGATCGCGGCGTGTGGGTCAGCGAAGCGATTTTCAACAAGACTCCGCCGCCGCCTCCGGCAAACGTCAATCCGATCGAGCCGATCCCGCCGGAAGGCGAAAAGGTGACGATCCGCCAACGAATTGAAGTTCATGCCAAGAGCGATAGCTGCGCTGCCTGCCATCGCAACATCGATCCGCTGGGACTCGCGCTGGAGCAGTACGATGCGATCGGTCAGTGGCGGACTCGGGAGCGAATCCCGACAGGCCGCGGTGAAGATCCGCTAGTTGATGCCTCCGGCGTGATGCCCGACGGACGCGCTTTTCGCGACGTCCATGAATTCAAACAGTTGTTGCTAGAAGACCGTGATGCGTTCCTGCGAGCGTTCATCGAACACATGAGTACCTACGGCCTCCGCCGCGTGCTCACCATCGATGATGCGGACGATGTCGACTTAATTGTGCAAGAAGCAAGAGAGAATCACTATGGCGTTAAGGAAATTATTCGCGCCGTGGCATTGTCAGATTTGATGAGCAAACGATGAAATATCACCAGCAGATTCAGGGAGGCCAGCAGATTAGCTCGTACTGAAATCTGTTGGCCTCCTTGAATCTGCTGGAAACTCCGTCTTACACAAACTGAATTTTTCTGAGAACCAAGACTCATGAACTTCCTATCCCAATCCTGGCTGATCAACCGTCGTCACACGCTTCGTGCGTTGGGTACCTGTATCTCACTGCCGATGCTGGAATGCATGACTCCGTTGCGAGCAGCTGAAGCGGAAGCTACACCGCGCCGGAGCGCTTTCATCTACCTGGCCAACGGTGTTCACTCTCCCAACTACCAAATCACTCAGTC
>RECV01000080.1 GCA_007693845.1 Phycisphaerales bacterium
ATGTGATGCAGAGTGTGCTCGATCAGGTCACGTCGAGCGACGCGGCCAACTGCTTTCGACACTGCGGATACTCGCTATGAATGAAGGGAAGGTGCTCTAGTGGCATCGAATGGCGGATTCGACGGCGGAGTTCTTGCCGCCGATGATCAGCACGCGCTCACGCCAGTACTGATGAACATCACCGAGATCATGCGTGACGTGCGGCAGATCGTCGCCGGGAATGTTCAATGCCCGCGGCGAGGCAGTGCCGCCGGTGGCGAGAATGATGTTGCAGGTTTGGTAGGTGTAGGATCCGCCGTTGCGTTTCCGCGTGTGCAGCGTGAAACCGTCGGTGGATTGATGGATGTCAATCACCCGTTCGTAGGTCTTGACATGTAGATCATATTGATCGGCGACCGCGCGAAGATAGGCGAGATACTCCTCGCGTCGGCACTTCGCCTGGGTCGCGGAGGGGATCGGCACGCCCGCGATCGAAATGCGCTCATTCGAGCTGAAAAACTGCGTCAGCGGCGGAAAATCCGCAATGATCTGGCCGATCTGCCCTGCTTCGATGTGAAGATAGCCAATCTTGCGCTGCGATAATCGGATGGCGGTTCCCAAACCGATCGGTCCGGCGCCGATGATGATGGCCGATGTGCGGGAATCGTTCTGGTCAGTCATAGGCGGTTCGGAAGGATATCGGGCCAAAATGTCGGCTGTCAGATTTCTGCTCTGAGGGGCGTCCTAGATTGCGGGGGCAGGAACGAACGTCCGATAGCTCAACTTTCCCGCATCATTTTCAGATTTGGTTTCGTACAGTGAGATATTGGCTTATACTCAGGACTAGGAATTTCAATAGGCACGCACGTTGTCTACTTGGTCTTTCGAACAAGGAGAAACAGAAATCGATTGCTTGGCCGGAAGGAACATGGCAGCTTGGTGCGAAGAACGAGCGCGAGACGAAGATGAATCGCTCATGCAGATGTGCTGGCGAGGGTATATTCCGAAAGCCCCAACCCATCGCTCAGTATCGATTCGTATTGCTGATTAGTCGAAGGCCTGCCGGTGCAGTCGGCGGCAAGGGCGAGATTTTTCACCAATGCGATGCTCCAGCTTCGGACGAAAATTTTTCAATCGAAGCGCTGCTTTGTCACAACCAGCCGGGAGATAGGTTTCTGTTTTCTGGTTCGAGAACGAGTGTCATAGTCGTTGTCTACTATCGAACTTGTTGTTCGATGTCATCCAGTTCTCGCATTTCTCGGAGGAGATTATCAACATGAAAATGAATTGTATTGGCTCCCTCACGGCCTTGTGCGGAGTCGCCACGCTGGCGTTTCTCCCAGTTGCCGTGGGCGGACAAACAGACGGAAGCGCGGTCGATGTGGCCACAACTCAGCTGGCACCAAGCCAAGCCGATCGACCGTCCCTCGTAGGCAAACCTGTTCAAGGCAGCATCGCTCTGCCCGGCTCGAGCACCAGCGGCACCCTCGCCGGCGGCTGCTTCTTGTTTGAAACCGGATTCGAAGCTCCTGTCTTCGCAACGGGTCCCGTCGCCGGACAGGCCGGCTGGGTAGCCAACACGCCTGATGGCAGCCCCATCGTGAGTAACAACAACCCGCTGGACGGCGATCAGCACCTGCGTCTCACGGAAGTCCCCGGCGTTGCCCCCGGAACCCTGCTGGGCGGTTTCACACCCACATGCGCCCCAGGCGGATCTGAGTTGCAGGCCGATGTGTTCATCTCTGCAATCGATGGCGCGAACTATATTCTCATTCCCGGTGTCGGCACGGCTACCGGACTGGATATCGTTACACAGATGATCTTCAACTTCGACGGCAACGTCGTCGTCGTGGATAACGAGGGTGCCGGCGCAGTCGGCGTCAATACGGGCGTGGCCTGGCCGGTTGGCGAGTACTTTACCGCTCGAATCGCCGTGGTCGGCACGCAGATTGAGTACTACATCAATGATGATCTGATTTACACTGGCAACCTGCCGTTCCCGGCCGCCAACACCATCACCCGCGCAGTCGTCGCGCACGATAACTTCCACTTGGGCGAGAACGGCGACGTCGATAATCTGACTTTCGGTGAAGGCATCGGCGGTCCCTCGTTCGGCGCCTGCTGCACCGGCGATGGTCCCGCGGATTGCACTGAAGGTGTGACCTTGGATGAATGCCAAGACCTCAACGGCACCTGGCTCGGTTCAGGCACGACATGCGCTCTGTGCCCGCAGCCGGTCGAATGCCCGATCGCTGATGCACCCGTATGCGTCGGAGATCTGAACAACGACAACGTGGTCAATGTCTTTGACCTGCTCATCCTGCTCGGCGACTGGGGTCCCTGCCCCGGCTGCCCTGCCGATCTCACCGGCGACGGTGTGGTCAACGTCTTTGACCTGCTGGAGCTTCTCGGAAACTGGGGCCCCTGCCCGACTCCCGAAGCCGATGCTGATGGCGAACAGGGCTTCATCGGCGATGAATGTGGCGTGAGCTCGAACCTTGGCTGCAGTGATGACAGCGAAGAGTTCGGCAGCATCACCTGTGGTGATACGATCTGCGGAACGATCTTCACCGCCGGTGGTGGCAGCGACTGCTGCGTCGACAACGGCACTCCCGGTTGCGACGACGCCGCGTGCGAAGCCGCAGTTTGCGATTGTGACCCGTTCTGCTGTGATTCGGCGTGGGATGCGTTCTGTGCGGGCCCGAACGACGAGGTTCCCGGCTGCTCAGCCGACGAACTCTGCTCGAACCTCTGCGAAGATTTCGAACCCGAAACGCGTGACCTCGACTGGTATCAGATCGAAATCACCGAGGACACCCGCCTGAACCTGAATCTGCACGCGGAATTCCCGGCCACCTTGATTCTCGTCCGTCTCAACGACGGCTGCGATGACACAGTGGCCCAAGCCGCAACGGTTCTGCCGAATGTTGCCACCGACGTTGACTTCTGCGTGTCGCCCGGCAGTTACGCCGTGGTCGTCACCACGAATGGTCTCTTCGGTCAGGATCTGACCTGTGACTCAAACGCCAACAATTACACGTTGTCGTTGCGCTGCAGTGACGATTGCGAAGTTGTCGGTGCCTGCTGCACCGGTGAAGAATGCAGTAACCAGAGCCCGGCAGATTGTGCCGCGGCTGGCAGCGACTACCTCGGCTCCTTCTTCGAAGGCGGCCAGGTTTGCGAAGATATCGACAGCTGCCCGTTGGTCCAGCAGGAATGCCCGCTGTCGGATACCGATGAAGGTCTCGGCTGCGGCAACGGTCTGATCAATGGTGGCTGCAACGCTGAGCCGCCGTCGTTCAGCACCGTCTGCTGCAATCAGCCGGTGACCGGCAATGTCTCCTTCGATCCGGTCGAAGGGATCCGCGATCTGGACTGGTACGTTCTTGAAGTTGAAGAAGACGGTGCCGTTGCGATCACGCTGGAAGGCAACTTCCCGCCCGGTGGCGGCCTGCTTCTGCTGGCGGATGGCAACGATTGTGATGACATCCCGATCATCGCGGCAGGTGCTGAAATCGACGGCGAGTATCGGATCATCGCGAACTTGACGGCTGGTCTCTATACCGTGATTGCCAGCGTTCAGTTCCCCGACGATCCGACCGATGCATCTCTCTCCTGCGACGTCGGCGGTGTGGATTACACCCTGACGGTCAACTGCAGCGACGAAGATGCGGTGGGCTTCAGTTGTGCCACTGCCGTGCCGGTCGAAATCGACGGCGGCTCGGCGACGATCAATACGGCCGGACTTCTGCCCCTGTCTCAGAATCTCACTCAGATTTGCGGACAGGGCGCTGATGCCGACCCGAATGACGAGGTTGTCTGGTTCAGCTTCGTCGGCGACGGCACACTGGTCGACATCTCGACCTGTGATTCGTCGGGCTTTGGAAGCACGCGACTCTGGGTGTTCTGCAGCAGTTGCGACAACCTGGGCTGCGTCACGGATGTCTTCGGCGGCGGCAATCAGTCCTCTGACCCGGACCTCTGCGGTCCGGGCCCGGACTTTGCTGCAACTTCGATCTGCACAGAACAGGGTCAGGTGTACTTCGTCGCGGTCACACCGCGTAACTCGCCGGGTGCAGTTGGTGATATCACTCTTGAAGTGACCACCTCCCCGGACTGGTTCCCCGGTGCACAGTGCAGCTTCTTTGATTTCCCCAGCACCTGCGATATTCCCGAGCCGACCGAAGGTTGCGGCGTCGCAGGCACGGGTGACTGCTGCCAAGCGAACGGTTCGCCGTTCTGTGACGATGAAGCATGCTGCGAAGCAGTCTGTGCTGGCGATCCCTTCTGCTGCGATACTGAATGGGATGCCTTCTGCGCAGGCGAAGGTTTCGATGACGACTGCCTGCTTGGTCCTGGCCAGTGCGGTGCGTTGAACACCCCCGAATGCGACTGCTGATCCTCGGCGCTCAGCCGTCCACTTCAGCAGACTGTTAAACCCAACACCCCCCGGCTTCGGCCGGGGGGTTTTCAATTGGCGACATCAACGAAACGATGGCTCCCACGAGAGACAGATGGGCGTCTGTGCCCCAGAATCAGCATCACTGCGAGTATCGAATGCCTCGAAACCGATCTGGCACGATCCCGGTAACCGAATGAAGATATCGGAATCAAAAATCAGAGGGATCATCGAAAAAACGCCTGCGTATGGTCATTTAATCTTCTATGCTTGAAGTCATCCAAACAAAATCCCATGGTGACGGCCTTGAGGGCCTGTTGCTGGTGAGAAAGAGTCTTCCGTATGGCTATGAATCATTCCCTCCTCGCACATCTGAGCTATGGGCTGATGCTGCCCGTCGTTCTCATTCTGGCCATGATGCCAGCCGCTGCCATGGTGGCGTTCAGCGATTCGCCCTCTTCGGAGCACTGCCCCGCTGACCTGACCGGGGATGATCAGGTCAACGTCTTTGATCTGCTGGAACTGCTCAGCCAGTGGGGGCCCTGTAGCGAGACCTGCCCGGCCGACCTGACCGGGGATGATCAGGTCAACGTCTTTGACCTGCTGGAATTGCTCGCGGCATGGGGATCATGCCCGCCGCCCAATGAACCGGAGATTGGCGCGTGCTGCCAAGGGCCGAATGCCTGTGACATGGTCACATCAGACGTATGCGATGACCTCGGTGGCGAGTTCTTTGGTAACGATTCCTCGTGCGAGAAGCTGTCCTGTCCGCTCCTGCCGCAGCAGTGCCCTCAGGGTGTCATCGACGAAAATGAGCTGTGTGGGGAGGACCTCACCGGTGGCTGCAATTCGGACATTCCGTCCTTCGGCACGTTGTGCTGCGGCGATGTGCTTACCGGCAATACCTGGGCCCACGACGGCGTGCGCGACACCGACTGGTTCCGATTCACCCTTGATGAGCAGCGCACAATTCGCCTGCGCCTCACCCCGGATTTTGCCGAGCCGGAACTTGAGCTGTTCCTGTTCAGCGACGATTGTGAGTCACCCGTTTCTCTGGGGCTTCCGGTTGTGAAGGACGGCGAGAGCTACATCCAGGCCTGCCTGGAGGCGGGATCCTATCTTGCCGTGGTGGCGCCGGCGGAAACGTCCGGGCTGCCCTGCCCCGGCGGGTCGTACACACTTTCGCTGAACTGCAGTTCGGGCGGGTGTGAAGACGGACTGGCCTGCCAGACCGGAACCGAAGTGGAAGTGGGTGGACCAACGGTCACGCTCGACACCGGCCTCGGAGTGCCGATGACGCAGGATGCGTGCTTTGAACCCCCGCCCAGTCCGGCACGGTGGTACCGGGTCGTCGGCAACGGCGAATTCCTCGGCGCTTCTACGTGCGGCAGTTCAGTTGCCGATACAGAAATGCACGTCTTCTGCGGCACGTGCAGTGTTCCTAACTGTGTTCGCGGCGCTACCGATGATACGGACTTCGGTAACTGCGGAAGCTTCGATCAGGCAAGTGCCGTCTGGTGTTCTGAAGAAGGGGAGGTCTATTACATTGCCGTGTACGGCGCTGAAGATGAAGGCGAGATTGACCTGAACGTACAGAGTTTCGGACCGTGTTTCGAACCCCCCAGTTGCGAACTGCTTGGTGTCTGCCAGGGGCTGTGCGGCACCGAGTCGCCACTCGGCTGCTGGTGCGATGAAGCGTGCACGTTCGTGGGCGATTGCTGCCCGGGTCGGTGTGAGGACTGCGACTTCTTCCCCAGTTGCGTCGATTGCCCGTCCGTCAGTTGCAACGATAACATCGGTGAAGCCTGTGGCGAAAGCATCAATGCCGGCTGTGCCGCGAATCCACCGGAATTCACCTTTGCCGGCTGCGGCACGATCCGGTGCGGTCAGCTCTGGGCTGAAGGTAATGACCGCGATGAGGACTGGTTCAACTTTAATGTATCCGGCAGCCAGTCACGTCAGGTGTCGATCAACGTTAACGCGGACTTCCCCACGGGCATTCCGGTTGAAGTCGCCATCTACGATGGCGAATGCGGCTCGCTCACCGAGATCATTTCCACGATCGGACAGTGCAGTGTCAACCTCGTGACCTGCCTCGATCCAGGTCAG
This sequence comes from Phycisphaerales bacterium, assembly GCA_007693845.1. Classification (GTDB taxonomy): domain Bacteria; phylum Planctomycetota; class Phycisphaerae; order Phycisphaerales; family SM1A02; genus SKZB01. Next base: position 6,488 of record RECV01000080.1, read on the forward strand.
TACAAAGTCGTCATCCGTCCGGGCAACTTTTTCGGCATGTTCTGTTCCACCGGACCGCATCGCTACCTGGCATCTTTCAGTTGTCTGTCCGATTGTCAACTCGGCGAAAATCCGTGCGATGGATTCTGCGGCGGGCAATCACCCCTCGGCTGCTGGTGTGATCCCAACTGTTTCGCGCAGGGCAACTGCTGCGATAACGTCTGTGAGTCCTGCCCAGACATGACGGGATGCGCGCCGCCGACCGGAACCTGCTCCGGGTGGTGCGGCTTCCAGTCCGCCGATGGCTGCTGGTGCGATCTGGCCTGTCAAGCGAATGAGGATTGTTGCCCGGACTTCTGCGAAGAATGTGCCAGCTTCGGCGATTGCTGATGTTCGAGGATTACCGAAGATTTCCCGGCCAATTCATCCGGAAACCATCGGTCGGCCGGAACGAAGTGATCGCGACCAAAGCAACTCCACGAAGCAAGCCCGTTGAGCCGCAGGGCACCGCCCCGCGCGTGCCCTGATACTTCGCAGCGAATGGCCAGCGTCCACCGACAAACAAAAAACGATTGCATTCAGCTTCGACTTCAGTGAGTCAGAAACACGTCGGAATCATCCTGACTCACCGCGCCGGGTTCGAGGCGGTCCATGCCGTGCGGCAGCCAGATGTTGTCGCCCCGGCCGATCACCGGTTGCGCCAGCCACATCACCGAGCCGTCGGTGCTGAGGGTGTTCTGTCCGCGCCCGCCGTGATCGTTTGAAACCGAAAGTGCCGGGATGAACACGCCCCGCCGTGCATTCTCGATCAGCGGATTCCGGTCGCCCATGATGACGGTCACGCGACCCACGCCCCACCGGAGATCCGAATCCGGCCGCTGCCACTGGTAGCTGTAGCCGATCTTGAGATCTTCGTGATGGCCCGGACAGTTCAAGTGGCCGTGGCTGCAGTACTGTCCCTCAATCAGCGGGTTCAGGTTGATCCGGTTGGAGATGCGATCCCAGGTCTTCCCCCCGCCGTAGCCGGCCCGGGCGACCGGCAGGTGGCCGTTGTGATCCGAGGCGTACTGTGAAAATCCGTAACTGGTCAGACGCAGATTGTTCCGACAACTCTCATCGATCGAGCGCTGGTGAACGGCGTTGGCCATCGGCCACAGCACGCTGACGGCAAGCAGGCCCGCCGCCGCGACGCCGATGAAATCAGGCCGGCGCAGATTCATGCCGAGAAAGCGTCCACCCCCGCCGCCTTGGCCAGCGGCTTCGAGCTGATAGCTTCGGCGTTCCGTTTCTTCTAATCGATCGATCCGCACCATGGTCGCGGCGATCAGCGTGTCATCCGCATCGTCAACCGGATAGTCGTGCAACAGGCCGAACATCTCGTTGAGACGTTCCGCGCGCACGCGCTCCCGCTCCGTCAGCGGCTCCATTCCATCCACATCGAAACCGCTCTCCAACAACGCGTCGAGTAAGCGCTGGTCGTCCGCGGACAGTTCCGCATACGCACCGGAGTATTCGGGTTGGCGATCGAACGATTCACTCATTGAACTCATCTCCTCCACGCTCACGCGAATCGTGCACGCGATCTTTCTGGCGGGCTGCCTTCCACGCCGAGGCGAATGTCGCCACCGCCGTGTGCAGCCGACTTTTGACGGTTCCCAACGGAATCTCCAGAACCTCCGCGATCTGCTGGTAACTCATCTTCTGGAAGTAACTCAGCAGCAGAATCTCACGCAAATGTGAGGGCATCTCGTCCACCACCTGCTTGACCAGACGACTGCGTTCTGCGTCCAGCACCGGCGAATCCGGGCTCGGCAAGTCCGCTTCCATCAGGTCCACAAACTGTTGGCCGTCCTCATCATCACTCACCTGAGCCGACAACGACATCGTCTTGCGGCGGCTGTGCTTACGGTGGTAGTCCCGCGCCTTGTTCGCCGCGATCGTAAACAGCCACGGCTTGAACCGCCGGCTGGTATCAAATGTCTCCGCCGACTGATGCACCTGCAGGAACGTCTCCTGGAACACGTCCTCCGCGGCGGCACGCGAGCCGAGGAACCGCGTCAGGAAATGAACCAGTTCCTGGCTGTAACGGCCGAGCAGTTCCTTGAACGCATCCCGGTCGCCGTCCAGGTAGTCCTGGAGCAGATTTTCGTCGGTCCTTTCGCCCATGGACTTCCGTGCATCTCGCGCAGCAGTCTTCGCCGACACTGCATCGGCCGCCGCGCGACCACCGCGCGCCAAGTCCATTCTAGGCGAGGTGTCCCGACCGAATCGGCCGATGCCCGTCAATCGACCGAACGGACTCAAGGCTCCGAGATGAAGGGGCAGTAGACTCATGGCCGTCGTTTCTACGACCGGACTTGCCCTTGGGATCGCGGTTTCTACCATGTGTTTTCGAGTTTGTATTCACCAGCCGGGCGGGGGACCGCCGGCGGCTGTTTTCCTCCGATCGAAAGTCCGAAAAGTATGGCCGTACCGATCTCTCAGATGTGGACCGTCGCCAGCTACGTTCTCAAACAGCGGCTCAGGGGCCGAAAACGCTATCCGCTGGTCCTCATGCTCGAACCGCTCTTCCGGTGCAATCTCGCCTGCGCCGGCTGCGGCAAGATCCAGTACCCCGCCCATATCCTCAAGAAAGACCTCCCCCTCGAAGACGCCCTCAAGGCCGTCGATGAGTGCGATGCGCCGATGGTCTCCATCCCCGGCGGGGAGCCCCTGCTCTATCCCCACATCCGCGAGCTTGTCGATGAGCTCGTCAGGCGGAAGAAGTACATATACCTCTGCTCCAACGCCATTCTGCTCAAGGAGAAGCTCGAAGCCGGCTGGTTCAAGCCGAGCAAGTACCTGACCTTCTCCATCCATATGGACGGGCAGCAGGAGCACCACGACTTCGCCGTCTGCCGCGAAGGCACCTACGACAAGGCCATCGCCGGCATCCGCAAAGCCGTGGACATGGGCTTCCGCGTCACCACCAACACCACCCTCTTCGAAGGTGCCGACCCCAACTCCGTGCGCCAGTTCTTTGATGAGATGATGGAGCTCGGCGTGGAAGGCATGATGATCAGCCCCGGCTACGCCTACGACAAAGCGCCGGATCAGCAGTCTTTCCTCCAGCGCAAAGAGACCAACGAACTTTTCGAGATGATTCTCTCGAATCGCAAGGACGGCAATCGCAAATGGGTCTTCAACCAGTCGCCGCTCTTCCTTGAGTTCCTCATGGGTCAGCGTGAGTATGACTGCACGCCGTGGGGCAATCCGACGTACAACATCTTCGGCTGGCAGAAGCCGTGCTATCTGCTGCAGGAAGGGTACGCCGACACGTTCCAGGAACTGATGGACGAGACCGAGTGGGATAGCTACGGCCACCAGTCCGGCAATCCGAAGTGCGCCAACTGCATGGTCCACTCCGGCTACGAAGCCACCGCCGTCGATCACACCTTCAGTTCATTCGGCGGCATGTGGGGTACGGTCAAAGCCATGATCTTCAACACGTACGCCAATCCCGGTGCCCGGAAGAAACTGAAGGAAGAGGCGAAGAAACCCCACGGCCCGCTCGCGCGCCTCGTCGAACTCGGTTTCGCGGACGATGTGAAACAGAAAAAAGCGGGGTGAAACCCCGCCATGTAAAGCCGCGACCAGTGGTCGCGCCGAGCACGCCATGATCGCGAATCACCTACACCTGCGCCCATCGCGGCCAAGGCCGCGGCTATATGCTGCAAACGATGCAAACTGGGGGCCGCTACGCGCCCCAGCCGCGGGGTTTGGGCTTGCTCGTTGCGGCGCTCTGAGGCCTCGTGGGCTCGCCGGTGAAGTCTTCCGCGATGAGGTAGATCTCCGTGGATTGATCGCGCGATGCTTTGGGTTTGAAGCCCTTGACGTTGCCGAAGAATTGGCGGGCGCGCTCGACCAACGCCGGATACGTTTCGCCTTCGAGCACCTTGAGCGCAATCTTCCCGCCGGGTTTGAGCACCTCGCCGCAGCGATCGATGACCGCGTGGCAGAGGCGCACGGAACCGTGATGGTCAATCGTCCGGTCGCCGGTGGTGGATGGCGCCATATCCGAAAGGACCACGTCGAACGCTTCGATCCCGCTGAGCAGGTCACGGGCCTCCATCGTCGCCAGATCGCCTTCAACCAGATGCACATGGTCGGGCAGACCGGCGGGATCAATTGACTTCAGGTCGATGCCGACGACGTGCCCTTTCGGTCCGACGCGATCGGCGGCAACCTGAAGCCAGCTTCCCGGCGCGGCGCCGCAGTCGAGCACCGCATCGCCTCGTTTCAGCAGGTGCCGTCGATCATCAATTTCAATCAGCTTGTACGCCGCGCGCGACCGATAGCCCTCGCGTTTCGCTTCACGGAAAAAATGGTCGTGCAGTTCGCGGGGCATGAGCCGAGGGGATCAATCAATCAACGATCAGGCGGCCGACCTGTTCCGGGTTGTGCACGACAGCAATGCGGATGTCGCCATCGGTGGTTCGCATCCGCACGCGGTTCGTGCCGTCGTTCAGCCGGCCGCGGAGTCGGTCGTACGAACTGCCCGCTTCGGAGATGAACTGGCCGTAGCGGATCCTGCGCACGATCCGCCCGCCGATGGTCACCGCATCGAACTCGCCACGCGATTCACCCCGCACGCGGTAATCAATATCGCCTTCGCTGGTGATGAGTGTCACGGCGCGGGTAAGCGGCTGGTTGGTCAACACGCGGATATCGCTCTTCGAGGTTTCCAGATCGAGGCGGCCGGCCACCCCGCGTGCTTCAACGTAGCCGTTCTGCGTACGGATCCGGACGCCCTCGGTCGCGGGCAGCGTGATGCGCACGTGCGCTCGCTGAAAATACGACTCGGGATGGGTCGTTGAAGTTCGTACCGTCAGTTTGGAACCGTATTCACCAACGCCGAGGTCAACGTGGTAGTCGATGTCTTCGAGCGAAGCCGCGGCTTCCCCTTCCCGCCACGTTCCGTGGACGGCTTCGCGGCGGACAACGACCCGGATGGAGGAAAACTTCTCTTCCGAAGCGTGAATGCGTACATCACCGGCGAATGACTCAACATCCACCTCGACGGGTCCGACCTGCTCGAACACCAACGGTTCATCCTGCAGAAATCGCGTTGCACATCCGCTGAGCGCGGAGCCGAACATGAGCAGAGCAGCAATGAGCAGGACCGAGCGTCCGAGTCGTATCATGGCGGAAAGACCTTGCGTGGGTGGAAAAAGGCGGGGCCGTTGAAGCAAGCACGCTGGCGAAAACACGTTCTCCGGAGCAAACGCTCCGGTCAACCCAATCGGCCGATCGGACGCGGCGGGCAACGACCGGATCACCGGATCAACTCGGCATTGTATCGGACCACTCGCCCGATGCTCGCCCGATCCGGTTTACCTGAAAGTCGGTTTGGTGGAATGTCTGCCCGACCAGCACGGTCGTTCACCCCGGCGGTGTCGATAGAATGTCTCAGTCGTCATTCAACCGTGAGCGATGGGCTCATCCGGTTTCACCAGAATCCTTCATGATTTGGGAGTTCGACAGATGTCTCGATTCGTCGCCTGCGTGCTGATGGGGCTGATGGCTGTTTCGGCCAGTTCCGTTCAGGCGGATCAGTATGTGGTGAAGCTCGATCCTGATCTGGAAGCCAAGCCGCGGGACGGCCGGGTAATCCTGTTCTTCATCACGGAGACCGGCCGGCTCTGGGATCGCCGCGAGCCCATGAACGCGCCGTTCTACTCATCGCCCCAGCCGGTCGCTTCGATCGCGGTCGAGCAGTTCGGGCCGGGGGATTCGGTCATCATCGACGACAGCGTGTTCGTCTTTCCGCGTCCTTTGCGCGAGATGGACGGCCGGGCGCGCGTGCAGGCCGTGTTCGATCACGATGAAACCGAGCGTTCACACGAGGACGGCCCGGGCAATGTGTTCAGCGATGTTCTGACCGTTGAGCTTTCACCGGAACGTGAGGACCGGTTCGAACTGACGTTGTCAAACGTCATCAACGGCCCATCCCTGCCGGAGGAACGCGAGAACCTGAAATGGATCGAACTGCGCAGTGAGCTATTGAGCGAGTTCTACGGCCGTGATGTGTACCATCGCGCCGGCGTCGCGCTGCCGCCCGGCTACGACGATGAGGAGCGCACCGATGTATTGTGGCCGGCCCTGTACGTGATTCCGGGTTTCGGCGGACGGCATGAAATGGCCCGGCAGTACGCGACGACGTACGGCTCGCGCGCCGCCGCTGCGATCGTGCCACTGTTCGTCACGATCGTGCTTGATCCCGAATCGCCCCTCGGCCACCACGGTTTCGTGGATTCAGAGAACCACGGTCCGCGCGGCACGGCATTGGTCGAAGAGTTCATCCCGCACCTCGAATCTGAGTTTCGCCTCGTTTCAGAAACCGAGGCACGCGTCGTGACCGGCCACTCCTCCGGCGGGTGGAGCAGTCTCTGGCTGCAGCTCAACTGGCCGGAGGTCTTCGGCGCCTGCTGGTCGAGCGCGCCGGATCCGATCGATTTCTCCGCGTTTCAGAAAACGAATCTGTACGAGGATGAGAGCATGTACGTCATGCCGAACGGCGAGGAAACGCCGTCGTACCGCATGCGCACGCGCGAAGGCAAGGAAGTCATCGCGATGACCGTTCGGCAGGAAGTTCTCGTTGAATACGCCATGCATCCCGATGGCGGGTCCGGCCAGCAGTGGGACACCTGGATGGCCATGTTCTCACCACGCGATCCTGAAACGGGCTATCCGAAGCGGATGTTCGATCCGAAAACCGGCCGAATCAACCGGGAAATCGTCGAACACTGGAAGCAGTTCGATATCACGCGCCTGGTGCGCGAGAACTGGGAGCAGTACGGCCCGATCGTGAGCGAACGCGTGCGGCTGGTCTGCGGCGCGCGGGATTGCTATTACCTCAACCGCGCGGTCGATCGCTTCGCCGCGATGATCGAGGAACACCAGGAAGGCGAACGCCGGCCGGGCTATGTCCACATGCACCCGTGGGCGAATCACAATAACATCGTCGATCTGATGGCCCGGCGGTGGTACCCCGAACAGCGGGAGTACCTCAAGCGGCACGGGCTGGATCGATCCGGACGATAGAGGGTGGTAACGGGTAGGAACGGCCCGGCTGCGGATTGCGGCGACCGAGGCCCGCCAATTGTCCCGC
>RECV01000094.1 GCA_007693845.1 Phycisphaerales bacterium
CAGGAGCCGCGCGCCATGACGAGCCCCGCAACGAACAGCCCCTCAACGAAGTCCATGGACCTCGGCAACTTCTCCATCAGCTTGTCCGTCAAAGACCTGGCTGCTTCACAGGCGTTTTACGAGAAGCTCGGCTTCACCCAGATTGGCGGCGATGCATCGCAGAACTGGCTGATCCTCCAGAACGGCCATGCCACCATCGGCCTGTTTCAGGGCATGTTTGAAGGCAACATCCTGACCTTCAACCCCGGCTGGGATCGCGAGGGCAGCAACGTTGATCCATTCACCGATGTCCGCGAGATTCAGCGCATGCTCAAAGAGCGTGGCATTGAGTTGGCTTCAGAAGCAGATACGACAACGACCGGCCCGGCCCACATCACGCTGGTTGATCCTGATGGCAATGCGATCCTGATCGACCAGCATCGTTGAGCCGGTGCCGAGTGAGCGATCCCCCCTCACCCAAGGCCCTCAGCCAGCTCGCGCCGAGCCCACTGAACGGGCTCACTTACTGGGCCCTCTGGCCGGGTCCTCTGGCCGGGCCGCAGGGGAAAATGCGAAATTGAACATTGCGTTCGGCCTCGGATCGGTTCATACTCGATCAGCCGACGTTCGGTTTTCATCCGTGAGGATGGGTCCAGTTTCGTTCTTTGAATTTGCGGGGGCAGGAAAAGGAGTTTGCTTCGTGTTGTTGACCTTTCTCCGCCGTGGGTCGTTCGGCCCGTTCTTTGTCACTGCGGCTGCGGCGGCGTTGCTGCTGAGCGTGAGCGCGATGGCATCCGCTTCGCCGCCGTGCAATCCCGGTGATCTCGATGGCAACGGACAGGTGGATGTCTTTGACCTGCTCGAACTGCTGGAGAACTGGGGCTCGGATGGCGACACACCGGCGGATTTGAATGGTGACGGCGTGGTTGATGTTTTTGATCTGTTGCTTTTGCTCGAGGCGTGGGGACCGACGCCGTATGCCGCGGGCGGCTTTCCCGACCGCTGGATCAGCGGCGGGCCGGCGTGCGGCGCTGAGCCGGTGATTCAGGTTCACGAGTACAACAAGAACTTCTACATTCTGCGCCAGTCGCTCTGCACGAACTTTGAAGCGCCGTTCATCTATCTCATCTTCGGCGAGGACAAGGTGCTCATGCAGGACACCGGTGCGGGCGGCATTCCCATCGCGCAGACGGTGTACAGCATCATCGACGAATGGCTCTTGAGGAACGAACAGGAATCGATCGAGTTGATCGTTTCGCATTCCCACGGCCACGGCGACCACATTGCCGGAAACAGCCAGTTCGTCCACCAGCCCTTCACGACGATGACGGGGACTTCGCAGTCGGCGGTGCGCAACTTTTTCGGCATTGATGACTGGCCGAACGACATCGTTGAGTACGACCTCGGCGGGCGCATTGTCGATGTGATTCCGATCCCCGGCCACCAGGCGGCGCACATCGCTTTGTATGACCGCGAGACTGGCATCCTTTTCACGGGTGATTCGCTCTACCCCGGCCGGATCTATATCAGCAATTTTTCGCAGTTCGTAACCAGCATCGGGCGGCTGATCGATTTCACGCTGGACAACCCGATCTGCTGGGTGCTCGGCACGCACATCGAGATGACCAACACGCCGGGGCAGGACTTCCCGTTCGGCGCGACCCATCATCCGAATGAACGTGAACTTGAACTCACGGTCGGCCACCTTGAAGAGCTGTACGGCGAACTGCTCGCGATGAACGGCGTGCCGCAATACAAAGTTCTCGATGATTTCATCATCTTTCCGCTGAGCGGCGCGGCCACATCGGCGTCCGGCAACGGCCGCACTGATGACTGCTGCGACCGCCCGAAGAACGTCTTTGAACTGCGGCAGGCCTTCCGCGCGCTGGAGAATCGTTGATTGAGTTTCGCGCACGTCGCATGCCCTGCGGTGATGGGGCGCGTTTGATCAGGAACTGCACGTCAGTTTCATCGCTTTGAACCGGAAGTATCGCGCTCTCACGGGCGGTCTTCGAGCAGCGATTCGATCTCATGGCGGAGCTGTGCTTTCAGCCACGGCGAGTAGCCCTGGTAGACAGCGCGGACGATGCCGTGCTCGTCGATGATGACCGTGGTCGGAAGGGCGGCGATTCCAAAAGCATTCCACGCTTCACGATCGGGATCCATCAACACGTTCACATCCCATTCCTGCTCAGCGATGAAGCTTTCGACGCGGCTCCGGCTCTCTCGCACATTGATGGCATGGAACTGTACGCCGCGGTCGCGGTACTCCTCCGCGATTTCGATCAATTCGGGCATCGCGCGAATGCACGGCGTACACCATGTTGCCCAGAAGTCCAGGATGACCGGGCCGGACTGATTCGGCTCGCCGACGGCAATCATCTCACGTTCATCATCAAGCAAGGGAAGTTCCACCACCGGCGCCGGCTGATCGAGCAGGTCGGGCGTTTCCGGCCGATCCGGATCTTCATCGCGCGGGTTCCGGACGCTCAACACCATGCGCGATGATGCTTCCACCGCCTCTTCATCGATCTCGGGCGTGAAGGTGATCCCGTCAGACAGTTCATCAAACTTCCACTGCGACAAGGCGAGCATCGATCGGCCGCGCTCATATTCCCTGATCACCCGAAACGGAGTCGGAGGGTTGCCCGGCTTCATCCAGACAATTCGTTCGACTTCTGTGCCCTTATAGGAGAGGCGGCCTACATGATACGTTTGGCCGTCGTGTTCTTCTCTGCCGAGTTCCGTGACGGACTCCAGTTCCGCGAA
>RECV01000235.1 GCA_007693845.1 Phycisphaerales bacterium
CCATGCCGGTTTCGATCAGATCATTGGCGCAGGCGAAGCTGAAGCGAACGTGGTTGCGGCCGATCTCGCCGAAGTCGTCGCCCGGCACGACCGCGACTCGGGCCTCATCCAGCAGGGCGGTCGCAAAGTCCACCGCGGAATGAACCTGCGCGCCTTTCGGCGATGTTCGGCCGAAATAGGCGCTGATATCAGGGAAGGCGTAGAACGCGCCGGTCGGCCTTGGACACACGACACCGTCGATTGCGCTGAGTCGAGTGTGGATCAGTTCGGCCCGTTGCGCAAAGGTCTGCCGCATCGTCTCAACGGCTTCCCCGCCGTTGGTGAGCGCCTCGACGATGGCGGAATAGCAGAAACTGGTGATGTTGCTGGTCATCTGGCTCTGGAGGCGCGTCATCGCCTTGATGAACGTGCCGTCATCGCCCGGTGCGCAGGTGTACCCGATGCGCCAGCCGGTCATGGCGTATGCCTTGCTCAATCCGCCGATGGTGATCACGCGGTCGGCGATGGAATCGAGCGAACCGAGTGAGAGGTGTTCGATCCCGCCGTAGATGAGCTTCTCGTACATCTCATCGGTCAGGATGACGAGATGCGGGTGACGTTCCAGGACGGCTGCGAGCTCACGCAATTCATCCGGCGTGTACATCGTGCCGCACGGGTTGGACGGGCTGTTGATGATCAGGAGCCGTGTGCGATCCGTGATGGCCGCTTCGAGCTGATCCGCGGTGATCTTGAAATCGTTCTCCACCGCACCGGGCAGTTCCTTCACAATGCCGCCGGCGAGTTCGATGATCGGGCGGTAACTCACCCACGCGGGGGTGGGCAGAACCACTTCCTGTTCCTTGCCGGGATCGAGCAGGCAATGGAGCGCGAGATAGATGGAATGCTTGCCGCCGACGTTGATGATGATGTCATCCGAGGCGCACTGAATGCGATTTTCATCGCGCAGCTTGGATGCGATCGCAGCCCGAGCCGCCGGCTCACCGGCGACGGGGGCGTAGCGGGTCTTGCCGGCCCGCAGCGCCTCGATGGCGGCCTCCTTGATGAAATCCGGCGTGTCGAAGTCCGGCTCGCCCGCGCCGAAGCCGATGACATCCTCGCCGGCCGCGCGGAGTTCCTTGACCTTGGCGGTAATGGCCAGTGTCGATGAACCGGCAAGGCGGGCCACGCGGTCGGATAACGTGAGGGCGCTGGTCACAGGCATAACATGTTCAGGATACCCGCGCGCCACGGTGCATGTGGGCTGGGCGGGCCGAAATCACGGTCATGTGGCCCGCCGCGTCGGTTTTTTCTACCATGGGGGGAGACCCGTTGCGTCAGCCGCTCGCCGGTTGGCGACGCGAAACCGAACACTCCCCCGCTCCCGCTCAGCGGACGAGCGGCCACACCACGGGAGCCCGCCATGCCTACCAAGACCGCAAGCAAACGATCATCCGGCACGAAGCAGAGCGCCCAACGTCGCGTGACTGAAGTCGTCGCCCCGGAGAATGAACGCCCCATGCGCAAGACCATCGACCTCGGCGATATTGAAGATCTGCAGATTCTCAACGAAGAAGGCGAGGTCGATGAAGCGCTCGATCCGAATCTCAGCGAGGATGAACTCAAGAAGATTCACCGTGCGATGGTGATGACGCGCAAATTTGATATCCGTATGCTCGCCATGCAAAGGCAGGGGGAAATGGGGACCTTCGCGCCCGGCCTCGGTCAGGAAGCGACGCAGATCGGACAGGTCTACCCGCTCAACGCCAAGGACTGGTTCAGCCCGTCGTACCGTTCGTTTGGCGCCCAGCTTTGGCGCGGCTGGACGCTGGACGGGCTCATGCTGCTCTGGGCCGGCTACTACGAGGGCTTTGAGATTCCGGAAGGGATCAACGACACGCCCTTCTCGATCGTCATCGGCTCGCATGTTCTGCCCGCCACCGGACTGGGAATGGCCGCCAAGATTCGCGGCGACAAATCGGTCGTCGTGACCAACTTCGGCGATGGCGCAAGCTCACAGGGTGCGGTCGCGGAAGCGTTCAATTTCGCATCCGTGTACAAAGCGCCGGTCATCTTCGTCCTGGAGAACAACGGCTGGGCGATTTCCATCCCGGCCGAGAAGCAGGCCGCGGTCCGAGAGTTCGCGCGGCGTGGCGCGGGATTTGGAATTCCCTCGATCCGCGTGGACGGCAACGATATCCTCGGCATGATTGTCGCCTCGCAGCAGGCCGCCGATCACGGACGTGCCGGCAAGGGGCCGTACCTCGTCGAAGCCGTCACGTACCGGATGAGCGTCCACACCACCGCGGACGACCCGAAGGTGTACCGCAAAGAGGATGAGGTGAAAGCATGGGAAGCGAAGTGCCCCATCCGCCGATTTGAAATCTACCTGCGCAACAAGGGAATTCTCGACGATGCCGACTTTGAACGCATCGGCAAGGAGTGTGAGGCAGAGATTCTCGAAGCCCGTGAGAAGTTCCGCGCCCGAGCGAAAGCGAAGCCGCGCGAGGTGTTTGATTATCTCTACACCGAAATGCCGCCTGAGCTGAAAGAACAACAGGAAGAGTACTTCCGAAAACTGGACCGCAAAGGTGTGGAATGACCGCCTGAAAGTCGCCGCGAGATATCTCAAAAGATTTGAAGCCCCTCACTCTCGAGAAGGATACGAACACGATGCCGCAGATGACCATGGTTCAGGCCCTCAACCTCGCCCTCGATCAGTCCATGGAATCCGATGATCGTGTCTGCCTGATGGGTGAAGACATCGGTGTGAACGGCGGTGTGTTCCGCGTCACGCAAAATCTGCTCAAAAAGTACGGCGAAAACCGTGTGATGGACACCCCCCTGGCTGAGTGCAGCATCATCGGAACCGCGGTCGGCATGGCGATGTACGGACTCAAGCCCGTCCCCGAGATCCAGTTCTCCGGCTTCACCATGCAGGCGTTTGATCAGATCGAGCAGAACATGGCCCGCATGCGCAACCGCTCCCGCGGCCGGTACCCCATCAGCATGGTCATGCGCGCGCCCTACGGCGGCGGCATCCGCGCCGTCGAGCATCATTCCGAATCGCGCGAAGCGTATTGGGCGCATACGCCCGGCCTGAAGTGCGTCATCCCCTCCGGGCCGCGCAATGCACGGGCGCTGCTCAAGGCGGCGATCGACGATCCCGATCCGGTGGTGTTCTACGAACCCAAGGCGGTATACCGCGCCTTCAAGGAAGATGTGCCGGATGAACCGGAATCCATGGAGATCGGCAAGGCAAAAGTCGCGCGCGAAGGAAATGACCTGACGATGATCGCCTGGGGCGCGATGATGCGACCGGCTGCGGAAGCGGCGGACGATCTTGCGGACCTGCACGGCATTGATGTTGAGCTGATCGATCTGCTCTCGATCAAGCCGATGGACACCGAGACGATCGTGAATTCGGTCAGCAAGACTGGTCGGTGCCTCATCGTGCAGGAAGCGCCGCAGACGTGCAGCGTGGCGAGCGAAATCATCGCACGGCTCAACGAGAAGGCGTTCGAGTATCTCATCGCGCCGATCAAGCGGGTCAGCGGATACGACATCATCTTCCCGTACTACCAGACTGAGCAGCACTACCTGCCCGATCCGGATACGGTGATCGAAGCCGCGAAGGATGTGATGGCGTGGGAATAGCACGACCGTCACTTCTTACGCGCTGCTGCAAGCAATCTGAAAGGGGAGTTTCGGAGATGAACTGGGACGCACTGGGATCATCGTAAAACTGTGACCGGAGAACTGGGTGTCACAGGCCGATGGCCAATGCTCGTTCCTTCACGGTCAGCGCGGAACAATCGCACGTGAGCCGGATCGATTCGGTAAGAAGCGATCTCGCCAGGAACTGGGGCGGAAGCCGACCGCCACGGCACGGTGATCCGCGTGCCGTCGGCAGTGCCGCCAATGATGTAGCGCTGTTCCCCCACCCGATCCTCACTCTCGATGGTGATATCGAGAACGCCGCGGCGCTCGGCCACGGTGTCCACCGGCTGCGCTGCGGCGGGGCGAAAGCCCGCCACCACGGTCTGACCGTCGGACAGTTGGGACGCCAGCACCTCCTCGCCGAACAGATCTTCCGCGATCGGCAGTCGCGACTTCGCCAGGTGAACCGACCAGTTCCCCTGCTCGCGCACCAGATTGCCTTCAAGCAGGTTCATCGCCGGCCGCCCGAGGAAGGAGGCGACGAAACGATTCGCGGGCCAGTCGTAGACCTCGCCCGGCGCGCCGAACTGACGAATCGCGCCGTCGTGCATCACGGCAAGATGATCGGCCAGACCGAGCGCTTCGTCCTGATCATGGGTGACGTACAGGAACGTGGTACCCGTCGAATGGTGGATCCGCCGAATCTCACGGCGCAGATGATCTCGCAACATCACATCCAGATTGCTCAGCGGTTCGTCGAGCAGAAGGACGCGCGGCTCGATGATCAGCGCTCGCCCGAGAGCGGTGCGCTGTCGCTCGCCACCGGAGAGTTCCCCCGGCTCTCGATCTGCAAAGCGGCTGAGTTCAAGCAACTGAAGCATGGCGAGCACACGCCGGGCTCGTTCGGCCCGATGCACGCCGCGCGTGCGCAGCGGGAATTCCAGATTGCTGCGCACCGAAAGGTGCGGATAGAGCGCGTGGTCCTGAAAGACCATGGCGGTGCCGCGGCGGTCAGGGGCAAGTCGATTGACCCGCCCGCCGTCAATTCGAATCTCCCCGCGATCGGGCTTCTCGAGTCCCGCAATAAGTCGCAGCAGCGTTGTCTTGCCGCAGCCGGACGGTCCGACAATGACGCCGAACGCCCCGTCGGGCACGCTGAGTGAGACGTCCTCAACCGCCCGTGCGTCGCTGGAGAAGCGTTTCGATAGGTTGCGGAGTTCGATCGCCGCCATGCGGGTGCCCTCGGTTTCGTTGCGCCAAGATAGACGAGATGGGTGCAAAGAAAAACCCGGCGAATCGCCGGGCTGGGAAAGTATCCGGTTTTCGGTTGGGATTGCTGCGGATCAGTCGCAGTCGCCCCAGTTTTCGAGCAGCAGGAGCAGATCGAACACGTTGACCGTGCCGCTGCCATCAAGGTCCGCATCACACCCTTCGCACCTGCCCCAGTTTTCAAGCAGCAAGAGCAGGTCAAGCACGTTGACGGTTCCCGTTCCATCGAGATCGCCCGTACAAGTGGGTTCATCGATCGGGGTAGGGACAAGCACCGGAATCGTGACCGAATCCGGCGTGCCGGGCCGGAAGAGCGCGAGTTCAACTTCACCCATCATCGGAGGGGTATTGGTGGTGACCGAGAAGTTGTACAGGGTGCTCCAGCGGAGCGCATTGGCGTTGGTGTTTTCGTCGTAGGTTTCACCCGCCCAGCGAATGGAGTCCTGCGAGACGGTCATCTCCCACGGCTCGTTCGAATAGGGTTCGCCGCTGTGGTAGAAGACATCGCTGTAGTAGGTGTCGAGAACGTCGACCCCCGGTCCGAGCGGAATTTCGAACGCTTGGCCGGATCGATGCGAGTTCATGTTGTGGACGGCATACTCATAGCGCCAAGTGCCATCGCCGTTGTCGTAGACGTGGTATCCCACATGAAAGCGTCCATCCACCGGCGTGCCGGGAATGTCAACAACTTCGATGACGACTTCAGGTTCATGTTCGAGCCAAGCGAAAATGGCCGGCTGCAGGTTCGAGGTACCGGTACCCGCTCCGAGATTGTAGCTGTTCCCCGCCGGGGACGGATTGACTTTCTCATAGGTCGCATTGTTGTGGCGTCGATCAGAACTGCCTTCCTGCGGATGAACGTAGTGCCCTTCGATGTAAAACGACGCGCCCTGGTTCAAGGCGGGATTGAGATCATCATCGTGGACCTGAAGGCGTTTGAAGATCGCATCACCGGTCAATTGCCAGTTCAGTTCGTAGGGATATTGAACGCCGCTGATCGAAGCATTGACCTCCGACCGCGGGCCGAGGCCGCCCTGCACGCCGTTCAGAGTGGCCGAGTACGGATCGCGGCAGCCCGGCTCGAGGAACGTCGGACACCCGCTGGGTCCGTTACATGTACCGCAACCACCGAATTGGAGCGCACAAAATCCGTGCTTCAGCCAGGACATACCAATCATCTCGATCCGGCCGTCACGATAGCGGTACATATTCTGAGCGATGACGGGATGCATCGAGATACTGTTGTCCCAAAGCAGCGTTTCGTCTCCAGCGTTGAATGAATCGGTTTGGATGGAGAAGGCGTGAATATCGCCCACCCGTCCCCAGCTCTGCGTCGATCCCATCTGGCAGACAGCGATATCGGGGCCGATTGAATCACCACCTGTCCCAAGTTCCGTACTGGCGTGTCCTTCAATGTTGAGCTGTCCGATGAGCATGACTGTCGCCAGTGCGGTCAGCCCGCCGATTGTTCCGTACTTTCTCACGATGAACTCCTTCGAGGGGCAACATCAGGGTAACGTCGCGAAATGCGCACTATCTGCATACGCAGCGAAAGATCGCTAAATGCCCCGTGGCATCGCTGCGACCGAACAGATTCCGGATCGGTGAATGATAGTCACCGCATGGCAGGTCTACTATTGCCCATGTGAATACGGAGTCAAATCCAAACTCCGCACATTAACGCATTGCCGTTCATCCATTGTTTCCCGATCACCCGTTTTACCAAAGGATCCCTCTCCATGCCCCGATCTTTGCCCTGGTTCGTGCTCGGTATCGCTGCCGGATGCATTCTCCCGACGGCCGGATTTCTGTTCGGTGCCGCTTCGACCGCCCAGCCGGCGGATTTGATTCAGGCAAGGCAAGTCGAAATTGTGGATGAGCTCGGCACGCGCCTGATGGTTCTGGGGGCCAGCCAGACCGGCGGTGCTGTCAGCGTGCGGGATCAGCTGGGTCGAACCATGCTGCTGCTCGGTGCCGGTCCCGAAGGCGGGATCGTCGCCCTCAATCGTGTGGAGGATCAGAGGCGCGCCGCCAACCTTCGCGCAACCGGTCAAGGTGCTGCACTGGAACTTTATGACGATCGACAGAATCGAACCATCCACGTTCAGAGCGATCGAAAACATACGAACATCGAGTTACGGCGGGCGGAATCGCCCGGCGAGCGTATCCGTCTGGACTTTTCGCAACGCGATGCAGCAACCCTGCGTTTGATCCGCGGCGAGCAGGATCTGCTTCGCCTCGGCGTCCATTCGCTCAACAGCGGTATGGTGGAATCATTTCACGTCAGTGGTGATCGCCTGGTCGTTCTCAGCACGACCTCTGATCAACAGGGACAAATGGCGACATTCGCGCCGGGTGACAATCCGCTTGTGCACCTGACGGCGACTCCCGATCATGTCGGCCAGCTCTACACGTTCGGCCCCGATCGACGTCCGTGGATCGCGCTGGCATCACATCCGACCGGCCCGTCCCTGCGCCTGTTCAATCCTGAAGGTCACCCGGTCGTGGCCCTCGAAAGTGACGAGGACGGAGCGGGTGAGATCAGGATGTGGAGCAAGGACGGACCGGGGCATGTGATCCGTGCTGAGGATCGATGACCTTTGTCGATGCGTCCGGGCGGTCAATCCGCGCCGTGCGCATCGCTGTCGTCGATGAAATTATCATCATCCTGCTGCGTGTTGCGATCCCGGTTGGATTGTTCGATCAGGCGACGAAGATACGCATTTTCTCGGCGCGTCGCTTCAAGATCAAAGACCAGGTACTTGACGCTGAGCCGAAGGTAATCCAGCGACTCCTGCAGTTCGGAGACGGCCTGCTGAATCCGTTCCCGCTTGCCCTGAGTTTCCTTGGCCAGCTTTTCGAGCGGCGATCGCTGCGACTGCGGCAGTTCGTTGATCTTGTTGAGCAGTTCGGTGAATTTCTGCTGGAAGGTCTGTTCGTCCATGGTGCTCGTCCTCTCTTCTTTTCTTCTCTCGAGTTGTGTTTCCGCAGGTCAATCCGACCCGCGTGTCGTGAGAAGAGAAGAAACAACCACCGCGCCGCTGGCGCGTGCCAAACCGCGCCGAACCTTGAAACCGGTGATCTGCTCGCCTAGGCGTTGATTTTCTGGGACCGGCGTATTCGCCGTGCTGCGCGGTCACGCTGGATGTGGTTTTCGAGCAACATCCCGCGCTGATTTGTGGCCTCCCGGCCACACGAGGTCAACGCGCCGCGGCCGTCCGGCGCAGCACGCGCTGAGCTGCGGCTGGCGCAGCGGCCGTCACTTCCCGGACCATGCCCGGCTCATCGCGGGCCTGCTGCAGCAAGCGGTCCAGATGCTGATCCCGTTCACGCACCCAGCGCTCAAAGTACTGCTCCAGTTCCTGCCGGGAAAATCGCGACAACGGATCCGATAACCCGGATTGCGCCACGGCCCAATCGATGAGACCGCGCCCCGACCGGTCGAACCGATAGAGGTTCAGCGTAGCCACGAGCCGCTTCCGCAGACTGTTGAACGGATCGCGGATCTCCTCGGGTAGCGTCGTCATGAATTCGAGAATCTTCCGCTGCGCGACGGGGCTCAACCAGTCATCGCTCTGGCGATCCAGCAGCGCGAGCTGCGTGCTGAGTTCGTCCGGCGAAGAGGCGGAGTCCAGTCCGACCGTCTCACCCTGCTGTTTCGACTCAACTCGCTGCAGGAGCGCGTGGGCAGAGACCAGGCGCTTGAGTCCCGCGTTGGGAAATTTCACGGTGATTCGTTGCAACGGCTCGCCGTTCACCGATGTGTCTTCGGCCTTGATGACGGCGCCGACCCCCCATTCGGGGCGCTTGACATGCCGAACCTGATTGCCGTACTCGAAGCGGTGTTCTGCCATAAACCTACTGACTCCATTCCATGCAGTTTGAAAACGTGCCCGACCCACCCCACTCGATAACGCGAGGCACCCCAATCACTTTGCGCGGCATTCGGCCGCCATCTGCATCCAAATCGATGATGATCGCGCTGAACCCCTATGCGGCCGATCAAGCGGTGAGATCGATCCGACTCGGCGCACGGCGATCCACTATTCGTTTCAAGGTGCGATGCTTCGCACTCGGGGCCGACCAGCATTCAATCGCCGTCCGGCGTACAAGCCATCTGACTGGATGAAGCCCCGGACCCGCCAATCTTCCGATTGACAAGTATAGCACAACACGCGCAATTCGGCACGCGAATCTCATGGGATTCCTCACGTCAAGATTCACACGTCCGGTCAAAACGAGATGGCCTTCGTGGGTCCTGTCGGCAGATTGTCAGACTCTCCCGTATGCTCTCCCGCTATGAGCACGGTGCGAATAGCGTTTCTCGGTGATATCTACGGCTCACCCGGCCGGCAGGTGGTCCAGCAACAGTTGCCGAATCTCCGCGCTGAGCACAAGCCGGATCTGGTCATCGCCAATGCCGAGAACGCCCGCTCCGGTTCCGGCCTCTCCCCCGCGCTTTACCAGCAACTCCGAAAGATGGGGATCGACGGTATGACGCTGGGCGACCACGTGTTTCGAGAGCAGAAGATCATCTCGATCCTCGAGACCCCCACCGAACCCCTGATTCGACCGGCGAATCTTGCTGACCGTACTCCCGGTCGGCGCTATCTGCGACTGCCCCTGCCGAACGTCCCCGGCCGCAGTCTGTTCGTGGTGACCGTCCTCGGTCGCATCTTCATGAATATGCCCGCGAACGATCCCTTCGCCGCCGTCGATTGCGTCTTGGCGGAACTGCCGGAAGCCAATCCGCTGGTCATCGTCGAAGCGCACATGGAAGCGACCAGCGAGAAGTCCGCCTTGGCGCACTACCTGGACGGACGTGTGGCCGCCGTCCTCGGCACGCACACGCATATCCCAACTGCCGATGCGCGGCGACTCGCAGGCGGCACCGCGTTCATCAGCGATCTCGGAATGTGCGGCCCGTACAACTCAATCATCGGCGCCAACATTGAGGCCGTCGTTCAGCATATGACGACGTCCATGCACGCACCATTCGGTGTGGCGCGAGGCGATGAGAAGATGTGCGGCGCGGTGATTGAGATTGATCTCTCAACAGGGCGAAGTCGAAGTATCGAACGTGTTGAATATTCGGCAGACTATGCTGCACAGCCTTTTTGTTGAGTCGATCATTTCAGCCCACTTTTCCCATTTTGACAGTAATTGATGAATGTTGTTCGACACTTCGGCAACATCCCAATCTCTGCAGATTTACGGATTTGTACACATGCTGTTTACGAGGTGCTGACTCTTTGCGATCGATACACGAACCAAAAAGTCAATGAAAAAGACTTGACGCCCGGATCGATTTCCGGTGCTATACACGTATGCCGGTCGTGGAGATCATCAGCGATTCGGCGCAGTCGTGACAAATCCTCGATCCGTTTCAGGATCGATATCCGAGCTCTCTCTCTTCTCTCCGCGTCGTGCTGAAAAGTGCGGCGTGGATTTTTTTTGGTCCGCGCGGACACGTCTGGTCAAGATGAAACTCTGCACTCGCTTCAGACCCACGACTTCGTCAGCAATCGCGCGGCTCTCGTTGTGGAATGTCGATTACTCGGAAGAAGCGACCCGTTCGATCTCGTCGATACTCGTCGTGCCGTTGGCGACGAGTTGAAATCCTGATCCCGCCAGGGTGGTAAAAAGTCCCTGCCGGGCAATCTCTCGCAGGCGTTTGATCGACGGGCTCCGGAGCACGACATCCCGCATGTCGTTCGTGAACTCAAGCAGTTCAAAAATCGCCTGCCGACCGATGAACCCGGTGCGCAAACATCGTCGACAACCGACCGGAACGTAGATCTGAGGCACGCCACTGGTGCTCGTTCCCATTCGCATGTTCTGAGCCGGCGTCGGGCGTACGGGCTTGCGACAGGTGTCGCAGAGAACGCGGACCAGGCGCTGCGCCACCACCAGGTTCATCGCATTGGCGACCAAGTGCGGCTCAACCCCCAGATCGAGCACACGGAAAATCGCGCCAATTGAATCCTTGGCGTGGACGGTCGTGTAAACCAGATGCCCGGTCATCGCCGCTTGCATGGCGACCGTGGCCGTCTCCGTGTCACGAATCTCACCCACGAAGATCACATCAGGATCCTGCCGCAACACCGAGCGCAGGATGGAAACAAATGTGTGTCCCTGCCGGTGGTCGATCGGGATCTGCGTGCAACCTTCAAGGGAGTACTCGACCGGATCCTCGATGGTGATCGCGTTGCGCTGTTCGACGTCGATCTCGCGCAGGCAACTGTAGAGCGTGGTCGTCTTGCCCGAACCGGTCGGGCCACAGACCAGCAGCAGGCCGGCATCCTTCGTGGCAACGTTCCGCAGCTTCTCGTACATCCAGGGCGTCAGGCCGAGCTCATGCAGACGGGTCGGAGCGTTCGATGAATCCAGCACGCGAATCACGAGTTTCTGGCCATGCATCGCAGGCGTGAAACTCACCCGGTAATCCACACGACTGCCCTTCACGTTGACGCAAAAGTGCCCGTCCTGCATCGTGTTTTTCTGGCTGGTGTCGATCTCGCAGAGAATCTTCACCACGCCGAAAATCCGCTTGACGATCTGCGGGCTGAGCGTGACCGCGCTCAACATGTAACCGTCTACCCGCAGTCGAATGGTCGCCTCTTCGGTCTTCGGCTCGATATGAACGTCCGTCGCGCGAGCGCGGAATGCTGCCAGCAGGATCAGGCGAAAGACCCGCAGTCCCTCCCGGCCGGAATCCTTCTCACCGCTCAGGCCGGCCGACTCGGCATAGTGCACCGTCTTGCCGCGGGCATCGATCAGACTGATATCACGCTCGCTGAACGGTTTCTCAGGCGCGGTATCAATGATCTCCCGCAGTTTCTTCTCGTAGTCGGTCTGGACCTCAACGCCGTCCCGCTCCGGATCGAAGTCGAGCGTCTCCTGGCGGGACTGCTTTCGGCGCTCGCGCCGGAGTTCATCCTGATAGTCCGGCGTCTTCCGCCTCTTCTTACGCGTAGCGATCTGATCCGGATCAATGAACCGGAGTTCGACCTTTCCGATTCGGATCACATCGCCGTTATCAAGCGGTTCGTGCTGGACCTTCTTTTCGTTGAGCCGCGTACCGTTGCGTGAGCCCAGATCACGCACCCGATATCCGCCGTCATGCGGCTCGATAACACAGTGTTCCCGGCTGGCGCGATCGTCGGCGAGCACCAAGCCGTTGTCGGGCATGCGGCCGATCGTGATCGGCTGCTCGTTCAACTCAAGCCGCCGGTTTCCCTGCGGCGATTTCACTTCAAGATATGGCATAGGAGGGGTATCCCGGGCGTGAAACCGCAGTGTAGCCGTTGACCAGCACTGCTCACAAGCGAAAACTTCGTGAAATGTCCGGCCCGTCCCTGATTCCGGCTCCCCACCCCGTTGTTTTGAGATGAAAGCGATACAATGTCGATCGATCAAGTTCGCGAACGCCCGAACGAGTTCCCCCGCATATGACCACCGCCGAATCCCGTCCATCGCTCGACTTTGTCCGCACCGCCATCGAAGACGACCTCAAACAGGGCCGCTTCCCGGGTGTGGTCACGCGCTTCCCCCCCGAGCCGAACGGCTATCTGCACATCGGCCACGCAAAATCCATCTGCCTCAATTTCGCCCTCGCCGCCCAGTACGGCGGTAAGTGCCACCTGCGGTTCGATGACACCAATCCCATCAAGGAAGAGCAACGCTACATCGACGCCATCAAGGAAGACATCCGCTGGCTCGGCTTCGACTGGGGCGGAAACGAGTTCTACGCGTCGGATTATTTCGAACAACTCTACGAATGGGCGGTCAAACTCATCGAAGCCGGCTTGGCGTACGTCGATGACCTCTCGCTGGAAGAGATTCGGCAGTACCGCGGCACGCTCACCGAACCGGGCCGGCCCAGCCCCCACCGCGAACGTCCGGTCGAGGAGAATCTCGACCTCTTCCGGCAGATGCGTGATGGCGCGTTTGAGAACGGCTCCAAGGTCCTGCGCGCGAAGATCGACATGGCCTCGCCGAACATCAACCTGCGCGATCCGGTGATGTATCGCATCCTCAAGGCCAAACACCACCGCACGGGCGAAGCCTGGTCGATCTACCCCATGTATGACTGGGCGCACGGCCAGTCGGACTCTATCGAAGGCATCACCCATTCGATCTGCACGCTTGAGTTCGAAGATCATCGGCCGCTCTACGACTGGTTCATTCAGGCGCTCGGGATTCACCATCCCCGGCAGATCGAGTTCGCCCGGCTGAACCTCAGCCACACGGTCATGAGCAAGCGCAAGCTGCTCGAACTGGTGAACGAAAACCACGTCGAGGGCTGGGACGATCCGCGCATGCCGACTATCTCCGCCATGCGCCGTCGCGGCTACCCGCCGGAAGCGATCCGCGCCTTTGCCGAAGGTGTCGGCGTCACCAAGCGCAAGCAGACGGTCAGTATCGCCCTTCTTGAACACCACGTTCGCGAACATCTGAATAAATCCGCGCCACGCATTATGGGCGTCATCAAGCCGCTCAAGGTCGTCATCGAGAACTATCCCGAAGACCAGTCGGATGAACTGGAAGCGGTCAACAATCCTGAAGACGAGAGCGCGGGCACCCGCAAGGTGCCCTTCGGTCGCGAAATCTACATTGAGCAGGACGACTTCATGGAAGATCCGCCGCGGAAGTTCTTCCGGCTCGCGCCCGGCCGTGAAGTCCGTCTCCGGTACGCGTATCTCGTCACCTGCACCGAGGTCATCAAGGATGCCGACGGCAACGTCACCGAGCTGCGCTGCACGTACGACCCCGAATCACGCGGCGGGAACGCACCCGACGGCCGCAAGGTGAAAG
Source organism: Phycisphaerales bacterium (assembly GCA_007693845.1). GTDB lineage: Bacteria > Planctomycetota > Phycisphaerae > Phycisphaerales > SM1A02 > SKZB01. The sequence goes on from RECV01000235.1 coordinate 13,723, forward strand.
CCACCCTGCACTGGGTCAGCGCCCGGCACGGCCTCCGCGCCGAAGTACGCGAATACAACGCCCTCTTCACGCAGGAAGATCCGACTGACGTGCCGGAGGATGGCGACTGGCGCGAGACGATCAATCCTGATTCCCTGAACGTCGTCCTCGATGCCATCATCGAACCGTCCGTCCGAGGCGCTGCGCCCGGCACGCGGTATCAGTTTGAACGCATCGGCTACTTCTGCGTCGACCCGGACACGACCGGCGACACGCTCATCTTCAACCGCACAGTGACCCTCCGGGACGCCTGGGCGAACATCAAAAAACGCGAAGGCAACGCATGATCTCCACGCGAGAAAGTCTGCAATCCCTGCTTCATCACCTCATCGACTACGCGGGTCTCTTTCCCCCCGCGAAGCTCGATATGCCGACGACGGTGCAGAACTACGCTTCGTTCCTGAAAACCGAGGATGCGTGGATGCTCGGCCGGCTCATCCTGCCGATCGCCCGACTCGATGAGTTCGATGAACACGCCGCCGACCTGTTGCCCCGTGATCCCGAAGGGGATCCGTGGACCATCAGCGGCATCACGAGTCCCGCGGTGGAGCACGAAGCGATGATGCAGGACCTCGACCGCATCACCCTCTTCAACGAGAAGCACGAGGATGCAGCCAACGGGCTGGCGAAGATTGATGTCATCGAGTTGAAGGCCAACACGCCGGAGGACATCGACCGGGCACTGGATGTGATTCAGCCGGAGGTCTTTCCGTTTGTGGAGTTCCCCATCTCGGAAGATCCGCGCGGCTTGATCGCCACCCTGGCCGGCGGGGATGCCGGCGCGAAGGTGCGCACCGGCGGCGTCACGGCGGACCTCTACCCCGCGCCGGAGCACGTCGCCCGATTCATCGCCGCTTGCGCCGGATCCGATGTGCCGTTCAAAGCCACCGCCGGCCTGCATCATCCGTTGCGGCAGTACTCCGAAACAGTCCAGACCAAGGAGTTCGGTTTTCTGAATGTGTTTGTCGCCGGCTGCCTGGCCATGGCGCACGAACTTGATGTGGATGTCATTCAGCAGATTCTGGAAACGGAATCGTTGGACGTTTTCAAGATCGAGGATGACCGTATCAATTGGCGCGGCCACATCCTCTCCGCCGAAGAGATCGACGAACTGCGTGAAGATTTCGCCACGAGCTTCGGTTCCTGCTCCTTTGACGAGCCGCGCGAAGACCTGCGTGCGCTGAAGCTGTTGTAAGCGGCGAAATCCTGAGCAGCAGCCCCCACGCAAACCGAATCACCAACGCGTGAACGGTTCTCGATGCGCTCTGCCCCTGACTCGTGGCATTGCTTCCGGCCCCCTACCCCTGCTCAATCCGCGGATCGACCCAGGCGTAGAGCACATCCACCACAAGATTAAACAGAATGAGCATCGTGGAGTACACGAGCACGATCCCCATCATCAGGGTGAGGTCCTTACTCAAGACCGAATCGACAAAGTGCACGCCGATCCCCGGTACGGCAAAGACCACTTCCACGACGAACGAGCCCGTGAGCGCAGCCGCGGCGGCCGGGCCGAGATAACTCAGAACCGGCAGGCACGCGTTCTTGAGCGCGTGCTTGCAGATGACCTTCCACTCGCGCACACCTTTCGCCCGGGCCGTTCGAATGTAATCGGCCTGGAGTTGTTCGATCATGCCGAACCGCGTCAATCTCGCGATGTACGCCGCGAACGGCAATGAGAGCGTGAGTGCGGGCAGGATCAGATGCGACCAGCCGCCCCAGCCGCCAATCGGCGCGAGCGGCAACCAGACCGCAAAGACGATCAGCAGGACGGTGCCAACGACAAACGTCGGCAGACTGATCCCGATCAACGCAATGAGGAGTGAGAGAACATCAAGCCACCCGTTCGGCCGAACACTGCCGAGGACACCCGCGCCGACGCCGATGAAGACCGCGAGCACGAGCGCGGCGGTGCCAAGTGTGATCGAGACGGGCAGACTGGCGCGCAGGATCTCGTTGACGGTCCAGTTTTCGTGCCGCAAACTCGGCCCGAAATCGAAGGGGCGATCATGCTGGCCGATTACCCAGCTGACGCCGCTCGCCTTGCCGAGATAGTCCCAGTAGAACCGCCACGGGCTGTCGAGGGCATACTGCTCGCGCATGGCGCGGGCGATCTCCTCGGGCGGCTGACGCGCTTCATCCTGCTGCAACGGATCGCCGGGCACGAGCCAGGCCAGCACGAAGGTGACGGTGTAGATGACCAGCAGGATCAGCGGCAACTGGATCAGGCGACGGAGGATCAGCGCGGTCATTCGCCGGTCACCTCAACCTGCCAGAAGTACTGCACCATACGCGGATGGGAACTGATGCCGCGCACACGCGCCGGATCGAACATCTGCGTCTGTGTGAGCTGACAGATGACGAGCATCGGCACCTCGTTCTGAAAGAGATGCGCTTCGCATTTTTCCAGAAGTCGGAAGCGTGCTTCGGGATCGCGCTCGGCGGCGGCACGGTCGAGCAGATCGTCCACGTACGCACTGGCGAAACGGCGGTGATTGTTGCCGTCATCGGAGCGGCAGAGGTTGAGAAACGTCACGGGGTCGCCGAAATCGCCGTACCAGGTGCCGCGCGCGATCATGAAGTTCCCCGTGCGCAGGTCTTCCCGGTAGAAGCGTGTGTCCACGCCGCGCAGTTCGACGCGCACCCCCAGTTCGCGTTCCCACTGCGATTTGAGTTCGAGCGAAATCCAACGGTATCGCGGGGTGTTGGTCGTCCAGAGGATTTCGACGGTGGGAAACGCGTCGCCCACCTCGTTGGTCCGCACCCCGTCACCGTTCCGGTCGATCCATCCGGCCTCTTCGAGTTCACGGCGCGCCTGCGCGGAGTCGTAGCCGAGTCCTTCGGGGTTGCGGTAGCCGGGAATGGCGTTGCGGGGGATAAGCGAAGTCAGCACCGGCTCGTTGAGACGCGTCACCTGCCGCACGATGGTTTCGCGGTTCACGCTCTGCACGAAAGCGCGGCGGACGGCGGCTTCGGCGAACGGGTTCGCGCGGCCGTTGGGCAACTCCGGCCGGCAGTTGAAACTGTAAAAATCTACACCAAACGCGGGAAACTGGTGCAGATCCCGCCTTTCATCGCGCGCGGGGGGTGGCAGGTGCGAGACCGCATCGAGCGGTTCGAGTCCCTCCTGCTCAAGCGCCGCCAACTGCGATGCGTGACGCTCGACGTACTTCGCGCGCTGCGCGAGCATATCCGGTTGGTACCCCACGCCGACATCCGGCAGCCAGTCCGCCACGCCCGATGCGAAGGCGAGCACCGCCGTATTGGCATCATCGATGACGTTGATGAGCACCGATCGGCTGCGAACCATCTCCGGTCGATGGTAGTGCGGGTTCATCTCCAGGCGCATCTCGCGCTGAAAACGCCAGCGATCAAGCGCGAGCGGGCCGTTGGTGACCAGCATGCCGACCTTCGCCCAGTCGTGCTTCGGCTGGACGCGGCCGGTGGCGTGATTCAGATTGAGACGCGCCCGCTGCGCAAAGCCCGGTGGATCGACCGCATGCCAACCGGCCTCACGCACGCGCTGCAGTTGTTGATCATCCAGCCGCCAGCCCTCCACGGTCGGACGGTGGACGGGCATAAAGATCGGCAGGCACATCAGCTCCAGTACATACGGCGTGGGCTGATTGAGCGTGTACCGAATCGTGTGATCATCGAGAACCTCGATGCCGACCGTGTCTCGAAAGCGAGCTTTGGTCTCCCGCCAGAGCGCCGCGGCTGCACCGGCATCGGGGCCGGAATCACCCGCGAATCGTTCCAGTCGATCCGCGCGCCACTGCAGAAACTCGCGCGCGCCCTCAACGACGTAGAAGACGCTGGTGTAGTAGGACGCGGTCTCCGGCAGAAGCGCGCGGTATGCGCTGTAGTGAAAATCGTGCGCGGTGACGGGATCGCCGTTGGACCAGCGGGCATCCCGGCTGATGGTGAACGTGTACTGCCGGCCGTCTCCGCTGCGCTCGGGCAATGAATCGGCGGCGGCGGGCAGGATGGAAAAATCGCGGTTCTCCCACCGGACCAGACCTTCGTAGAGCGAGAATGCAATCCGGAAATCGCGCAGATAGGTCATTCGTTGCGGGTCGAGTGTGAACGCATCCCCACGGCTGATGATGGTGAGATCCGCTTCCGGCGCAGGATCATCCCACCACAGAACCAAGGCGGCGATCACGAGGAGCAGTATCGGCAGGGGAAGCAGACGCATCGACTACACAGGGTATCGGCGTCCGCGGGCGCGAGACTGCAGCGGTTGCACGATCGGCCATGGCGGACGGCCGGCCCGTTGCGGGTGCAACGTGGTGAATCACAAATCACTGGCTATACGGCGACCGGCTGAGCACACTCTGCCAGCGAGAAACCCCGCTGCGGTACTGGCTCTGGTTGTTGCTCGACCACGCCTGCTCGATCGCTTCATCCACCGAAGAGCCGGATCGAACCCGTGAATCCACGGCCCGAAGCAGTATCTCCGCGATTCGGATCGCACTGCCGTACTGTTCGCGGCTGGACTCGTTGGCCTTGGCGGCATCCCAATGCTGATCGGCAACGGCCAGAATCCGCCCCAGCACCGGCCCGAGAGAACGCCCCAGGGTGGTCTGCTCGGAGGCACTGATTGTGGGAGAAATGTACTGCTCTCGCAACAGCAGCAACGACTGCGATACCACTCGCATCAACTCGCTCGGTCCCGACTCGTCTTCTTCTATCCGCGAGACCACACGGCTCAGGAGTTCAACCTGGCGTTCCCGCGCCACTTCGGTCTGGACGACCGCCATGGCCTGAAAATGCCGCATGAGCACCATCCAGTCGGTCTCGCGTTCCGCCAGTCGGTGCAGATCGCGGACGAAACCGTCGGTACGGCGATCGGTCACGTTGCCGCTTTCCACGACCAGGCGGAATCCGTTCACCGCCCAGAGTCGGATCGCACTGCGGTCCTCTCGCTCGGGGTTGGCGTACTCCAGCAGCGGCCGAACCGCCATCTCGCTTTGAAGCATGCCGATGATCTGAATGGCATTGATGGCAATAAACTGACTGCCATCCATCTGCGGATCGCGTTCGATCAGCCGCTGCATCTGCGGCACGACGGCTCGCGCATACTCATCGAGGAAGATTCGGCGGACCCCGGGGGCGCGAAGCTGATCGAGGAGTTCCCGACGAGCACGGTTCATCCGATCGGACTGACCCGAAGCCAGTTCGTTGGCCCAGTGTTCGGCGTAACGTTCCAGCCGATCGATCTGGCTCTGTGTGAACGCATCGCGCGCGGTGACCAGATCAGAGATATCCGGCGGATTGGCCGAAACCGATGCTGTCATAGCGAGCAATGCCAACAGGCATGCCGCGACGTATTGGGCCAGAACTCGATACTGCATGAACTCCAATGCTCCGCCGATGAACGGCAAATGGCCGTATTTCTCCGACCTTGTACGGTACCTGTCCATTTCAGGAGTGTCAATTGACACGTTCACTCCCTGTTCTCTTCCGCCAAGTGCCTTGTTCGATGCTGATCGCAACCCGCGGGCGACACAACCGCCGATGTCAGGCCGCAGCCCGCGATTCGGCATCGGCGACGCCTGAACGGAGCGGTCTTTCGGACGCGCCCACGCGCCGGAACCTGAATCCGCGCCGACTCGTACAGGGCGTGGAAACTGGCTGGATTCAGAATCGCCGATATTCTGTACGCAGCAACGGCAAACGTGTTTCCCGAAATCGCGGGTTGGTGACATCAGATATGGTCTTCGGCCACACCCACCTGAGCATGATCTGAACACACACCGGCCGGTCTGTCGCATCACCGAGAAGAGTCCCCATGACAATTCGCACACTGGCCATACTTCTTGTCTTTCTTCTACCACTGAGCCACGTTGCGGCGGACGATTCGACCGCCGCCGAAACGCCTGCCCAGATGCTTGCGATCCAGTATCTGGCCCAGGCGAAACAGGTCATCGGCATTGAAGACCTGACCCCTGAACTCGTTTCGCTGTCGATCGAGATGCTTCGGGAAGCCACCCGGCTCGACCCCGAAAACCCCGATCACCTCCGCACCCTGCTCGACGTCGCGATCCTCGCTGAGCGGCGTGACCTGAAGAACGAATCGGCCGCCGCGTTGCTCGTACTTGACCCTCAGGATCAACGCGCCCGACTGATCGACGCCAATGCCCGGATTGACGCGCACCAGACTTTCAGCGCCCGGGTCGCGGCTTACGAATCGCTGCTCAGTGGATCCGAACGAGAGCGACTCGGCGATGCCGTCGCCTCACGGCTGGCATACGACCTCGCCTTGCTGCACCGGCGCGAGGGCAATTCCGATGAGTTCGTCCACTGGCTCACCGAGGCGACGGTGCTCGATCCATCGAACAAGTCGGCCGCAGCGATGGCGGCCGGGTTCTTCCGCATGTACGTGGACGATGTTTTCGCGGAAACGGAACTGCTGATCAATCTCCTTCTTGCCGATCCCACCGATTTGCAAGGTCAGACGATTCTCGGTTCCCATCTGCTGGACCACGGCGCTTACCGGGGCGCCGAGCGGATCTACCGGCTGGCGGATTCGACCGCACGGGTCAACCGGAATTTCACGCCGGACGATCTCGTCGCAGACCGCGCCCTGGCGATTTGGGGGAACGGGGATCCTTCCCGGGCATTCCGTATCATCCGCGACCACCAGGCGCAGCGAAACCAGATGCTTCGAACCATGGTGCAGCGGGATCGCCCGGATCTCACGCCTCTGGAACGCGCGCAGATGATCGTCCCACTTTCACCGACGCTGGCGGCCATTCGAGCCGCGTTAGCCGTCCGACTCGACGATGATCAGCAGACACAACACATCAGGCGGATCAGTGACGCCACCGACCAGTTCGTCCAACGACTCACCGAAGATGACGAGTTGAACGATCGCGAGCGTGATGAACGTGATCGTGAGATCGCGCTGGTCAGTCTCAACGCAGCGTGGACAATGCTCTGCCTCGGCGGCGATCTGGAGCAGGTCGAACGGCTATTGGATCAAGCGCGATCCCTTCGCCCGCTCTCGGAACGTGCCGAAGATCGCTTTCGCGGATGGAAGGCGTTGCGGGACGGCGATTTGACGCAAGCGATCGAAGTACTCAAACGCCATCGGGAAACGGACATCGCCAGTCGACTTGGTTTGGCCGAGGCGCAGCTCGTCCGGGGCAATCGGCAGCAGGCGGCACGGGAGTTCCTGAGTATCGTCCGCGAACAGCCGGGCAATCTGGTTGGCATCTGGGCGCTTGACCGGCTGACGGAACTGCTGGGGCAACGCGGTTCGTTCTCTTCAACCGCCGATGAACTCAACGCCCTCATCGCCTCGCTACCGAATGCGATCGATCGCGTCGCTTCCGAACCGCGATCACTGCTCTCGATTCAGGCCCGCCCGCTTCAGACCCGCTACCAGACCTATGAACCCATCACCGTCCGGTTTGAAGTCACCAACCATGCGCCGTTCCCGCTCAGCGTCGGACGGGATGCGCCCATTCGATCCGATCTGATTCTGATGCATCGCGCGCAGTCCGCGACTGCGCAGTCGACGGCCTCGGTTCCGCCCCAGGTTTATTCGATCAATCGGCGATTGCGGCTGATGCCGCGAGAAACGCTCAGATTCGACGTCGATCTGCGCACGGGGCCGCTTCACGGACCGCTGACGTACGATTCACTGAGCGGGCTCACGCTGCGTACTCGATCCATTGTCAATTTTGATCTGACATCGTCGGGAGCGCCGGCGCCGGGCGTGATGGGAAGCGACCACGAAACACGACCGTTTCGGGTCGACGGTCGACGGATCACGAGCGCGTGGCTGGAGAGGTCCTTGCAACGCTTTGTCGAATCGGGGCCGAATGACGACCTTCATGAGTTCGCTCGTTACAGTGTAGCTGCGACGATCGAACCCGGTTCGGACGCACCCGAGCAACAGCGGAATCTGATCCGATCCGTAAGAAATCAGGTGGTCGATGAGTCTTCGAACCTGCCGATCGAAGCGCAGGCCTGGCTTCTGGCCGTGCTTCCGAGAAGCGAAGTGTTCGAACCGATCTTCGACCGCGCGCGCAACAGCGAGGATCGGACCTTGTTCATGAGCTACCTCACCTTCCGCGTTCGGGATGCCAACAATCCAATCTTTGATCGCGCGAGTCGTCACAACGACCCGTCAGTCCGCTCGTACGCCTCGACCCTGCGAAACGCTGTTCTGTCGGCGATGGAAAGCGATGAAACTGATCTCTTCGAAGAGATCGATCGACCGAGCGAGCCGGGAGCGTGGGGCGATCAAAATGTGATCGAGAACTGACCGGCTGTCTCGGCTTTCGGTGCGCCCACCGCTGCCGCAGAGCGTCGCCTCCACCATGCTTTCCTCCGATTCACGTCTCGCTCGACTGATCGCCGCGGCGAAAACGCACCGGAAAACCTTGCGTCTCGTCGGCAGCGGGATCGGGTTGCTCCTGCTGATCGGGGCCTGCCTGCTCATCCTGCGTGAGCGCGAGACTCTGCACGCTGCCCATGACGCCCTGCGCGCGCCGAACCTTGGCCTCTTCGGCATGCTGATCGGCGCGATCATCGGTAACTTTCTTCTCAGCGGGCTGATGTTCAGCGTGCTGATTCGTCCATTCGGCCGGGTCGGGCTGATCGAGATGCAGGCCGTCGTCGCCGCCGCGTCGTTGATCAACTTTCTTCCACTGCGGCCGGGGCTGTTCGGCCGGATCGCCTACCACAGCGTGGTCAACCGGATTCCGGTCCGCGACGCCACGCGGGTCATGATCGAAGGCGTGGTGATGACGATGATCGCCGCCCTTCTGATGGCCATCATGGTCGGGCTCTCCCGATTGGCCGGCACGCCGACATGGATTCTTGCGGTTATCCCTGCGTTCGTGCTGGCCGCGCTCATCGCCGTTGACCCCGCCCGACGACGCCTGTTGCTGGCGCTGCTGCTGCGTTACGTGGATCTCGCCCTCTGGGCCGTGCGTTATCTCGCGGCCTTTGCTCTGCTCGGACGTGAGCTTGGACTCAATGCCGCGTTCGCGCTCGCGACCATCAGCGTGCTCGCGACCATGGTGCCGTTCTTCAGCAACGGCCTCGGTCTGCGGGAATGGGCCGTCGGCCTTGTCGCGCCGCTCATCACGTCCTATCAGTTGGAACTCGCGCTGACCGCGGAAATCATCAACCGCGCGGTGGAGATCGTGCTCGTGCTTGTACTGGGACTGACCGCCCTCGGCTGGCTGACGTGGTGGAAAGCCGCTCGCCCCCACTCACGGCCGACATCGCCCGACGAGGGATCGCCCCGCGAGGAAGAAATCAACCAGACCGCGGAGGATTGAGCGAGCACCGCAAGCGGACCGCGTGCGGATTGATCCGGCCGTGGCCCATCAGCGATTACTTCTCGCGGTCATCCTCGACCGGCTCCTCGGTCTCATTCTTCTCATCATCGGCTTGACGGGCTTTCTCGAGGATCGCTTCAATCTCCTCAAGCGTCTCCTCATCGAGTTCCTCCTCTTCTTCCGCATCGCCGCTGAAACGCAGGAAGGGAATCGTGCGGTCGATGCTTTCGATCGTGCCGCGCAATGACGCGAGGTGACGGTCGAGATTCTTGAGCGAACTGTCGATTGAATTCAGCACCTCGAGCTGCTGCTGCAGTTCAATCAGCGTATTGGTCGTGCGCTCAAGATCGTCGAGTTGGGTTGACACGCGGTCGAGTCGCTCGTTGACGGAATTCAGCGTCACCCGCTTTGTATCGAGCTGGGTGTTGACCATGGCGATTTCATCGTGAATCTCGTTCACGACACATCCGCCCAACGCCGAAACGGCCGCGAGCATAAACACGCCTCCGACCACCATAAAGATTCGATGCTGTTTCATGCCGATATCCCACCGGGATCGCTCATGAAAGTCAAACGCGGACCCACAAACTCCGTGTTCGTCATCGCATCCCCATGGCCCAGAACCGGGGTACGATGTTCGCATGGCGTCCGTGAACTTCTACTTTCAAGTCCATCAGCCGTTCCGTCTTCGCCGATACTCGGTCTTTGATACGGACCCGTTCTACTTCGGCAACGATGAGAACCAGCGCATTTGTGAGAAGGTCGCGAACAAGTGCTACCGCCCGGCCACGCAGAAGCTGCTGGATCTCGTTCGTCGTCACGAGGGCCGGTTCAAGGTTGCGTTCTCCATCTCCGGCGTGGCGCTCGAACAATTCCAGCTCTGGACGCCCGACGTACTCGAACTCTTTCAGAAACTCGGCGAGACCGGCTGCTGCGAGTTTCTTGGCGAGACCTCGCACCACTCCCTCAGCTTTCTCTTTTCGCGTGATGAGTTTTCCGAGCAGATCGCGCTGCACGAGAAGCAGGTTCAGGATCTTTTCGGCCAGACGCCACGGATCTTCCGCAACACCGAGCTGACCTACTCAAACGAGCTTGCCGCGCATATCGCATCACTCGGGCGGCACGATGCGGTGTTGTGTGAAGGAGTGGATCGATTGCTCGGCTTTCGATCGCCGAACTATCTGTACGTTCCTCCGCGAGACGGCAAGAATGATGCCGCGCCGGTCAAGCTGCTGCTCAAGAACTACCGGCTGTCGGATGACATTGCCTTCCGGTTCTCCGATCGCAACTGGAGCGAGTGGCCGCTCAATGCCGAAACGTTCGCGAAGTGGGTGAACCTGATCAACGGCGACGGTTACGTGTGCAATCTCTTCATGGATTACGAAACCCTGGGCGAACACCAGTGGCAGGAGACCGGCATCTTCGAGTTTCTCGACGTCCTTCCGGAGAAGATCTTCGATGTCAATCCCGGCGTGAACGATTTCGTGACGCCCAGTGAAGCGATCGCGCGGTACGCACCGGTCGGCGAATACAACGTGCCGGAGATGATCTCCTGGGCCGATACGGAACGCGATCTTTCCGCCTGGCTGGGCAACGCGATGCAGGACAACGCCGCGGCGGAGCTGTACCGGCTGGAAGCGCCGGTCAAAGCGAAACACGCGGCGGGTGATGAGCACATCCTCGAAGACTGGCGCAAGCTGACCACCAGCGATCACCTGTACTACATGTGCACGAAGTACTGGGCCGACGGCGATGTGCACAAATACTTCAGCCCGTACGACTCGCCGTACGATGCGTACATCAACTTCATGAACGTCCTGGACAACATCCGTAAACGCGCGGATGTGGAATGACGCCACACTGAGTTCATCCGTCGGTTCACTGAAACCCACCAGTCAGGCCCTTCCGTCGGACGTGAAAGTGCCCGAGTTGATGTACTGGGAACTCGATCAGTTGCGTGAGCGAAGACAGGTGCGAGAAATGGCTAGACGGTCGGTGGCGACTGCTCACTGCGAGCCGCTGGAATCAGCCGGCCTTGGCCGTGGTCCACTGGGCGCACTTCTGCAGCAGGTCGCAACGGTCGATCGGCTTGCTCGCGTAGTCGTTGCAGCCGGCATCGAGGCAGCGCACTTTGTCGCCATCCATGGCGTGGGCGGTCAATGCGATGATCGGTCGACTCCAGCCGGATCGGCGCAGACGCCGGGCGAGGGTGTAGCCGTCCATTTCCGGCATCTGCATGTCGGTCAGCACGAGATCGCACGGCGGATCGGCTCGGAGCGGGCCGTCGATGGCCCCGTCCTCGGTCAGCGCGCAGAGGCACTCCTGGCCGTTGTCAAAGACGCAAACGTGTGCGCCGGCTTTTTCGAGGTGAAAGCGAATCAGTCGCTGATTATCCAACCCGTCTTCCGCAAAGAAGATGCGAACGCCATCCAGTGATGGCAGTGGCTCCGATGATTTTTCAGCGACGTTCGGACGGCTCTCGGTGAGGGCCTTGCCGGCATCGGCGGGGGCGATCAGTTCGACGCCTTCAAGCGAACCGGTGGGCAGGGTGAGGGTGAAGGTGCTCCCCTTGCCGAAGTCGCTCTTGACCACGATTTCCCCGCCGAGCAGATGGGCGAGTCCGCGGCTGATCCGCAGGCCGAGACCGGTTCCGCCGAACTTCCGGGTGGTCGAGGCGTCGGCCTGCCCGAACGCCTGAAAGAGTCGGTCCAACTGTTCGGGCGTCATCCCGATGCCGGTGTCACTCACCTGGAACGTCATGAACGGCCGATTTGGATCGCTTTCATCAAGGGACACGGTGATCGTGACTTCGCCCTGTTCCGTGAACTTGATTGCATTGCCGACGAGGTTGACCAGAATCTGGCGCAGTCGCACGGGGTCACTTTGAATGACGGCGGGTAACGGGGTGGCCCGAATGATGCGGCAGGTCACGCCCTTCTCTTGGGCCTTCACCTGCATAAGCGATTCGACATCAAAGAGTATCTGCTCCGGCTTGGTGGCGATCGTCTCGACGGTCATTCGCTCCGCTTCAATCTTGGAGAGATCAAGAATGTCGTTGATAATGGCGAGCAGGTGATCGCTGTTCCGTCGGATGGTGTACAGATAATCGATCCGAGTATCAGGATCGATCTCGGAATCCGACTCCGACAACAAGTCGATGTAACCGCGAATGGCGGTCATGGGGGTCCGGATTTCGTGGCTCATGTTGGCCAGGAACTCGCTCTTGATTCGGGTGGCCTGTTCGGCGTCTCGCTTGGCAACTTCGAGTTGGGCGGTTCGCTCCTGCACCCGCGCCTCGATGACGGCGTTTGTGCGTTCGGATTCGGCCTGTCGCAGCGCGATGACATGCATCTCACGTACATTGCGGAAACACGCCCCAATGAGAAAGACATCGATAAAGATGACCCAGCCAGTGTGTTCGAGCCAGCGCCAGTCCCCTGCTTCGACGGAACCGAAAACCGACTGAGGCCACCAGATCCCGCGGATCATGTGATCGAGTCCGACGACAACGCTCGCCGTGATAAGGACGCGCCAGTCGCGGTAAAACGCCAGCAATGCAAGCGATCCGAACACATGGAAGTGCGTCTCGATGCGTCCGCCGGTCAGGTGAATCAGCAGCGCACCGAGCAGCATCTGCCCGATCGCCACGACATGTCGGGTCATCACGCTGCCCGGCCGAAGTCGAATGCACGCAAGCGGCAGAGAAACGATCAAACCGCCGAGAAAGATCGCTGCGATGAGGTGCGTATGGACCTGGCTCTGCGAACCGATCCATGTCGTCGGCGTGATCCACGCCGCCACGGCAACGGCGGCCGCCCATTGCACCAGTAGCAACAACGCGAAGTGTCGATCGGTCTCCCTGGCCACCTGATCGCGGTGTTGCCGAAAGAGTTCCCGCGCACGATCCTTGACAGGCCGCGCGGCATTCGTCTCTTCGGAATGGGCCATCTGTGCGCTCATGGCTCGCGGCAGCACTCCGTGTTCGACTCCGGCGAGAGGCGATCGGCACACGTCCGGTCACCCGAATGAAAGAGCGGGCATCCGTAAACCGGAGATTCGGCAGCATCACTTCTCTCCCGACGAAGCACATCCCAAAGCGCACGGGCGTGACGCAGATCACCGGCCTTGCCACGGGAGGGTGTGATTCCGCCCGCAAACCGCAGCTCGCCGTTTCGGTCATAGAAGAGGACCTGCCCCGAAGTCCGGGCCGAGAAGGATTGAGCCAGTTCGCCCGCGCGATCGAAGTGAACGAACGCACCTTCCAGACGCTCAGCGCGGGCAAGGTTGCCGCCGCGTTCCCAGCCGTCCTCAACCCCGGGCGGAATGACGAAGATGAGGTGAACGGGAGGAAGTAAATCCGCTGCGCCGGACTCCTGCGCGATCGCCCAGACTCGATCGAGTTGCTTGATTGTCGCCCGGGAACACGGACAGTGGGGATGCAGGAACACCAGCAGCGCGGACCGGCCGGCCGTCAGTTGAACGCGATCCTGAAGCTCGTCGGTCAGTTGTGCCGGCACCGCTGCGGCGACCGCGCCGGGTGTGAAACCGTACTTCATCTTCAGCCCCATGCCGCCGACCACAAGAGCGATCCAGGCCAAGAGGGAGCAGACCAAAGTGAGCGGCTTCGCGCGCATTTCGCCTCACAAACCGATTGAATATTCATCAATCCAGATCTCAAACTGAAAATCGACCAAGATCAGCGGCCGTGGTGATCGCCCGCGAATCTGATCATCGTCAATGTTGATCGGACCGTTCCGATGATCGGTCCAAACAGATCATGCAGAACGGTCTGATTGACGGTGAAATCACACGGCTGCGGCATAGCCGTTCGCGTCTGAAAGATGGCCGAATCGAACGCAGGGTGGCGGGATTCCCGCCTCCCCCCTACAGTCACCCGAATACAGAAGCGGATCGACGGCGAATACACTGTGGGCCACCGTCCCGGCCGGCATCAAACGAGATGCCATTGCTATCGATTGTCCAAACAAATCCCAGCCAGAACACTTATGTCAGACCCGGACCAGCAACTCGCATCGTCTTCCCGCCGAAACCGAACCAGCGGTTCCGATCACACCGCAGGGCCGCAAGACCTTCAGAAAAGCGCCTCCGCCGACTTGGCTCAGAACGGCGAAGTCAATGACGAGCAGGCCAAGGCGTACGTGCGCGGCCTGTTGTCGTACATCGGTGAGGATCCCGATCGGGAAGGTCTGCTCGACACGCCCAAGCGCGTGATCGGCGCGATGCGCGACCACTTTGCCGGCTATCAGGAAGATCCGGCGGAGTACCTCAAGCGAACCTTCAGCGAGGTCGAGGGCTACAACGAGCTGGTCCTCGTCACCGATATTCAACTGCACAGCCACTGCGAGCACCACATGGTGCCCTTCGTGGGCAAGGCCCACGTGGCGTACATTCCCGATGGCAAAGTCGTCGGCCTGTCGAAAATCGCGCGCGTCGTCGACGCCTACGCCAAGCGCCTGCAGGTGCAGGAGAAACTCACCGCTCAGATTGCGGACGCGATCTGGGAACATCTCCAGCCGCAGGGCGTGGCGGTCATCCTCCAGTGCCAGCACTTCTGCATGTGCTACCGCGGGGTGAAGAAACCCGGCTCGTGGACGACGACCAGCAAACTGCACGGAATCTTTCTGCAGAACGGACCGAGCCGGATGGAACTGTTCACGCTGCTGGGGATGGATCGCAGTATCGGATGATGTCCGTGATGGACCCGATTGGCTGCGGGCGATTCACTACGGCCAGTTCTACCTCTTCCGGGCTTTGCGTACACTGGTTCAGCCGCGTTGGGGCACTTCCCCACGATCCCGACGGCTCGTTCCCGATTCAAGTCCGAAGGAAGGTTGACCGCATGTTCAGGAGCCATGACCGTGACTGACCACCAGGGTGCCACGACCGCCACCGCTGATCCGAAGCGGGCGGCGAAAGAAGCACCGAAAGATTCGGGCCGCACCGATCAGCCCGTCATGATCGACGCCAAAGACGTGACCAAACGCTACGGCTCGACGCTGGCGGCGGACCGCGTCTCGTTTGAGATTCGACGCGGTGAGATTGTCGGCTTTCTCGGCCCCAACGGAGCCGGCAAGAGTACCGTTCTGAAAACGATTTCGACCTGGCTGCCGCCGACCTCCGGCACCGTTGAAGTCGCCGGCTTTGATGTTCAGAAGGATCCCCTCGCGGTGCGTCAGCGGCTGGGATACCTGCCCGAGCACAACGCGATGTACGAAACGATGCGCGTCGACCGCTTCCTGCGGTTCATGGGCAAGGTGCGCGGCATGAGCGGCGAGCATCTGACCAAGCGCACCAACTGGGTGGTCGGCAAGTGCCAACTCGAAGCGGTGCTCGGCAAGCGGATCAATCAGTGCTCCAAGGGCTACCGCCAGCGGATCGGTCTGGCCGCCTCGCTGTTGCATGATCCGCAGGTGATTCTGCTCGACGAACCCACGCACGGACTGGACCCGCTTCAGGTCGCCGCGTTCCGTGATTTCATCCGCGAGCTGCGCCCGAACCGCGCGATCCTGTTCAGCAGCCACATTCTCGCGGAGGTCATGGCCACCTGCGAGCGGCTGCTGATCATCAACCTCGGCAAGCTGCTGGCAGACACCACCGTCACCGAACTGCGGGCGGTCGCGGATGAGAAGAACATCTCATTGGAAGAAGCCGTACTGGAAATTGTCCGCAAGGGAGGCAAACGCACATGAGCGCGACCGTCGCGACCCACCACGCCGGCTACGTCGAAGGCATCCGCATCATCGCGGCTCGCGAACTCGGCGCGTATTTCGATTCCAGCATTGCCTACGTCTACACCATCGCGTTCGTCATTCTCGCCAACTCGATCTTCATGAACGAGTTCTTTCTGACCGGCACGGTGGACATGACCGCCTTTTTCGATCTGATGCCGCTGCTGATGGTTCTGTTCATCCCCGCCGTCACGATGCGGCTGTGGGCGGAGGAAAAGAAGACGCGCACGATTGAACTGCTGCTGACGCTACCCATCCGCACCAGCCAGGCGGTCATGGGCAAGTACATTGCGGCGCTGGGTCTGTTCGGCTTGTTTCTCGTCGGATCCCTCCCGATCCCGATCATGCTGCTGGTGCTGGGCAGCCCCGACCTGGGCTTGATCATCAGCGGCTACATCGGACTGCTGCTCTTGGGCGGCATGTTCCTCGGCTTCGGCATGTTTCTCTCCGCCATTTCCGGCGATCAGATCGTCGCGTTCGTGCTGAGCGCGATCGTCGGGTTTGCGTTTGTGCTAAGCGGACAGGAACAGGTCGTCGCGGTGCTCGACGGCTTGATTCCCGCGCTCAGTATCGGCACCGTGCTGTACGAGAATTTCTCCGTCATGCCGCGCTACGATTCATTCGTCCGCGGCGTCATCGATATCGGCTCGCTGACATACTTTGTTCTCTTCATCGGCCTGTTTCTCTGGCTGAACGTTCAGTTGCTGGAACGTCAACGAACATGAGACGCCTCGATCTTTTCCTCATCGTCCTGGGCGGGGTGATGCTGCTTCTGATCGCGATTTTTGCGATGCGCATCACCACGCATGTGCCCAACTCGCGCATGGAAATGAGCCGCGTCAAGCTCATGCAGCTCTCGCCCGAAACGCGCGAAATGCTGCGAAACCTTGAGCACGAGGTGCTGATTACCTACTACGTCAGCGGCCGCGAGCACATGCCCTCGCACATGCGCCAGCTCGAACGGCAGGTGGTGGATTTCCTCAGCACGTTGAAACGGGAAGCCGGCGGGCAACTGGATTACCAGGTCATCGATCCGCACGACGATCCGGAGATGCAGCAACACGCCGCGCAACAACGGGCGGCCCCTTTCCGGGTGCGAACCGTCACGCGGGATGCCTATACCGAAACCTCGGTCTGGTCTTCGTTGCAGATCCGGTACGGCCCCCACTCGCCGGCAATCATCAATGGCGTTTCGCCGGATCATCTGCCGCGTTTGCAACAGTTGCTGACGGGACAGATCGAGCAGATGAAAGATCCCCGCCAACCCGTCTTCGGGCTGGCGGTCGAAGATGGTTCGTTCCGGCAGTTTCGTCAGTTTCTGCAGCTCTACGGTGAGGTCGTTCCGGTTGAAGTGCATGGCGATCGCGCCCTGCCGCGTGAGTTGGACGCCCTTTTCTGGATGAACCCGGGCGAAGTGAGCTCCGCCCAGATCTCACGTATTCGACGTTTCATGGAGTCCGGCCGGAGCGTCATCGTCGCCGGCAGTCGGCACGACGTGCAGGTGCAACGTGTCGGCGGCGAACAGCGGTTCTCGCTGATCCAGGCCGACCAGGCGCCGGAAGAACTCTTGGCCGCGTTCGGCTTGCGCCCGATCGACGGTCTCGTGCTGGATCACTTCTCCCAGACCGTGCCGGGCGACCCCGCCCCGCGGCCGGTGCGGTTCATGATCCGCTGCACCGCGCGGAATCAGGATTTCCGCGCCATGCGCATGATTCCCAACGGCAACCTGCTCTTCAGCGCGGCCACGCCGTTCGAGTTTGACCGGGAGCGCCTGACCGAACTCGGCTATTACCCCACGGTTCTGGCGACGACCTCCGACCGAACGCAGATTCAGGACATGAAGTACGGCGAAGTGGACCTGTTGAGCGCGGAGATGTTCTCGGGCGATCCGACCCCCCGCTTGCCGCTGATGGTCTGGCTCCGCCCGAATGCGCCGTGGCAGGGTTCGCTGGTCGCCGCCGGGGCTTCATCCCTGTTCGATGACCGCTTGCTGATGGAAGATGGATTCGCCCACCGCCGACTGGTTGAAACCTTCGCCAAGACGTTCGGCGCAGACGATCGACTGGTGATCAACCGCACCGACCTGGGGCGTTCGGAGCCGCTGCCCACGCTGGCAGGCCCCTCGCGGTGGATCTGGCGTGCGGTTTGTATCGGCGCGATTCCCGTCATTCTGTTGGGCGTGGCCTATCGCCGCGGCGTTCTGAGCATCGGTCGTTCTCCGAGTCCGGCGGGTCCGGAACGTGCTCGCGCTCTACCGCTGACGGCCGGTGCGGGTCTGGTCGCGGTGCTGATCATTTCGGGCCTCTTCGTGGCGACCGGCTGGCGGGCCGATCTGACGGCGAATCAGACGAACGTACTGGCCTCAGCAACGCGTGACTACGCGCAGGCAGCGAGGGATGAACACGCTGTCAATGCCACGCTGTACATTTCTCGCCAGAGTTCGCTGCCGCCCGAGTTGCGGCCGATGGTTCGGCGGCTGCGTGACCAAATCCGCGACCTTCGCCGCGCTGGCGCACAGATCGACTTCTCCATCGTCATTGCGGACGACCTGACTGACGAGGAACGGGAACGCCTCGCGGAAGAGCGGCGGATCAAATCGTTCCGGTTCACCACGCGTGATGAAGATCAGACGATCGTCCGCACCATCTACTGCACGCTCGAACTGAATGGGAGGGAACGCACCGAACGCCTGTCCTTCACCTCGCGCCAGTCGTTCGAACATCTCGAGTTCCGGCTCGCCTTTGCGTTGTGGCGGCTTCAAACCGGGCGGGAGATTCACATCGCCTTCGCCTCGGACATTCCACGGCTGTCCGCGGCCGAGGCGTTTCACGACTTTCAGCAGCGCAATCTGCTCGCGCCGACCGGAACGGATGTGTACAGTCAGGCCCGGTCGTTTCTCGAAGCGCATGATTTCCGCGTTTCGCATATCGATGCGCGCCATCCCCGGATGCCGGAAGATCCCGTCGATCTGATCGTCTGGATGCAGCCCCGTCGGGACATCATGCCGATGCTCGAGATCGTGGCGGAGCAACTGCATCGCGGCACGCCGGTCTTCCTCGCCGGTCAGCACTACAACATGCAGTCGCGCCAATACCGCGGGCAGGACTTTGAGGTCGTGTACTGGCCCCAGCCGCAGGTGCTGGACATTGATCTTCACCTCTTTCCTCAACTCGGATTGACCGTCAAACGCGAACTGGTGTTCGACCGGTTGAAGTTCGAGATGGCGTTGGACACGCAGGTGAACGTCGCGGCAGGCGAGCGCGAATACCAGGAACAGATTTCTGCCCGTTCGTTCCAGGTGCGCGCCTCGGCGTCGAGTTTCGATCGGTTCCATCCCGCAATGCGCGGTCTCGGTGATCAGGCCCTGCCCTTCCCGGCTTTCATCGAGATCGACAAAGAGGCCCTTCGCCAGCATGGTCTGACCGCAACGCCACTGATGACCACGTCGGATCAGAGCTGGCGGTTCAACTGGACCGGCGGCTGGATTCCCGAACGAGTGCTCAACGGCCCCAACGGACCGGACGCTCGCGCCGATCAACGTGAAGCCAATGCCGAAGCGAACGGCCAGTTGAACTGGTCGCCCCGCCTGCCCCTTGCGGTCTGGATCGAAGGCACGTTCCCCGACCTCGCCGAGTCACTCGAAGGCCGTCGTCATGATGCGACCGACCCGATCGAGCTGGAGTCGGATGAACACACGGATGAGACGATCGCAACTTCACAGTTGATGCTGGTCGCCACCTCCCACCTGTTCCGCAACGAACGTTTCGGACACGAGGATTATCGCTCGGACCACTTCCTGCTCAACGGCGTGAGCGTCCTGGCGCTGCCCGAGGCGCTGGCGGAGGTCGCCACGCATCGTCACATGCCCCGCGGCGTTGATCTGGTGACCGCCGAAGAACGACTGCGCTGGCGATCGCTGGTGGTCTTTGCCGGCCCGGTCTTGCTCATCGGATTCGGCTCGTTCTGGTGGATCGCCCGGCGGAAGGCACCGGTCCATCCGGACTTGCGTAAAAGCCCTGCGGAGACGAATGAACAGAACGATCTGGAGAAGCGCTGATGTGGAAGCAGTTGTTCATCATGGCCATCCTGCTCGCCGCGCTCATCGGCGCGGACCGCTACATCCAACACCAGCGCGCTGACGAGCGCAAGGCCAGCGCGCAGGTCACCGAGCTGTTTAGCACCGCGATGTTTCTAGAGAATCCGGTGGCGGCGTTCCGGTTGATCACCGCCGACGATCGTGAATGGACCTACATCCACGATGAAGGCATCTGGCGCAGTGTTGAAGCGTTCGGCGCGCCCGGCATCCAGTCACGAATGGAACTCCTGCTCCCGAGCCTGCTCAGCGCTCGGGGCGTGATCCAGGCAAAAACCAGTGAGCATCAGGCACATTTCGGCCTTGGGGGATCAGAGCGGATCGTCATTGCCGCCTGCGGCCCGGCTGTGCTCACCGATCCGGACGGTGACGTCATCGCCGGGATTGAAATCGGCCGCGCAATCCCCGAAACCAACAGCACGTTCGTTCGCCGCTTGGGGGAGCAGGCCATCTGGGCGGTCAACATTGATTTTCATGACATCATCAAGTTGAGCGAGGTCCCGGGCATCCCGCCGATGCTCGATCCCAACATCATTCCCGAGGCATGGCCCGGAGCGGACGTCGGCATTCAATCCGTGTCCGTGCAACGCTTTGACGGCGGCGAGAGCTATCGCGCGCAACGCGTGGAACGCACACCCGCGGATGCCGAATCCTCGCGCGCGGTTCCCTGGGAATGGGTCATCGAGATTTCCGACGGCACTTATTCGATCGACCCTCGCCTGGTGCAGAGCTACTTCTTGTTCCTGGTGCGCGCACCGTTTGCCGGCATTCTCAGACCCGGCAATCGTCCGGAACTGGGGTTTGAGGATCCGCAGGCGCAAATCGACCTGACCACCGCCGACGGCGAAGTCCTGCGTCTTCTCGTTGGCGCCCGTCAGCCGCGCGGAGGCGTGGCGATTCTGAACAGCTACACACAGGTTGGCTACCTGCTCGATCCGAATCTGCTGCCGCTGCTTGTTCCGGATGCGGATGTGCTTCTCGGCGATGCGCTCGACGATCCGTGGGAGCCGCACATTCGACCCGAGAGACAGTTTCCCGATTTGCCCGAAGGCGTGGAGTTACCCGCCGAGATGCTGCGTTGATGACCACCCCGGGGATCATCGAGTGTTCATCGGTCAGTGTCGCGACAGTTTCCAGAAGATGATGCAGAGCAGAAATCCGAGGATCAGGTTGCCCGACCACATGACGCCGAGGCCGCTGATCACATCGCCATCGCGCATCATTTTGTCACCGCCGGAAATCAGGATGAGTCCGAGGACCGCCGGGGCGAACGCCCAGACGTAGATGACCAGAGGCACGCTGCCGCGGAGCCACATGGCGAGGACCGCGCCGATGGTGAGCAGCATGAAGGCCGTTGCCGCCTGCGCATAGCGCGCCATGATACGAGCATCGATTTCGTAGCGGAGATCCTCGATCCGCCGTTCCAGACGTTGCACCTGACGACCCAATGGAGCGTTCATTTCTTCGATCAGACGGTTGGCTTCGACAATCAGTTCTTCTGCCGGAAACAATGTCCAGTCGATCTCATCAATGCTGCGCACCAACAGGTTCTGATCCGTTAGCCGCTCACGTCGATTGACGAGTCCGTCCGCCTGCAGGTCGATCACTTCAGCATTGCGCAGCTCCAGATCGTAGGTTGACCCCGCCAGCGCGCTTCCGGCCAGTCGCGTGATCGTCGCCCCATCGGCATTGATGCGCCGCAGAGACGTGTCGTCTTCAAATTGTCGAATCTCGATCGTGCGGTTTTCGGCACGCTCAAGTCGGCCCGCTGAAATGGAATCGGCGTAGATGACGTATCGACGGCGACTCGGTCCGGACTGCACCAGTTCGATACGGCCGTCTTCCCGCAGTTGGCGATCCAGCTGCCGCCACGCCTGATGCTCGCTGATCGCGTGCGCCAGAAGCAGGCGATCATCGACCACGCGGCCGTAGAGATCCGGCTGATCACGGATCGCCAGCAACTCGCTCCGCGTTTTGGCTCGCAGTTCATCGTGAAGGACACTGGGCACGACGATGGCCTGAGGCGGCTCGACCTCCGGCATTCGCGCGAGCTGACCGCTGCTGCCATCGAAGATGACCGTGTCGTTCATCAGCAGTTTGATAAACGTGTCGCCGCCTTCCCGGTAGATGTCCACGACCGCATCGCGGGCGGTGATATCCTTTTCCACGCGCCCTTCGCGGTCGAGTTCAACCGCAACCACCCGGGAGAGTCTCATGCGCGTATCCGCGGTGGTGTCACCCGGCTGCACGATGACACGCATGTGGTCGGCGTAGATCTGAATATTCCCGAGGCGGAACGGTGCTCCCCGATCGATCGACGCCTGGAAGATGCGGGTCGCATCGGCCGCCACGGTTCGTTCCATGACGTCCCAGAACTTCGGAATCATCCATTGGGTCAGCACGACCATGATGAGGGTCAACACCACGCCGAGCGCGAAGACGGGGGCAAGCAGCCGCTGATAGCTCACGCCGCTCACCGCTGCCGCCATGATTTCGTTATCGCTCGTCAGTCGGTAGAGCACCATCGTGGACGCGAAGCCGGCCGAGAACGGCAGGGCGAACTGCATCATGGGGACGGTCGCCATGACGAGAAACCGTGCAACGTCGACGGCGGAAAAGACCCCTTCGCCTGCAAATGAACGCAGCGTGATGCCGAAGGCGATCACCACGACAAGAATCGCCGCGGTTAACAGGAAGGTGCGCAAGAGTTCGCCGAGGATATAGCGGTAAAGGAGCCAGGGCATGTCACGAAAACCGGACGCGTTCAAAGACGGACTCCACCCGGCACAACCGGGCAGCAGTCTGCGACATGATACGCCCGAACGCCGCGGTTGCGCTTGCCCGCGACTGACATCCAACGAACAGGCATGGTCCGATGTCGATGGCCTATCGGACTCCGGACGTGAAAACGTAGAGGGTGTACCAACTGGATCGTCATATTCAGTGGAATCCGTGGCTCTCCACCGAGACACATCTGACTTGTGCCCCCTTTCAATTCGATGAATAGAGCAGATCGTTCCATCGGTGCGGCCTGCGGAGCAGATCGCAGGTGCACGGATCAGGCAGGAGCTTCATCGTGGCAGTCACTGACAGATCACAATCCGGACGACGAGTTCGAGGCGGCTTCACGCTGCTGGAATCGCTCATGGCGGTCGGCATTCTGCTGATGGTCGTGATGGCCGTCACTTTGGCGGTGACCGCGGGCCAGCACCATGCGTTCGAAGCACAGCAGCGGATTGCCGCCACGATCGCTGCGGAGGAACTGATGGGCCGGCTCTCCACGCTCGAATACCAGGACTTGGCCGGCTGGCACGGGTACGAAGAAACGCCCGGCAACATGACGGCCATGGACGGAGATCCCATGCCGGCAGGGTTCCGGCAGGTCGGACGACGCGCTTCCGTTCAGCAGCAGATGGAAACGCTGCCCGGCTCGAACATCAACGTGCTGGGATACCACGTCCGCGTTCAGGCCTTCGACGGCACCGGCGAAACGCTGATCGAGCTTGCCCGATTCGTGCCCCAGCCGGCCGAGGAAACGGTCGGGACTGAGGAAACCAGTGGAACCTCCGGCGGCGGCGCACTCGGCCTCGGCATCCTTGGACTTTGAACACCCAGACAGATCACCCTCACGGTCAGAATTCAGCATGAAATCTTCACACCATCCATCCCACGCCAAGCACCGACGCGGCCTCTCGCTGCTCGAACTGATGCTGGCGATCACCATTACCGCTCTGGTCGGCGCGGCCATTGCCGGCATGCTCAACGCCGTCGCCGTCGGCGTAGACACGCGTCGTGACAATCGCTCGATGATGGTGCGATCCAGTCTGGCGCAAGCGCGGCTGAACGCTTACATCGCTCCGGCCCGCTGCGTCCTGGATCAACGTGGTCCGCAGATCGTGCTGTGGTTCAACGACCAGAAGAAGAGCGAAACGGTTCACGCATCGGAGATTCGCTGGCTGGAGTACGACCGGACTGAAGGCACGCTGTCGGTCTCGTATGTTTCATTCCCGGAGCATTGGTCACAACTCGAGGTGGACCAAGAGGATCGAGAGTTTCCTTCGGACTCGGACTGGGGCCGCATCAAGAACTCTTATGCCAGCCGAGGGCTTCTGAATGAACTGACGTTGGTGGACGGTCTCGACGATGTGACCGTCACTGCCGACGCGACCGATCCTTTTGAGATTCGGCTGCTGACCTACCGCCTCTGGTTTGTTGCGGCACCGGAACCGTTCGAAACGCTGGCGTCAGGCGCGATCCGTCATCATCGCCTGCCGCAGTACTGATCAACTGGGAGCACGAACATGGAACATACGAAACGATTGACATTTGCAAACAGCCGGCCTTCACGGCGAGGCGTCTCCATGCTGCTGGTTCTGATCAGTCTGATGACCGCCACCATTGTCACGGTGGCGTATCTGTCCAGCCGTGACAACTCGCCCCTGATCGGCGAGAACGTCACCGACACCGCCCAGGCTCGCTGGGCGGCGACGTCCGGTATTGAACTGGCGGTCGCCACGCTTCAGGCGGAAGGCACGTTCGACGCCATTCCCAGCGATGGCGTGATCCTGAGCAACTATGCCATCTCCGGCGCGACGCTGGATGTCGTGCTGACCGATCAGATCACCGGCGATCCGCCAACCGCTGAGTCGATCTACTTCATTCTGACCAGCACCGCTCGAGTCGGGTCCATCGAGCAGACGGCCCGCGGCGTCCTTGAAATCAAGCCGTCGGTAAATGACATCGTGACCGTCGATCTCTCTGACTTCGCGGTATTCACCGCGGATTCGTTTCAAATGTCGGACGATGCAGTGATTGCGCGCTGGCCCGAATCGCCGATGAGCCAGCTCGGGCGAACGATTCACATGGGTACGCAGGCGACGAGTTCGAGTCGTGTGCAGTTGCAGCACCGTGCCGCTGCCCTTGACTCCCAACTGTGGCATCGCGAGAGCGCTTCCGGCGCACTGGTCAACAACTCAACGGACTACAACGTCCGCCGACGGAGCATGGAAGACACGATTCCGATGCCCCTTCCCCCGGATCCTGATGCAGAGCGGCCCAACGGTTCAATCAACCTTCCCATGACTGTCACGGGCACGAGCAACCTCGACAGCTCTCAACGTTTCGGTTCAGTCCGCCTGCAGAACAGCACGAGTCGGTTGAACCTGCTCGGCGACATCACCATGACCGTGGACGGCTCATTGCGCATGAATGCCGGATCCGGGATCGAAGTTAACGGCAACTCCACGATGATCGTCTTCGGGGATGTCGATCTGCGAAGTAACTCATGGATTGAACTTGCCCCCGACGCCTCTCTGACCATGTTCATCGGCGGCGACCTGGTCGCGAATGAGGCCTACATCGGCGATCAGAGAGCGGACAAATCGGTCCGAGACACCACCGGCCATGCCCCCTGGTTCAATGCGCGCCGCATGGTCATCCTCACGATCGATCCCGAAGATGGAACCACGCGCGACTGGAGTCTCGATGGTGACTCCGTCATCAAGGGCAACATCTACGCACCAACGGCCACCCTTGCGGCCCGGAGCAATTCCACGATCTACGGACGTGTCGCAGCTCGGAGCGTTGGCCTCCGAGGGCACGCAGCAATCTTCTATGACCACGCCCTCGACACTCGGTACGGGTATACCGATCAAGGGTCACGGATTTACGACGAAGATGGTCGCATTCGATCAGAGATACGGAACCTGACCACGCTTTCAACTCAGGCGATCAGCGATCTGGCGGACTCTCTTGACCAATCCGTCTACTCCATCTTCTCTGGCCTGATCAATGGCTCGTCGATAACGACGACGACCTCCAGTACTTCTTCGTCTGAACCGACCCCGCGTCCGATTCCGGTCGACTTTGCCGTGATCGCCTATGGCTACGATGTGGACACATGGGAAGCCGCGCCTTGATGCCACTTCATCGCAGACAATCTCCGTTTCGGCATTCTTGCGATCGACCTTTGCGACGCGGCTTCACGCTGCTCGAAATGATGATGGTGGTTTCGATCATCGCCATGGTCGCGGTCATTGTGTTGCCGATGTTGACCAACAACACGCGTCTGCGACTCCAGGCGGCGGCCGCGATCGTCAGTTCGGATATTGAACTGGCGCAGGTGATGACGATGGCCCAGCCGGATGAACCGATCATCGTGCGTTTCGACAACGCCAATGCGCGCTACTGGTTGGCGCACCTGGATTCACCCGACACGCCGATCTCGCACCCGCAGACGGGAGAGCCGTATCTGGTGGAGTTCGGGACCGGCCGCGCCCGGACCGTCGGAAGCGTGATTCTGAATGCGCGCCTCAGCTTGAGCGGGAACAATGATCTACGTTTCGCGCCGCACGGCGGACTGCACAACTTCAGCTTTACCCCGGCAATCAACATCGGCATCCCCCAGAGCGACCAGATCCATTGGATCCGAATCCGGATCGATACGAACACCGGTTCGATGTCGGA
This sequence comes from Phycisphaerales bacterium, assembly GCA_007693845.1. GTDB lineage: Bacteria > Planctomycetota > Phycisphaerae > Phycisphaerales > SM1A02 > SKZB01. Next base: position 40,371 of record RECV01000235.1, read on the forward strand.
AGTCTTTACGTCGTCTCCGAGCTGAGCTTCCGTCAGCGCAAACCGTACTCCTTGAGCTTCCGGTAAAGGGTGCGTTCGCCGATGCCGAGCAGATGCGCGGCCTGTTCGCGATTGCCGCCGGTCATGGCCAACGTCTGCCGGATCGCTTCTTTTTCAAGTCGGTCCAGCCCGACGCCGGCGAGACCGCCCGCCAGACCGCCGGTCTCATCCCGGTCGCCGGCGCGAATCTCTTCGGGAATGTCGCGCAGTTCGATCGCCTCGCCGCTGGTCATCACGACGATTTTCTGAATCACATTCAGCAGTTCGCGCACATTGCCCGGCCATTCGTAGGCGACGAGGCGCATCATCGCCGGCTCGGTGATCTTCGGAATCGGTCGATCCATCTCCGTCGCGTACCGGCCGATAGCGTGGTTGACGAGCTTGGGAATGTCATCCCGCCGATCGCGCAGCGGCGGGATGTGAATCTCCGTTCCCTTGATACGGAAGTACAGATCTTCGCGGAACCGGCCGTCCTGGATGAACTGCTTCAGATCGCGGTTGGTCGCGCTCACGAAGCGGACATCGGTCTTGCGCGGCTCGTTTGCACCGAGTCGTACGACCTCACCCGTTTCCAGCACGCGCAGCAGCTTCGCCTGCATGGTGATCGGCATGTCGCCGATTTCATCCAGAAAAAGCGTTCCGCCATCGGCGTACTCGAAGACACCCTCACGGTCCCGGTCAGCGCCGGTGTACGCGCCGCGGACGTGGCCGAAGAGCTGGTCCTCGATCAGCGTCTCGCTCTGCCCCGCCGCATTGAACGTCACGTAGCGTTTCTTCGCTCGCTTGGAATGCTTGTGAATCGCGCTGGCGATGAGTTCCTTGCCCGTCCCGGACTCGCCGGTGATGAGCACCGGCATGGTGCTTGGCGCGACCTGCTTGATCGTGGCGATGATCTGTCGGATGGCGGCCGATTCGCCGATGATGCCCTCGAAGCCGTAGGCCGACTCGACCTGCCCGCGCAGGGTCGTGTTCTGGTGGCGAAGCAGAACGGTTTCCGCCGCCCGGTTGACGAGGTTGCGGAAGACTTCCAGATCAAGCGGTTTCTCGATGAAGTCATACGCCCCGCCCTGCAGTGCCGCCTTGGCCGTCGGCACATCGCCGTGAGCGGTCACCATGATCGTCTCCGCATCCGGCTGATGCTCCTTGGCAAGTTCAAGCACCTCCAACCCGGCGGTGTCGTTCTCCATGACCAGATCGGTGACGATCACATCGAAGTTGCCGTGCAGAATCTCTTCGCGCGCTGCTTCCAGGCCGTTGACGATCGTGCAGACGTGGCCGGGTCTTCGCAGCGCCTCAGCCATGACATCTGCATGATCGGGTTCATCGTCGATCAGCAGCACCTGGGCGTGCAACTCGGTGGTCTCAGAAGCCATTCCGGTGGATGACGTACTCATGGAGCGGTCATTGTACTGATTTCAAAAAAGGAAAAGCCCAGGCATGATGCCTGGGCGTTGGGTTCACATATCGACTGTCTGCGTGCGATTCGATCAGATGGGGCGAACGTTCGAGGCCTTCGGCCCCTTCGCTTCTTCCGCCAGATCGAATTCAACCCGCTGACCGGGGCTGAGCGACTTGAAGCCGTCCATCTGAATGTCGCTGTGGTGGACGAAGACATCTTTGCCGCCATCTTCCGGCGTGATGAATCCAAATCCCTTTTCGTCCATAAACTTCGCTACTGTACCGGTGGCCATGGTGAGGCCCTTTCTTTTCGTCGAGCAAACCGATCTGGCCTAACGCAGCCGAACCGAGCAGAGGGGTGACGTGCCTACTCTGACTTGAAACCGAGTGGAATTATAGTGCCACCGATCGAAAGGTACAAATCGGATCACCGATCATTTTTCGGGGCACTGACCGGGGGTCGGTCGGTCGAAATCGATGCAATCAACGGCGACATCCCGTTGAGCCGCGGGGGCAACGCCCCGCCTGGGGCGGCCAAAAATACCGGACATTGTGACTGCTCCGAGCAAGGGGCTTCCCCCCATGGTGAGGACCCAAGAACGGCTCCACGAGACTCCTCACCAGCCGATGACATCCCCGGATTCACCTGCAATCGGGCCGGAATGCACCTCAGAACGATGGTCGTAAAGGGACCACAGCCGCGCGCGGTCCCGTACACTACCGTGTGAAGACCGATTCTGGAGACTAACCAACCAGCACGGAAGGAGCCCGATGAGCAGCTACCCCCAGGCGATCATTTCCACCAACCACGGCGACATCAAAGTCGAGCTCTGGAACGATGTGGCGCCGAACCACGTCAAGAACTTCCTCAAGCTCGGCCGGGAGGGCTTTTACGACAATCTCAGCTTCCACCGCATCATTCCGAAGTTCGTCATTCAGGGTGGATGCCCCGAAGGCACCGGTACCGGCGGGCCGGGTTACACCCTCGATGCGGAGTTCAATGACCGCGAACACCATCCCGGCACCCTCTCCATGGCGCGTTCCGCCGATCCGAACTCTGCCGGCAGTCAGTTCTTCATCTGCCTGACCCGCGAGTACTGCCAGCATTTGGACGGCCAGTACACCGGCTTCGGCCAGGTCATCGAAGGCATGGAAATCGTCGAGAAACTCGGCGCTACGCAGACTGACGGGCAGGATCGACCGACCGAGCCCCTGGAGCTTCGCAGCGTCAAACCGCTCGATGACTAATCGGACGGACCGGACCGACCTGGGCCGGGTTTCCGACTCGAGGCATCGGCCGAATGGGAATAACGCCCGCCTTCCGGGGGTCTTGCTGGCACGGAGGACACCCGCATGATGACCTTTCAGCTCGCATCCATGATCCTGAGTTCCGCCCTTTTGACCGGGTGGGGGTCGTCCTCGGCAGGACTGTCGGCTGACCGTGGGATCGATATTGCGGATGAATTGAACATGATCGTCCCGCCGGATTGCAGCGGCACCGTCGGGGGCATTCAGGATGCGCCCCAGATTGCCGCCGATTTAAAGCCGCAGGAGACGGACGCGGAGGCCGGCGATGAGCCGGAGAAGGCCGACCCCGCTCACGAACTGCTTGATCGACTTGAAACGGCGGCGGCGGATCTGGAGTCGTTCACCGCGGAGATCATCTACGAAAACTGGGACGATCTGCTGGGTCGCCGCGAGATTCGCCAGGGAAAGATTATTTACCAGATAGATCCCGATACCGATGCCAAGAACTTCGCGATTCTCTTCGAGTCACTGACCGTGAACCAGCGGCGACAGACACGCCTCCGGCACTACGTCTTCCGTGATCGCTGGCTCGCGGAAATCGACCACGAAGCGAAGCAGTTCATCAAGCGCGAACTGGTGCCCCCGGGTCGGCAACTGGATCCACTCAAGCTCGGTGAAGGGCCGGTCCCGCTGCCGATCGGACAGCCGAAGGACGAAGTTCTCAAACGATTCAAGGCCACGCTGATCGATCCGCCGGATGACGAGTTGGCCCTGCTGCGTGGTCTGGATGAAGTGGACGGCTTGCGTCTGATCCCCCGCGAAGGATCGCCCGAAGCGCGGGATTACCAACGAATCGATCTGTACTACGACCGCGCCACCAGTCTGCCCGTCGGCATCAATGTGATCGAAGCGAACAGCAACCGCAAGACGGTGCGCCTGCGGAACATGCAGCGCAACCCGGAGTTGACGGATGAGCAGGTTGAGCAACTGAGCATCGACGAACCGGACCCGCGCGAATGGTCCATCGATATCCGTCCGCTGAATTGAACGCACTTCGAGGTTCGGCGAGGTTCAGTCGGATGACACTTCGCGAATCACTTTGATCGCCCGGGCGATGTCTTCGATGCGATGGTCGCCGGACTCGCGTTCGATGACCAGATCCACAGCGCGGCGCCAGCCGAGGACTTCCGTCATGAACGCTTTCCAGTCCACCGCGCCGTCGCCGACGGGCACTTCGGTCCCCCACGCACCGGGCGCGGCGGGGGACGTGGCGTCCTTGATGTGAATCTGCCGCACGTTGATTGCCAGTCGCCTGAGCGCTTCGATCGGATCGCCCGTGCCGTAGAGAATCATGTTGGCCGGGTCAAAATTGACACCAACGTTCTGTCGATCGAGTTCATCAAGCACCGCGAGAAGCGTCGCGGCGGATTCCTGACCGGTTTCGAAGGCGATGTCGACGCTGCGCGTTGCGAAGTGATCGGCGATCTCGGCCAAGCGGCGGAGCATGACCAGCCGTTCCCCATCGCCGTTGGATTCGGGCAAAAAGCCGGCGTGGAAGGTGACCAGGTTGATGTCGTGTTCAGCCGCCTGCTCCGCGATCCGGGCAACATGCTCGCGATTGGCTTCCCAGGTGGCATCCGGCCGCACGCCGCCGGTTCGGGCGATCGATTCCAGTGAGGTGTAGTCCTCCCCCGCCATGGCCATCATACCGCTGACGACTTCGATCCCCTGCTTCTCCAGAACATCGAAAACGCCCGCCCACCGGTCCGGCTCGTGGATCAGGGGCGAGAGCGCGAGCTGAATCCGACGGCACTCCAGTTGGTCGAGCGATTCGAACAGATCGTCCGGTCCCTCCGGCTGGAGCGACCAGGAACAGACGGCCAATCGGGATTCCACGGTGGCGGACATATTCGAAATCTCGGTCGAAGTATCTTGTGAATCGAGAGTACGGGCCGGTTCAGCGATCGTTTGCTCGGGTTCCGATCGGAATCGCTCTCCGACGGTGGAATCCAATCCATGAGACGATTAGCATATGCTCTTCCGCATTCGTTGTGTGGCCTGCCGGATCTTCCGGCCGAGGCCGCGTGAATGCGGGCTGCCCCAGGGAATGACACCGGTGACGATGGCCAAAGCCGAATCGACGATGAATCAACGTGATCGATCCCAACCGGATCGTCAGCCGCGCCGCACCCTCGGCCAGCGGATGGAAGCGTTCATCAGCCGGCTGAGCACCCGGAACAATTTCTGGCACAAGGTCTGCTCGCTCATCTGGCTGCCCTACGCCTTTCGCTCGGGCATCACGATGAAGCGGCTCGGTTCCACCACCTTCAGCGCGGTGCTGCCCTTCAAGCGGATCAACCGGAACTGGTACAACGCCATGGCGGGGGCGGCGCTGTTGGGCAACTCCGAAGTCGCCGCCGGCATGTATCTCTTCAGCGAGTGCGGCAGCGACTACATCGTCGTCTGCAAGGAAATGAATTACCGCTTCCTCCGGCCGTGCATGGGTCCGGCGGTGTACCACATCGTCAACGCTGACGATGTGCAGAAGAAGATCGCTGAAGGCGGCGAGTTCAACATTGATCTCGAACTTGAAATCCGGCAGCAGATGAAAAAGAAGGGCAAGGAACTCCGCGTCGGCCGGTGCATGATCACCTTTCACTGCACGCCGAAGTCGCACATGCGCCAAAAGGCTGAACGTCGGCGGGGTCGCCAAAGGTCGCCCGAGTTGGTTGAGAAGTCCTGAGACACAAGCCGGACTCGGTCGCACGCCCGGCCTGCTGTACGTCGGTCAGGACCGCCGCGACTCTCGCGATATCGTGACTTTGCCGGTGCGCATCAGCTTGGTACGCTTTGCGACGTGAAGCTGATTTCACCGTTCATGACGGCCGGCTGGGGCGTGTTCTGCGCGTGCAGCTGGACCTGGTGCATCGGGATGTTCCTTCCGATCATCATGCTCGAACGCTACGGCTGGCCCGGGTTTCTCATCTTCGCCGTTCCAAACGTTCTGGGGTGTGCTGCGTTCGGCTATGTGCTTCGGAATCGAGACCGCTCCCGCCGCCTCATCGAACGCCATCGCCTGATGATGCGATGGTTCTCCATCGTCACCCTGGCGTACCACGCCTTTTTCGTCAGCTTGATCGCGATTCTGCTCGCGCCGTTCGACATCATGCAGAACACGCAGATTGCGCTGGTGCTGCCGGCGGTGTTCTTTGCATTCGGCCTGCTCATCAGCCATCTCTCGGATCGAATCTGGCCGCTGCTCGCCATCGCGGTGTACGCGCTCTCGCTGACCGCTTTTTCACAGATCGGCGGTGAAGCGATCAAAGGTGTTTCCTGGAGCGGCGAGTATGCGGAGAGCGAATGGCTGTGGCTGCTCCCGACGGTGGCATTCGGCTTTCTGCTCTGCCCATATCTCGATCTGACCTTCCACCGGGCGCTGCAGCGCAGTCCGAGCCGGCATGCCTTCGGGGTGTTCGGCGGCACGTTCGCCATCATGATCATCTTCACCATCGCCTACCGCGACTTGTTCGACATCGGCCTGACGGGATGGATTCTTGCCCATCTTGCCGCCCAGACGCTGTTCACGATCAGCGCGCATCTCCGGGAACTGCGGCGGGACGATCTGGCGATGAAGCCCGCGATTGACCACGTATTGTCGGCCGGCCGGACCCCCTGGTGGCCGCTGCTGCTCCCGCTGCTCGCCGGACCGATCGCGCTGCTGGTGCACCTCGGACAGGAGCCGATCCAAATCGGCAAGGAACTGTATCTGCGGTTTCTGGTCGCCTACGGCCTGATTTTTCCCGCTTACGTACTGCTCGCGATGGCTTTTAGACGGATCGATCCGAATCGAATGAAACACTGGATCTTGTTCGGTCTCGTGATGCTGCTGCTCTCACCGATGTATGAGTTCGGCTTCATTCAAGGGACCGCACAGCTTCTGCCGATTTCGTTGCTGTTGCTCATGGTGTTGGCCGTCTTCGGGCGGCTCTGGTTGACGCCGGAAGTCGACCGACGCTAACCTAAATGTGTTGAAACCCGCCATCATGCACGACTTCGGCGGCGTTTCGCTGGCTTGTCCGTTTCAGCACAGACCAATCATGATCGCGCCCGCTCGTAGTGTCTTGCTTGCCTCCAAGCATCCCGATTCTGGAAGGAGATAAACCACAATGCCAACCTGGTTATGGATTCTGATGTTGATCGCCCTGATCGGCCTGATCATTTTCTACATCCAGTACAAGAAGCAGCAGGAGTGATC
>RECV01000143.1 GCA_007693845.1 Phycisphaerales bacterium
GAGTCATTGAAATAGCAAGTTCAGCCGTTGAAATAGCGAGTTCCATGATTGAACTCGCTATTTGAGCGGCTCAATCCGCGATTTGGCGTTCCCAAGGCGTATCGGCTGATTCGGTCAGAGCAGCGCGAGCTACCTCGATGGTGATCCGCGCCGCAACGCATAGGCATCATGCGGACCCGGAAAACAGGTACCCGATTGCGATCATGGTTCGCCAGACAATGTAGTACGCTGAGTACGCGCCGCCCGCGAGAAAGAGGACCAGACACAGATACCGTGCCCACCACCGCGACCAGTTCGCGGCGCGATACTCCCACAACGGCTGATTCATTGCGCGCGTCCAGCGAACCTCAGTCTGCTCCTGAACCTCCGATGGGCAGCAGATGGCGTAAATGGTGGCGGCGGCAGCGACGGTGAGCGTTGCCAGCAGTTGCCAACCGAGATGCGTGGGGAGCGGCAGGTCCTGTAACTGGCTGAGGACAGTCACCCAGATCGGAAAGGATTCGCCTACTCCGTCGATCATGTCCCGCGCAGCTTCCGCAGATTCGCGGGCGTCGGCGGCAAAGGCGTTGTACCACTTCGCAAAAGTCGCGTACAGCACGATGGCGATGACCGTCAGGTAGGAAACGCCGAACAGCCGAAGTGAGCCAATAATACGCAGCCGTTCCCATGTTGCGAGGTCGTACTTCCAGCCGTAGATCGCGGTTTGGGCGGCGTGTTCTCCGATTGGCTTCGTTCGCGCGATAGCGCGGCCTTTGCCGAAGAGTCCTCGGGCGCGGATAAGTCTTGCACCAGTGATATCCATTTGCGAGACATCTGCACGGAAGAGTGATGCACCGGTGAGGTTCGCACCGCTTAAGTCAGCGCTGTTGAGTGATGCGCCGGTGAGATCCGCATCGCTAAAGTCAGCTTTCGCAAGTTTTGCAAGGGTAAAAATAGCGCGTGGAGCGATTGCCCTACTGAAGCATGCTGCTTCCAACTTCGCCTTGCCGAACAGGGCGACCCCGACAAAGCACGCGCCGGTAAACATGGTCAACTCACCATAGATCGCTTCAGAGAAATTGACGTTCCCGCCGAAGCTCACCCCACCGAAGTCGGCGTTTCCGGCGAAGCGCGACCCGATGAACCCGGCGTTCCCGCCGAAGCTCGCCCCACCGAACCCGGCGTACCCGCCGAAGCTCGCCCCGCCGAAGCTCGGCCCGCCGAACCTGGCGTCCATGTAGAAGCGCGCCTTATCGAACCCGGCGTTCCCGTCGAACTGGGCCCCTTCGAATCTGGCTTCCCCGTCGAAGCGCGCCCCGCTGAACCCGGCGTGCCCGCAGAAGCGCGTCTTGTCGAACCCAGCGTCCTCGCCGAAGTGGGTCCGGTCGAACCGGGCGATCCCGGCGAAGCGGATGCGGAGCGTGAGCGTAAAACGGATGTCAAGTCGCTGATAATCTCCATCATCATCGATCTCGCCGCCGTAGATGGCCAGATGGGTCAGAGCATCGGGCGAATCTTTATTCGGCGGCTTCCAACTTTTGCCGCGTTCAGCTGCGGGTGGGGCGAGCTTTGCATGTGAATGTGCCTGCACTGCGTTGATCAAGCCGCGAAGCGATTTGATTCGTGCATAGCGGATCGAGCAGCCGCGCACGACGGCATCGGCGATTTCCTTGAGCGCAGCCGGATCATCGCTGATCTCGGCATCAACGCGGACTTCTTCCAGACTGTTCGGCGGAACTCTTCCCACAACCGGCCTCCCGCAATTGATCCCACTGCGAATGCACAGTGGGTGCGGCCGAACCCCAGCCGCGCGATATGGAAGTGATGGCGAGAGTGTAACACCATGCGGGCGCGCAGTGATCTGAGGCGTTTGCTCCTCTGGCGCATCGCGAGTCCCGGGCCCGAGTCCACTCAGGTTTGAATAATGCGGTTCGGACGTTCGGCTGCGGTCACAGCACGTTTGTCTGCTCGTGCGCGACAGCCGTAGGAAACTTTCCGGCGCGCATCAGGCCGGCGCGCGTCAGGTTTCTGAGCCGGTTTCCGAGTCTGTTGCCGAGTCTGCTTCCGGGTCGGCGTGCGGGTCGATGTGGCGGTCTTCATCGTCGGGTGAATCTTCATCATCGCCATCCGCATCGGGCGGCAGATTCGGCGCGGTGACCGGGATCATGCGGAGATCATCATCTTCGGGGCGATTGAAGGCGACCTCATCGCGGGGCAGGAACTGCGGATCGCGCAGGTTCAGTTCGCCCAACTGATCGCCGAGCACGCCACGGGACCGGCTCCACCGCCGAAACGTCCACGTGGTGGCCAGCGGCACGCCGTCGACATCGATGTAGTCATCGAGTTGGGCTGCGTGCTGATGTTCCCAGTCGAGATCGAGTTCCGGGTCGTGGTTCGCAAGGAACGCGACGAGCCGCAGTTGGTAGTTGATCGGACTGACGAACGTGCTGTACCAGTGATGCCTGGCAGGTTCCCGATCGCGGTGCAGGACGAGCGAAGCGCTGTAGTACGGCCGATCGTTGATGCGCTGCCACCCCTGCCCGAGCAGGTGGGTGGTGGTGCAGCGCAAACGGTAGGGCAGCGTGAGCAGGTTCGGCATGCTCATCAAAATGAGCGATTCGCGCGGCAGGCGGTGCTCGGCGGGGCTGATCCACGCGGAAGTTCCGTCCGTACCGTCTTCCGCAATGCCGTCGTGTTGCAGGACGGTTTCATCATCAAGCAGGATGCGCAGGCGGCGGGTCTCGGTGTCGAGCCAGAATTCGCCTTTCATGTCGATGCCGTCGATCCAGTTCCAGGTGAACCGGGCGTGGAGCACTTCGTGTTCGGACCAGCGATCGAGGGCGTGCTGATCTTCGACGGCATCGGCGAAGAGGGCGGCCCAGGTTCGTGGGAGGGGGCTGACTTCGCCTTCCTCGGCGAGGCCGCTGTGCCGCTCGCCGGGTTGTCGGCCGTGCTGCGCTGAGGCGGCATCCGCCAGCCCGATGCTGACCGCGAGGACGGTGAGCAGCAGGAAGCGAGTGAATGAAGTGATCGGGGTCGGTCCGTACGAGTTCAGGTCACGCATCATGTCGAATGATACGAGCTTCGATCGGCCCGGGATGCTGTCAGTTCGGACAAGTTGCGGAGGGGGCGAGCGGCTCAGACGTTCGGCGCGGGCGGCTGGTGAACGCCTCGGCTGGATTCCTGCACCACCCAGTCCAGTTTTCCATCCGTGCAGTTGATGTGCACCATGAATAATCCGCCGTGCCGATGGGATTGCACGAGCGGCCACATGATCCGCTTATCGGTCTCGGGGATGCCGTGCTTGGCGACCTCATCGACCGGCACCCATTCGAGCTGGCCTTCATCGAAGTTCATCTCGGCGATCTCGCCGTGATCGATCGGGCGGGTGACTTCGAAGAGAAAGATCAGCCAGTGGGTTTCGCCCTCGTAGGCCTGTTCGGAAACGATGCCGGTCAGCCGGATCTCTTCATCGCGCAGGGAGATGCCGGCTTCCTCCTCGATTTCCCGAACCGCGCAGGCGTGCGGGCCTTCGCCGGTTTCGACATCCAGCTTGCCGCCGATTGGTGAGTACATGCCCGCGTTGGGACTTTTCAGTCGGTGCAAAAGCAGCACGCGGTCCTCGGCATCGTAGAGATAACACAGGACGGCGATTTTGTAGGGCAGGTTCGGATTCAACGGTCTACTCAGAGGGGGGAAGCGGACAACGGAGATCTTCTGATTGGGCCGTTTCAGCCGGTGACGCAGCCGGACATGCTGCGGGTGGCGGCCGGACCGGCCGGGCCGCGTTGCTTCATGAGCGGGGTGATCAATTGACGGACGCCCTGTTCGACGCGATCGCAGCCCTCACAGAGGGGCAGTCGCACGGTGCCGTTATCCCGATTGAGCAGCCGCATGGCGGTCTTGACCGGCACCGGGTTGGTGTCGAGTGACAACAGGCCGCGCGCCAGCGGGAGAAGTTCATCGTGAATGCTGCGGGCTTCGTTCCAGTCGCCCCGGAGCGCAGCGCGGCAGAGTTCTGCAACGCGGTCGGGGACGATGTTGGAAATCACCGACACCACGCCGACCGCGCCGATGGACATCAGGGGGAGGGTCATTGGATCATCGCCGCTCAGAATCGCCAGGTTCGTGCGTCGGCGGGTTTCATCGGCCAGTTCGAGCCCGCCGGTGGCGTCCTTGATCGCCTGGATGTGCGCGTGCTTGCCGAGTCGTTCAATCGTCGCCGCGTTCAGCGCAACGCCGGTTCGCCCCGGAATGTTGTAGAGCATGATCGGCAGATCGCAGGAATCGGCGATCGCTTCAAAGTGTCGGCAGAGCCCTTCCTGCGACGGCTTGTTGTAGTACGGGTTGACCTGCAGTGAGGCGTCGGCGCCGGCGGCGTGGGCCAACCGATGCGCTTCGATCGCCTTGGCGGTGCAGTTGGAGCCGGTCCCGACGATGACGGTGAGCTTGTGCTGCTTGCCGGCCGTGACCCCGCGCTCGACGACCGCGCGGAACTCGTCGGCCGTCAGTGTCGGCGATTCACCGGTCGTTCCGCAGAGCACGATGCCGCTCACCCCGCCTTGCGATTGGAATTCGATCTGCGCTTCGAGCCGATCGAGATCGATCGTGCTGCCGTCCTTCGTGAAGGGCGTGACCAGCGCGGTGAACGCGCCGTGGAAGAGGCCGGGGCCGTCTGCGTTGGCGGGGGATGTGTGAGTCATGATTCGAACTCCGGGAAAGGCGTGGGCGATCATCGTGCTTCAACGGGATCGATCGTTTGATCCATCCCGGGGAGAACCTTTGAGGCAACGTCGGTGCCGGCCGACCCCTCTTCCGTGAGAGGTGGAGCCGCTCGCCCGGCCGCCGGTTCGCCGCGGCGACCTGCACGAACATTGACACCGCGTCATTCGGACGCGATTGTAGCGTCCGGCCGTCGGTCGGGTCGATGTCAGACTCGTCAGATCGGTGTCCCTGCGTGGAGGTCGTCTCATGTCACGTCTGCTTCTGGCCGCGTTGATCGGCGGAATCATCGTTTTCATCTGGGGTTCCGTGTCTTACATGGCGTTACCGTTTCACGCTCAGACGCTGAATACATTCCCCGGCGAGCGTGCGGAGTTGGAGGAATTCTTTTCCCGCGTCTCCGAGACGGGGGTGTACATGTACCCCGGTCAGGTCGATGCGCCGGAGGGGGCTGCCGCGGACAAACGCGAAGGGCCGACGGTGACCATGATGGTGCTTCATCCGCAGGGGGTGGACACGCCGATGTGGGCGAGTCTCGCGCTCTTTCTGCTGGTGAACTGCGTCGGCGCGTTCATTCTCGCGATGATGATTCAGGGGATGCGGCGCGGCGGCGCGCCCGCGCTCGCGTGCGTGCTGGTCGGCGTTCTGTTCGCGGTCTTCGCGATCGTTGTGGCCTATCTGCCGGATGCGTTCTTCTGGCATTACCCCCGTGAGCGGGTGACGCTCAGCGTGGTGGATATTCTCCTGCCGTGGACGGTGGTGAGCGTGGTGCTGACGATCATGCTGAAGCCGCGGCCCGAGTGAAGATGGTGCGGTGAAAGTCTCGCGACGATCTTCGGAAGAATGACCGGTGGGGAAGATCACGACAGAACGGGAGTCATCCCGAAACCGGCGCGGTTGGTCGCGCCTAGAATGCACCGATGAGAGTCACGCGAATCTCCACCATTTTCGATGAAGGCACCGGCCGGGCGCGGACCGTCTACCGCACGGTGGCGCAGCAGCCGGGCTGGGTCACGCGGGCGGCGTTGACGCTCTTCCTGCTCATCATCGCGCTGCCGATTGTGCTGTTGTTCCTCCTCGCGCTGCTGGCGGCAGTGGTGCTTTTCTCCGTGCTCGCGCTCGCGCACGGAGCTTGGCGGAAAGTGGCCGGCCTGTTCGGAGGCGGTTCCGGCCGCAGCAGCAATATCCGGGTGATTTACCGCGGCGACGGGATGCGTCCGTAGCGGTCAATCTGCCATCTTCGGCCGAGCCGGGTCAGCCGATGTTCTCTTCATCCATTGAATCTTCGGCATTGCGATCGAGCGGTGCGTAACTAGGCTCACGCAGAATGGGCGGAAGATCAATGAGCTCGATGATCTTCGGGTCTGGTCGCGTGTGATCGGTGAAGATGTACCGGTCGCTTACTTCGCGATCAAGCACCTCACCATCCCGGTTGATGATCAGGGTCAGCAGGCGGCCGCTTCTCCGGTGTTCATGGAACCCGACACCGGCAGATTCGTGATCCGTGTCCGCCGAGATCAGACGCAGACTCATGTGACTTCCGATGCGCAGCTGCGTTTCCGGCGGGATAACCATGCGGCACCAGAGTCGTTCAAGCTTCGATTCCTGCCAGGTCAACTCACGTCCGGTCTCTCGGCAGTAACCGGTTCTTTGATTCAGTTCCGGTCGGGTCGCCAGAACCACCATCGGCCAGAACCGCTCGGTATAGTCGAAGCCGCGATCGGCGAAGGTGGCTTCGTTGTTGTACCCGGTTACAAGCAACTGCTCCGCCTCGGGCATCCAGAGCACATCTGTGATGCGACCGCCGTGCCAGGCTTCGTATAACAGTTCGCCGTGGATATCGTGTATGCGGATCGCCGTGGGAGAATAATCGCCGTAGTAATGGACTGACATCAGTTGCGGGTGGTCTCGCTCCGGAAAGACGGTCGCCAGCCGAACCATGCGCGCCTGAAATCGCCGATTGTCCGGCAGGGCGGTGAGGCCCGGCGGCAGCTTCAGCGGCGGATGATCGCGGCCGGCGCACCAGAGCGGTTCATCCGGCTGGTCGTAGGAAAACAAACACGCATCGCCCGCCCAGGGCAGATCCGCCTGATCCGCAAAGGCAATGAACACCCCGCGGGTCTCCGGTATCGCCTGACTTCGCACATCGGCGTAAGAGCGTATGCCGTCGGCTCGGCCCGTCTCCCAGAGGTGCAATGTCTGCCCGCTCAGCGAGACCAGTCGGAGAAAACTCTGCGCTTCCGGATCGAGAATCACCTGGTGCGGGCGGGAGTTCATCATGTGCAGCGAGGCGGCGGTGCCGACCACGATCGCGGCCGCAATGAGCACGCCGACGCTGACCGATGAGACGAAGGGGTGCTGTGCGAGGATTCGTCCAACCCGGCGCACGAGCGAAGGCGGTGTCGCCATGACCGGTTCACGTCGCCGCCAGCGATCTAAATCGTCCGCGAATGCGCCGGCAGACGGATAGCGATCGTCCGGTTGCGGCGCCACGGCTTTGGCCAGCACGGCGGCCAGTGGCCGTGGAAGCTTGGGCTCAATCGCGCGCGGATCGCGCGGCGTATCCTGAGAGACTCTTCGGACAACCTCGTGCAGCGGCGCATCGGTGGCATGTGGCGTCGTGCCGAGAATCAACTGAAATCCGATCGCTCCCAGCGCGTAGACATCACTTCGTACGGAGATCAAATGCCGTTCGCCCCGCGCCTGTTCCGGGGCCATGAACGCCGGACTTCCCATCGGACCGCTCTCATCGGAGAGTGTGGCTCGCACATCCTCAACCAGCAGCATGGCGATCCCCAGATCGAGAATGACCGGCTTGCCGAACTGGTCGATCAGAATGTTCTCGGGTTTCAGATCGCGGTGAATGACACCATGATCGTGCAACTGTTGAACGGCGCGGGCAATCTCGGCCAGCAACTGAACGCGTGCCGCTCGGTCGAGATTCCTTTCCTCGACGAAAGTCTCCAACGAGCGACCATCGATCCGTTCGGTCACAATGTAGAGTCGACCCTCCACCTCGCCGTAGTCGAGGACGCGCGGCAGGCAATCCAGGCGCAGTTCGCTCTGCATGTGAAGTTCCCGCCAGACCCGCCGCATGCTGACTTCATCGCTCAGATCGGCGCGCATGATCTTGATCGCCACCGGACGATCCGATCCTTCACGAAAGCCCTCATACACCACGCCCCCGCTGCCTTCACCCAGCACGCCCGAAATCAGATAACCGGGCACGCTGGCGCGGCGGCCGGCGATGTCAGATGATCGAGGCTGATCTTCAGGTTCGTTCTCATCCTCCTCATCGTCAAGCAGGCCAGCCGCCAGTCGGCGGGCCGCGGCATAGCTTGACAATGATAAATCTTCAGAGGAACCGGCACTTTGCATTTCGGTCTTCGACATGACCGTACTCCGGGAACCTCGGGCACTAGCGCGCGACCAGAATGCCTGCCCATGATCGCCCCCCCCAAGTATGAAGTACGACGATAATCGATTCGCATGGCAGGTCGAAAGAAAAACTTTCATAAATCGACCGTATGTGATATATTTCGGGCTTGATGTGTCCGAGCCAATCGACCTCCCAATCCGAACGCACGAATGCATTTCGTACGACACGATGGACATTGTTGAATGGCCTTCGTGAGCAGGATGAATCGCTTCGGCAGCGATCGTTGGACACACTGAGCCGTCAATACTGGCAGCCGATTTACATTATCCTCCGCCGTCGTGGGTTCGACCCGGAAGCCGCGGCTGAATTGACCCAGCGGTTTTTCGCCGATGTCGTCTTTCAGCGCGATCTCTTTGAACGTGCCGATGAAGCGCGGGGACGACTTCGTTCACTGCTCCTGACCGCATTGACCAATTTCGTGGCGGATGATCATCGCCAGACGCGTCGTCACCACTCAAATGGCATAGAGATACAGCTGGATGCGCTGCAACGTGAAGAATGCCTTCTGCACCAGCACACGGCCGGTTCACCCGAGCTCGAATTTGAACGGCGTTGGGCCATTGTGCAACTGGAGGAAGCGATGCATCGATGTCGCCAGCACCTTCACGAGGCCAATCTCCAACGCCACTGGGATGCCTTTGAAGTGGCGATTCTTCGGCCGGCCATCTCGGGCAACGCCGCCCCGCCCCAGCATGAGATTGCAAAAGAGTGCGGATTTCCGTCCGCCGCTCATGTGGCCTCCGCCCTCAAGGTCGTCCGCAAGCGGTTTCGGATTCTTCTGCGCGAAGTGATCGCAGAAACGGTTGACAATCCCGATGACCGCGATGCTGAGTACGTTCGCCTGCGCTCGGTTCTGTAGGCGCCAAAGGCCATCGGCTCGTTCGGGGGCGATTGTCATCAGTCGCCGAAACACGTCTTCACCGCACGGCCGACTTCGACCAGCACGTGATCGGTCGGTACGAGACGCTGCTTGTTCGCGGCGTAGGTCAGCTCCACATCGCTCAGATCGTTCTTCTGCATGACGACCATGCGGCTCTTCTTGCCCTGCATCAGCAGACGCATCGCGTGGTATCCGAACTGCGAAGCCAGCACGCGGTCGGCGGTGATCGGCGGCCCGCCGCGCAAGACGTGGCCGAGCACGGTCGTGCGCGTCTCGATCTTCGTGCGTTTCTGAATGTCATCCGCCACGAGTTGGCCGATGCCGCCGAGACGAATCGGGTCCGGGCTGGATTCGACGCGTCTCTTGACCACCTGTTCGCCGTCCTGCGGTTTCGCGCCTTCAGCGCAGGCGATGATCGAAAAGCCGCGACGCTCGGTCATGCGGCTTTCGCAGAACGCGCAGACCTTGTCAATATCGAACGGAATCTCGGGAATCAGAATCACATCCGCGCCGGACGCCGTGCCGGCGTGCAGGGCGAGCCAGCCGGCGTTGCGGCCCATGACCTCGCACACCATCACGCGGTGATGGCTCGCGGCCGTGGAATGCAGACGGTCAAGCGAGAGCGTGGCGGTATTCGCCGCGGTCGTGAAACCGAAGGTGATGTCCGTGCCGACGATGTCGTTGTCGATGGTTTTCGGCACGCCGATACAGTTCACGCCCGCCTCGACGAGCGGTTTGGCGCAGCTCATCGTGCCGTCGCCGCCGATGACGATCAGCGCATCGAGCTTGTGCGCCTCGACGGTGGCGAGGCATTTGTCCACGGCGTTGATGAAGATCGGCTCGCCCTGTTCATCATCTCCGGTGTAGTACTTCTCGGGATTCGCCTTGTTGTTCGTGCCGAGGATCGTCCCGCCCCGCGCCAGGATGCCGGAGACATCAGCAAAGTCCAGCGGCCGGGTGCGGTTCTCGATCAGCCCTTCAAAGCCGTCCTGGATGCCGATGACTTCGATCTCGTGTTGATGAATCGCGGTTTTGGCAACCGCGCGGATGACGGCATTCAGACCGGGACAATCGCCCCCGCCCGTGAGCACGCCGATGCGTTGGATGGATTTGGACATGGAACGACATGATATCGCGCGATGTGTTCGGGGGGTCCGCCTCTCGTCTTCCGCTTCATGCCCGGCGCACTTCTCACCGACCCGGATTCCCACGTACCATAGTTGTATGTCTGACCCGCACGCTGAACGAGTGATTGCCGAGTTGCGAGGCAACACGACCGCCGAAATGCGGTTCGAGGAGCATCTGCGCCCGATCCGGTATGTGATCACCCGGGAAGGCCGGCTGGCCATGCCCGCCATGCTCGCCATGCTCAAGTGTTTCGACACCGTTCTGTTCGTGCCGCAGTGCTACGAACAGGCCACCGAAGTGCAGGTGACGCTGGAGCAATTCGAGGAGAAGGGGGAGGCCGGCGCGATCGCCGATCGCTGGCGAATCTACCACGGCGAGCCGGACGACCTCTATTGGGCGACGGCCTCGGTTGACTGTGTGCGGTGTGACGCCGTCGTTGTGGACGGCGAGGCGATCGACCTCAGCAATCCCCTCGCGGAGCATGAAGCCCGCATCTGCAAGCACATGAACGAAGATCATCAGGATGACCTGCGGCTTTTGTGCAAGCATTTCGGCGGAACCGAGATCGAACAGCCGCGCATGGTCGGCGTGGATCCGCGCGGCATCGATATCCGCGCCCGGTTTGATGTCTACCGCGTGCCGTCGAAAGAGATGATGGATTCCCCGGAACGTGTTCGCGAGGTGCTGACCGCGATGACGCATGATGCACGTGAACGCGAAGGCGGGCAGAGCGAATGAGCCGGGAGAAGAGCGATCAACGCATCGTCATCACGCGTCCGCTGCCGGGCCATCCGGTGCCGAAGCTGCGCGCCAAAGGTTTCGAGAACATCTGGATCAACTCCGTCGATGAGCGACTTTCGCGGGACGATTTGCTCACCGCCGTTCGCGGCGCGCACGCGGTGATTGCAACCCCGGCCGACACGGAGATCAACGCGGAGTTCTTCGATGCAGCGGGGGATCAGCTTAAAATCGTCAGCAACTACGCGGTCGGTGTGGATAATGTCGATCTTGAGGAAGCCGGCCGTCGAAATGTCATCATCGCGCACACGCCCCACGCGGTTACGGAGCCAACGGCGGATATCGCTTGGCTGCTGATTCTCGCCGCCGCGCGGCGCGCGCAGGAAGGTCAATCGCTCGTGCGCAGCGGCCGCTGGAAGGGCGTCGGACCAAACGAACTACTCGGGCAGCGATTGATCGGCAAGACGCTGTTCATCGTCGGAGCCGGTCGCATCGGCTACGCCACGGCGAAGCGATCGCTCGGCTGGGATATGAACATCCTCTATCACGCGCGCACGCAGCATGAGGAGTTCGAACAACCGCCGCTCAACGCGAAGCGCGTCGGCCTCGATGACGGTTTGCGTGAAGCGGATGTGGTCAGCATTCACACGCCGCTGACGAAGGAGACGCGGTACCTGATCGGCGCGAAGGAGTTGGCGCTCATGAAGCCGAACGCCATTCTCGTGAATACGGCCCGCGGGCCGGTCGTCGAAGAGCGCTCGCTCGTGCAGGCGCTTCAGCGGAAGAAGATTTTTGCGGCGGGGCTGGATGTCTTCGAGAATGAGCCGCGGCTTGCGGATGGCCTGGTGGAACTGCAGAACACGTTCCTCCTGCCGCATCTCGGCAGCGCGACGGTAGAGGATCGGGAGTGGATGACGGAGTTGGCGGTTGAGAACGCCGCCGCCGCGCTGCGGGGTGAAGAACCGCCGCACGTCTATTCGGTGAGCTGAGCCGATGAACTGAGCCGGTCCCCTGAGCCGGGCCACTGGGCTGGCGAGCATGACTGTTCCACCTCGGCGGGAGCCGCCATGAAGGAAAGACTCGACGTCGCGTTTTCGAGCCGCCCCTGCCCGATGGTGGAGTTGCGGCACGAGTTGCCCGACGGGTCGCACCACATCGACTGGATGCTGGCTCGCGACCCCGACGGCCGGGAACCGCTGGTCTCGTTTCGGCTGGAGCGGCCCCTTCTCGAGCTGCTGGGGGCGATTGAGGCCTGGGAAACCGCCAAAGCTCAACGGATTCAGGACCATCGGCCGAAGTATTTGGAGTACGAAGGCCCGATTTCTCGCAATCGGGGACATGTCCGACGCGTCTCATCGGGTACAGTTGAAATGGTCAAGGCGGGCGATCATCCTTGTGGGGTGGTCCTGCGACTGACGTGGCGGTTGCCCGGCAGCGAACCGTGTCCCCCCGTTCGGGTGCACCTTCGCCCGGAAACCGACGATCAGTGGCTGATTGAGCGACTGGAGTCCGCCTGAAGCAGCAGCCGCATCGCCCCGGTGCGGTACAAGGAACTGGAGCGACGTCCGCGTGGATTCCGCCCGTGCGGTCCCGAGTTTGCTGGGAGGACAACATGAACATTGAATACGGTTCACGACCCGAGGACGGCCAATCAGCCGATCGATCCGCCAAGTCAAGGTCGACGGTCCGGTCCGGTGAGCCCGAGCCGCTCCCCATCGCCGAACCGATGGGGCCGCTCAACAAGTCGAAGAAGATCACCGCCTTCGGCAAGAGCAAGACGCACGAAGAACGCTGGAGCCGCACGCCGAACACGACCGGGCGCGGCGCGATTCACGTCAAGACCTTCCACGGCAAACTGACCGACGACTCGCTCAACTACATGGATCAGTGCATCAACGAATGGCTCGATGCCCATCCGGAATACGAAGTCAAGTTCGTCACCTCCACCGTGGGCACGCTGACCGGCAAGACCAAAGAGCCGCATCTCATCTGTCAGGTGTGGGTCTGAGTCGATTCCGCAAAGAGTAGCGAGGTGTCGGGCCGGCCCGCGCCGCGAAACGGTCTCTCTTCCGCTTCACTTCTTTGCGCCGTCGATCGTCGCTTGTCCCATCAATCCAGATACCGCTGCTTGATCGTGCGCCATTCCTCTGATTCCAGGATGTCCAGCATCGTGCGGTTGATCGCTTGGCGCAGATCGCCCTCCTGCTGCAGTGCGAAGCCGTAGGGTTGATATTCGAACTCGCGCGGCATGACGCGGAGTTTGCCGGCGAACTCCCGGCCGATCGTGTACTGCATGATCGGAGCGTCATAGACGACGGCTTCGACGTCGCCTTTCCGCAGCGCTTCGAGCGCGGCGGTGATCGTCGCGTAGCCACGGGCGCGGATGAAGCGATCTTCGAGAAACTGTTCACTGGTGGTGTTGCTGACCGTGCCGACCCGCACGCCGGGCAGGTCTTCCGGCCCCTGCACGGCATGTTCGAGTGAGGCGACGGTGAGGGCGGACGTGATCGCCGCGGTAATGCTGGAGATCATGATGATGGAGGCGAACATCCAGATGAGCGCGATCAGCCGCCCGCCCATCGTCACGGGTGACTTGTCTCCGTAGCCGACGGTGGTCATCGTGACGGCGGACCACCAGAACCCGGCACCGATGCCTTCCACGGCATTGCCGCCAAACTGCTCCTGATTGCGCCTGCGTTCGAAGACCCACACGAGCAGGCCGAAGATGAAGAGAATCAGCGCGAGCACGGCCAGCACGCGCCAGAAGTCGCCGGCGAAGATGCTCCGTACCGCCGCGAACCAGGCCGAACCGGCCCGGTCCTCTACCGCAATACCCAGGCCGACTTGAATGAACGGGTGGCTGAAGTCCACCAGACGCTCGCGGTCGGCGGTAATGGTCAGCGCGGCGGCGGCGATATCGAGCGAGCCGTCCTGCAAGCCCTCGAACATTGATTCGATTGAGCGTTCCTCGAAGCGAAAGGTGTAGCCGCGATCGAGCGCGATCCGCCGCCAGAGGTCGATGGTGATGCCGCGCCACTCGCCCTGTTCATCCTGCATGGCGAACGGCGGGACTTCGCGCGTGGCGATGACGAGTTCACGCAGTTCATCGTCGGCCGGAACGGCGGCGGGATTCGGTGCGAGCGAGCCGGCTGCGGCGGGGGATGGCCACCACGCGAGTGCGGTGAGCGTGATGAGCAGAACGGACAACGATTGAATCGATGAATGGGTCCGGTGCATGTCGTTGCTTTCGTGGAACGCAGTCCTCAGGAGTCGCCGAGTTGTCGGACGGATCGACCCCGCACGGGAGAAAAAATTGAAAGTGCCTCAGTGCCTCAGTGCCTCAGTGCCTCAGTGCCTTGATGCCTTGATGCCTTGGTGCCTTGGTCCCCCAATGCATTGCTCCTACCATACCCGCTATGAATCACGAGAGTCTCTGGGCGCCGTGGCGCATGGCGTATTTGCGAGATCTGGAGCGAAAGGCGGAGGAGGCGTCCGGCCCGACCGCGCCGGAGGGCAGCTTCCTGCTGGACTACTGGAAATCGCCGGAACTTGATAAACAGAATCACGTGATCGAGCGGAACGAGCACGGCATGATCCTGCTCAATCGGTATCCCTACGCCAACGGGCATCTGCTGGTCGCGCTCGGCCGGGCCAAGCCGACGCTGCTGGATTACACGGCGGACGAGCGATCCGCGTTCTGGCGACTGATCGAACGGGCCGCGGAGTTGATGCGCCAAGCGCTCAATCCGCAAGGGATCAATTACGGCATCAACGAGGGCAAGGCCGCCGGCGCGGGCGTGCCGGAACATCTGCACGCGCACCTCGTGCCGCGCTGGGGCGGCGATACGAACTTCATGGCCACCGTCGGCGCGGTGCGCGTGATTCCCGATGCGCTGGACGCAATGGCTGCGAAGTATCGAGAGGTGAAGGGCGAAGCGACGAAGCGATGAAGCGACGGTGTGGTGGACGAATAGTGTGGAGCCGGGAATCTGGCGCGACAGATTCGACGATCAACGGCATGGTGCGTCTTCGTTGCTTTGCCCCGCTGTCGCTCCGTCGCTTCTGGTGCCACGACTCCCGGGCCCACCGGGTTGCCCCCACGGTCTCGAGGAGTCCCGTGAGTACGAACGTGTCGGGATTTTGCTCGAACCCCAATACGAGGTGGGCTCGCCTTCCATCGATCCCGGCCTTCCACTCCCCGCAGGGCGGGTGAGGCCTGACCATCGTCGCGGATCGGCGATCCCTTGGAGCTCAGCAGGAACGAGCAAATATGCCGAACACGCAGGCCACCCGACGGGCCCGGGAATCGTGAAGTCCCATTGTAGTCGCCCGAGCCGGGAAGATGAGGCGAAGGCACGATCAATGATCGGCGCATTCATCGGCCGGGCTCGACATCTGCATATTCTCTGATGTTGATGTAAATAAAACGCTGAATTGACACCGTTCTGCTCGCGCGGTACATCTGGAAATTGAACGCCCCTTGTCCGCTCAAGATGTCCCCGCCGAAAGGTGTTTTCCCATGCAACCCGTCTCCAAATCGCGTTTCCGAATCTCCGCCGTCTGCGCCCTTGCGTTGGCTGGTGGTCTGGCTCTGACCGGATGTCAGAGCAGTCCCGATGATGTCAGCTACGGTGCGATCAAACGTGATCTCACGCCCGAACTGATCACCATGCACGAAACGCATGTCGATGCGGACCGGAACATGCGGACGGCGGGCAATCAGAACCTGCGCATGATGTTCGAAGATCTCGGCCGGCTCTTCCTTCTGGACAACCCCAGCACGCTTCGTCCGAACGATCCGATTTTCACGTCGGGGAATCCGCGGTAAGTCGCTGGCCGGAACCGGTTTGTGGTATGGCGGCACCGCTCTGCCGCGTTGCAATCAACCGTCAATCAGCTTGCCATCGTCGAGACGCATTCCGTGGAGTGCGTCTCGGCCCTTGTTTTACGGGGGCCGATCACTCTTGATTCGCAGCCGCGAGCGCGCGATCGAGACCGAGCAGACTGGGCAAACTGGGAAACATTGAATACGAGGGGAGCACACGCCGCTGCGTTCGCTTGTTTGCCGAATCGACGGCCACTGCTGGAAATTTCGTTGACAATTCTCCATCATGGACGACCATAGAGATATGGCCAATCGACCCGATCGGAGATGTGATCCTTTCGGCCCGCCGGAACTGCCGACGGAGGTGTACTGTCTGCACTGTGAGTGTGTGTATGACAGTTGGCAGATCGAGTGGGTTGAAGACAAGTCAGACAGTCAGTGTGCGGGGCATTGGGGCTGCCCGACACCGGGGTGCGAGGGGTGGGGGTTTGGTTTCGACATCCTTCCGACCGATCCAGACTATGTCGATGAGGATGGCGAACGGATGTACTGTTTTGACGATGAATGTGATGAGTTCGAAGAGGAAGATGTGGATGCGGAGGACGTGTGCACAGAGGGTGAGGAGGACGACCATGATGAGGGTGAAGATTCCCGCAACGGAGGTGGAGGCAGAGAAATCGGCGCGCCATATGCGATGGGCGAAGTCGAAGGTGATGCGCGCTGCCAGTCGCCTGACGGTGGTGCCGACGCCACGGACGATGATCACCACACCGAACCGCCATCGCTGACGTTCGGCGGCCGACTTGCGTTTCTCAATTTGGATCCGATGGAGCGACGGCCGGACCCGAACTCGGACCAGGAACCGCCGCCCGAATTCAGCGATGAGGATGACGAGGTTCTTCCCTGGTGATCGCGCCCTGCTTCATCGTCGCGGCGTGATCACGCTATAAAGCGGAAAGCGTGTGGGCAATCAGGTGGATCGGCGAAACAGCAGGAACGTCAGATCATCCGGCTTGCTGGGCATGCCTTCGCGCGCATGTGACATGCGCTCCATCGCCAATTGAACCAGCCCGTGGCCCGCCCGCTGGATCGGCCCCTTGCGAATGATCTGAATGATCTCGCGCGTGTGCAGGTTGTCGAACAGACCGTCACTGGCGAGCAGAAGGGTGTCGCGTTTTTGCATCGTGATCCGCGAACTGATTTCGATGCGCATATCATCATCGCCGACGAGATTGGAGACGACATGCCGATCGGCATGATGCATCGCCTCCTTCTCGGGCAGCAGTCCGGACTCTACTGCATAACCGACTGGCGAATGGGTGATGATCTGCATTCGCACGTTTCCCCGCTGACTGACGAGCAGGATCGGCGAATCACCAACGTGATAGGTGCGCACGCCTTCCCGGTGAAGTTCGACGACGGAGAGCGTGGTGGCGGCCCCGACGCCGATATCCGTCACGGCGCGATTCGCGATTTCGTATCCGGTCATAATGGCGTCGCGCAATCCGGTCGGATGGTCTCCCGCAGCACTGACGGCATCGTGAACCGCCTGCACCGCGAGACTGGACGCCATCGCGCCACCGGCGTGGCCGCCCACCCCGTCAGCGAGGGCAAGGACGCCGGTGTGTTCGTTCACATCGATCATCGCGGCTGCATCTTCGTTGTCGCCGGCTTTGCCCGGCGCGCGCGTGGAGAACGCCGCCACCATCCCGAAGGCGAACGCGCGGGTGATGCATTCGTTCATCGTTTCGCGCAGAAACAGATTGCCCGGGCCGGAGGTCGAGTTGTGCGCGTCTTCATCGTTCATGGCACGGGAGTGAGCAGCAAAAGCGAATGCGGGCAAAAACTCAGCGGCGTTTCGTGGGCTTGCCGCACCACGGGCAGTATTCCCAGAATTCGCGCAGAACGCCCCAGCCGCACGAATCACAGGTCTCCCGGTGGCCCGGAATCAGCCACGGCTTCCGAACCTTCTGTCGGCACCACGGGCAGTATTTCGTGAAGGGCAATAGCAATTTGCGCGAACATTGACGGTTCTGACATCGGCCGATGTAGCTTTTATCGGTGTATTCACGATTGGTCAGCGGGCCGATCGCGGGACCGTAACACCACGCGCAGAACTTCCAGTCCAGTTTCACGCCGCGGCAACAACGGGGACACGTCGCCGGCAGCTTCGTTTCGCCGTGGTGTTTGTCCCGATCCGTTCCGCACCACGGGCACGCCTGCATGAATTCCGAAACCGGTTCGCCGCACGCGCGACACTTGGAGCGCACGTTGAGCAGGACGCGGAACTGCCTCAGGAATTCGCGCACCCGCACGGTCTTCCAGTTGCGGCGCGTGATGCCGCGCCCGCTGCGTTGTCCGACCGTGCTCGCGGCACCGCGTTTCAGCGATCGTGGGCGAATCCGCCGGTAGGCGTTGTTCATCTGCTGCGCATCCTTGAATCGCTCTCGGTGGTCGACCGAAAGCGCGCGTTCGAGCAGGGCGATGAACTTCGGACTGATCTGCTTTTGCAAGCGGTCATGGCCGGGCGGAGGCCAGTCAAAGGGCCATTCCGGCAACTGGCCGGAGAACATGCGGTAGATCAGCAGACCGAGCGAAAAAACATCCGAACGCAGTGACGGCTTGCCCATCGCCTGCTCCGGCGCGATGAATCCGACGGTGCCGGCCCCGGAGGCGTGAATCGTGCGATGCGCGATCTTCGCAATGCCGAAATCCGCCAGGCGCAGGCGGTCGTTCGGGAACATGATGAAGTTTTCCGGCTTGAGATCAAGATGCGCGACACGATGCTTGTGCGCGTACGCGACGGCTTCGAGAATCTGATCGGTGTAGATCAGCGCGGTCTTGACCGCCAGCCGTTTCTGCAGTCGATCGCCGAGTGTGCCCAGGCCGAGCGGGTACACAATCACGAAATGGTCGTCGATGTAGCCGGCATTTTTGATCGGCAGGATGTTCGGATGATCCAGCCGTGCATTGAGACGAACTTCCTTGCGGAAATCGTCCATCGACTGGCGCGTCATCAGGTGTTCGTGCGGAATCTTCAGCGCGACCGGGATGCCCTCGATGGTGTCGTAGGCGCGAAAAACCACCGCGAACCCGCCTTCCGCCAGACGTTTGTCAATGCGGTACTTACCGAGATTTTGGCGAACTCGAACCACTTGGGTGGAATCATCAGGGGCGCGGGAAAACGCAAAAGCGGGGAGATGGCGGGCAGAAAACGCGACGTGAACCAGCCGTGAACGCACGAGCGTGGTGACAGTGTACCGGCCACCGGCGAACCACGATGGAGTCCGATCAAGTTTCGGCCCCGGGTCGCGATCGACCTGCCGCCGCGAATGCCGTCGGAACCACTGGAAAACACATTTTTTCAAACATTTGGTCAAATTCTGTCGTAAGTGACCGCATTTTCACGCATACATAACAGATAGGTGGCGGAAAACACGGGCTGTCGCACGATGCCACCTCCACTTCCTGATTCGCCTATCCCGCGGATCAAGTGCAGGCAGAGAGACGAGAGAGGGTGGCCGGCTTGGGGCTCCGGGTGGGGGGTTGCGGAGCGGGGGGCGGGATGCGGTGCGCGTGCGGTAAGGTGGCCATGATTGCCCCTGCCCTGCCACCTCACCCGTTGATTTACAAATCAGATCGCAAAGGTCGCCCATCGGTCGCGCAGCAACCAAGCCACGCGCCCGGTAACACGGCATGCCCTTTCAGCGCGGCCCGCATTTTGTTCAGGAATCGTGTCGACCCTTCGCGTTTAACGGGGGAAGGGGCGCTGCCCGGCCAAGCCCGTTCGATGTACGTTCGGGATACGCTTGGCATCATGGCGGAATTCGATTGTGCGGAGCGAACGTCAATGCCCGATCTCAGTTGTCCCATGCCCGATCTCAGTTGTCCCATGCCCGATCTCAGTTGTCCCATGGTGGTTCCTCGCGCGACATCCCGCCTCGATGTGATACTTGGATCATCGCGTCGCAGATTGAACGCGCCGCGTCTTCGCCCGATCACCCGTGTCCCCGCTTTTCGACGTCCAAATCGGTTCCATTCGATCGGTGGTTTCCTATCATGGGGGAGTCGGACTGGGATTGAGACCGGAAAGGGCACCATGGCGGACGGGCCGCGGGATGAACTGACTCGAATCCTTCAGGATGCGCGTGACGGAAACGAAGCGGCCGCCAGCCGACTGCTGCCGCTGGTGTACGATGAATTGCGCCAACTCGCCGGCTCCTACTTCCGGAACCAGAACAGCGATCACACGCTGCAGCCGACCGCGCTCGTTCACGAGGCGTACGTGCGGCTCATCAACGCCGAGAACGCCGACTGGAGCGATCGCGCGCATTTCTTCGCCGTGGCCGCCACCGCAATGCGGCAGATTCTGATTGATCACGCGCGGCGCAAGGGCGCGGACAAACGTGGCGGAAACTGGAACCAGGTCTCGATGGACCACGCCTCGAATCACGCGGGTCTGGGCGGCAATCTGGATCTGCTGGCTCTCGACGAGGCCATGCAGCGATTGAGTGATAAGAACCCCCGAAAGGCGCAGGTCGTCGAACTGCGCGTCTTCGGCGGGCTGACCTGCGATGAAACCGCCGCCGTGCTGGGCATCACTTCCAAAGCGGCCGAAGCCGACTGGTACGGCGCGCGGGCCTGGCTGCGACGTGAGTTGAGTGATGACCGAAACTGATTCGCAAATCTTCGATCGGGCGATGGAGATCTTCTGGGAACTCTGTCAGCGCCCGGAGCACGAGCGCGAAGCGCAACTGGCGGAACTCTGCGGTGAGCACGAAGAACTCCGCCGCGAAGTCGAATCGCTGCTCAAGCACCACGAAGACCGTGAGGGATGCCTGGCCGAAGAGCAACTTCAGACCGGGTTGCACCAGATCTTCCCTGACATTCTCGGCGAGTCGTCGACCCCCGGCGGATCCAACGGCACGCCGCGCGCTTCGGAAGTGACCCAGACGAACGATCCGATTCCCCCCGACCGGATCGATCATTACGAACTGATCGAGAGGATCGGTGAGGGCGGCTTCGGCGAGGTGTATCTCGCCCAGCAGATCGAACCGATCCGCCGCAAAGTCGCGCTGAAAATCATCAAGCTCGGCATGGACACGCAACAGATCGTGCAACGATTTGAAGCTGAAAGGCAGACGCTGGCGCTGATGGAGCATCCGGCGATTGCGACCGTCTTTGATGCCGGCGCGACCGATCGGGGACGGCCGTTCTTCGTCATGGAGTACGTCGAAGGCACGCCGATCACCAGGTTCGCCAACGAAAATCATCTCACGGTCGAAGAGCGCATCGAGTTGTTCATCGAAGTCTGTGAAGGGCTGCAGCACGCCCATCAGAAGGGCATCATTCACCGTGATATCAAGCCGTCCAACATTCTTGTCATGACCCGTGACGGAAAGGCCCGGCCGAAGATCATCGACTTCGGCATTGCCAAGGCGATGCGGCAGGATGATCTGGAGAAAACGTTTCATACGCACTCGGGCCAACTCGTCGGCACGCCGACCTACATGAGCCCGGAGCAGGCGGAGAACAATCCCGACAACATCGACTCCCGCACGGACCTGTATTCGCTGGGCGTCGTGTTGTACGAACTGCTGACCGGCGAGCTGCCGTTCGATCCGGAGACATTTCGCGGCAAGCCGTTTCGCGATATTCAGGAAATCATCTGTCACCAGCAGCCCCCCAAACCCAGCACCCGCGTTCAACGCACCGGCAGTCACAGCGCCGCCTCGATCGCTGAATCCCGGCGCAGTGAGATCAAGCTCATTCAGCGTAAGCTGCGGGGCGATCTCGACTGGATCACGATGCGCGCGATGGAGAAGGACCGCGAGCGGCGATATGCGTCCGCGTCGGAGTTTGCTGCTGATCTTCGCCGCTACCTGAACCATGAGCCGGTCAGCGCGGGCCCGCCGGATCTGGTGTACCGCTTCCGCAAGTTCATCAGCCGCAACCGTACCGCGGCGATCGCTGCCGTGCTCATGCTCGCGCTGATCGTGGCGAGTTTCATCGGCATCGCCAGCGTGGCCTATCGCGAAGCGAATCTTCGCGTCTTCGCCGAGCAGAAGAGCGATGAGTCCCAGCAACTCGCCTATCGGCTCAGCATCTCCGCCGCGCAGGCCGCACTCGATATCGGCGATGGTGTTTCCGCACGCGAGCATCTGGAAACAGCGCCGGACGAATTGCGCGGCTGGGAGTGGCATCACCTCGGCTACCGGGGCAATCAATCACTGCGCGAAGTCTGGTTCGATGATCCCTCCGATCGCCTTGCCGACCTGGTTGTCACTCCCAACAATCGACGTGTCATGACCCTGCGCGAGAGCGGTCTGCTCCAGACCTGGTCGCTCGAAACCGGCGAGCTCTGGTCCTCCGTCTCCACCGGTCTCGCCGGCAGCCGCGTCACTCTCGACCAGACCGGCGACCGCCTGCTGATTTATGACCGCGAGATCGGCCTGCAAATGATCAATCCCACGACCGGCGAAACGGTCTGGACCCTTGAAGGCGCCAATTCGCCCGGCCCGATTCCCTTCCATCCGACCGAGCCGTGGGTAATCGTCGGCGGTCAGAATGGATTTGAAGTGCAGATCGTCGATGCGCGCACCGGGCGCAAACTGCGCGCGATTGAAATCGATCAGCCCGCAGCATGGCAGGCGACGTTCAGTCCCGACGGGCAGTTTGTCCTGTACATCACCGATCAGTATCGCATGGCGGTGATCGATGTTGAGACCGGCCTCGAGCAGTGGAACAATTGGACTCGACGCGCTGAGTTTTCCGCATCGGGTGAGTTCATCATGGCGACGTCCGGTTTCAGCGGGCTCAAGTCGCTCCGTGTCGATTCCGGCGAACGCAATTTCAGCTACGAACATTCGCGTTCCATTCTTCGATTCGCAGCGCGCTCCGATTTCTCCCAGGTGGCGGTCCTGGATCAGAGCGGCATCACGATTCTCGATGGTGAGTTTCGGCAAACATTGACGAGCATGCCCTCGCTGCACCCCCACGCGACCGCGATGCGCTACTCCCATGATGATCGTTTCCTCGTCGTCGGCTACGAGGGCGGATTTGTCGTCTGGGACGCCGATGTGATCGCTTCACCCACGCAGTTCGAAGCGCCCCATCGGCGACGGGTCGATCAGGCCGCTTTCGCGGTTGGCGGCCGGGTGATGGCGACCCGAAACTGGGGATTCATCAACCTTTGGAACACACAGACCGGCGAACTTCGCTGGCAAAATTATCTGCTCACTGCGCGCACGCAGGATTTGCAGTTCAGCCCTGATGGCGGCCGGCTTGCCGTCATTGGGCGGCCCGATCTCATCTACCTGCTCGATGCACGCGATGGCTCCATCGTGCAACGCTACGATCCGTTTGAGCATTCGCAACTGGAATCCATCGCCTGGCCTCGGCCGGGCAGTGACCTGTACGTTCTCGTCGCGAACGGCGAGATCTGGCGCATGAATCCCGCGACCGGTGAGTTGCGCGATGAACAGCCGCTGACCACATCAGCGATGAATCTGATGCGAATGGGACGCGAGCGCCAGTATCTGGCGTGGATTGAACCCGATGCCGCCAGCGAGCATGCCCTGCAATGCCGGGTGCTGGACACTACGGCCGGCGAGATCGTTGCCACCGTTCCGCTTTCACGCGAAGACCCGACTGCCATGGCCGTGGACGAGCGCTTGCAACTGCTGGTCATCGGTTCGGCAAACGGAGCGGTACACGCCTATTCGATCGATGCGCCACACACGCCCTACCAACTGCAAAGCGCCGGACCGGAGATTTATGACATATGCCTGCTCGCGGAAGTCAACCGGGTTGCGGTCGGGTTTCGTGATCAGTCTGTCCGTTTGTGGGACACGGACACCCGGCAGCGCGTGTTCAGTTCCGTCCTGCAAACCGGCAGGCCGCGGGCGATCGGTTTCGATGAAGAGGAGCAAGCACTTCTCGTCTCCGGCACCGATATGCTTTTGAAGCGGTACGACACGCGCACGCCGCGCGCTGGATTCACGCAACTCGCGCGATCGCGCCAGATTCGTGACCTGGTGGACCCGCTCTACCAGGAATTGGAGTTCACGGAAGATGTTCGCGCTGCAATCGAGTCGGACGACGCGATTCCGGAAGATCTGCGGGCGGATGCCATCGAATACGCCGAGCGATTTGGTGAGCACATCGCGTGGTTTCACAGTGATGCGCTCATCGCGACGCGTTATCCCGACCAGGAGGCGGAAGAGTATGAGACCGCGGCGAGAAAAGCGCGACGTGTCGCGCTGGCTTGGCCGAATCTATACATCGTGCAGGTGACCCGCGGCATCGCCGAGTACCGCGCTGGCAACTACGCCGCCGCGCGTGATGTGCTGGCCGATGCCGTCGAGATGGATGACTTCGACGATGTCCGCGCGTATCCATTCCTCGCGAAAGCGCATTATCAGCTTGGAGAAGAGCAACGAGCACGCGAAATTCTGGAGATCGGCCGGCGTGCAGCGGATTCCGGCGAATACACCATCGGCGAGGAATTCCGCGCGTTTATGCGCGAAGCGGAACAGTTGATACGCTCTGCATCGTTGTAGGCCGGCTTTCGACCCACCGCGCGATCGAGCGAATGACCCATGGACTTCACGGCTGCCCCGCCACGATTGACCGATGTTGCCCTGCCCGAGCGGCGGTTTCTGCCCGGCGATGCGCACGCGCCGCACCTGCCCGATCCGCTGCCCCTCGCGCCGCTCGTCACGCCGGATCAATGGCGCGACTGCCCGGCCTATCTGTACGGATGCGACCTGTACAACCACGGCTACTGGTGGGAGTCGCACGAATTGTGGGAGTTGATCTGGCGGGCCGCGGCGGGTGATCCCGAATACGAGAC
The DNA here is from genome assembly GCA_007693845.1 of Phycisphaerales bacterium. Classification (GTDB taxonomy): domain Bacteria; phylum Planctomycetota; class Phycisphaerae; order Phycisphaerales; family SM1A02; genus SKZB01. The sequence goes on from RECV01000143.1 coordinate 24,566, forward strand.
GTTGCGTCATTTTACCCAGGGTCTGATTCAGGTCGCCGCGTGCGCGATCAAGCTCGAACAACGCAAAGCGCGTGGCTTGCGCAAACTGCTCACCAGCAGTGAAAACTATTTACGCGAGGTGATCGAACGGGTCGGCAACGCACCGTACATGGGCCTGCGCGTTCATGACTGGCACGCATCCGTGAGGCAATACTACTCTGAGCGATTCGACCCCGAAGCGATCGCGATCACCGCGCCGCACGATGCGGCCTCGTTTCCGTACCTGCAGTTATCTGATGATTGATCAGACCGATCGTGGGCGGCGTCTCACGCCATCGGCGCGCCGGTCGATTGCTCGGCCTGCTCGAAGAGCTTGTAAAGTTCTTCAGCGCTCTCCGCGTTGTACGCAGCGAGGCGGGTCTTCGGGTCCGACATCATGCGGCTGATGCGGCCGAGCGCCTGAATGTGATCAGCGGTCTTTTCCGGCGGGGAAACCAGCAACACGACCAGACGGACCGGCCGCTTGTCGATGGCGTCGAAATCAATCGGCTCGGTCGGTCGGCCGATCGCCATGACCAGACCCGACGCGGCGGGGGATTTGCCGTGCGGAATCGCGAGGCCTTCACCGATCCCGGTGGTGCGCTGTTGCTCGCGTTCCCAGACGACGGTTTTGATCTTCTCCGCGTCGCTGATGAGCTTCGCTTCGGCGAGCAGATCGATCAGCTCATAGACCACCGCCTTCTTTTCCGTCGAGGCCAGCGGCACCTTGATGCTTTTGAGGGAAAGGATGTCCAGCAGATTGAGCACGATCAGCCGTCCTGAACGAGAGCCCTTTGAAACCCCGCCACACACCGGCGCGGATGTGACATCGTACCACACGCTTCGGCCCGATGTAGCCGTCGGTTGCCGACTTTTCCCCGGTTCGTCCACGCCGGGTGTCAGGAGTTACCGGCCGGCCCGGAGCAGAGCGCCGTAACCGCCATCAGAATACCGCGCCGGCGGCTGAGCGGGTCCGCCCCGCGGCCGGGTGTTCGTTTCTCGGACCCGCTTGAAGCGGTGCCACCTTTCCATCCAGACGACCTGCTGTTCGTTTTCCGCCGGATCAAGACTGCAGGTCGCGTAGAGCAGCCACGCGTCGGGCGCAAGCAGCGGAATCGCATCGGCGATCAGTTGCCGCTGCACCCCCGCGAGCTGCTCAACCGACGCAGGACGATAGCGGTACTTCGCTTCCGGGCGGCGGCCGAGCACCCCCGTATTCGTGCACGGCGCATCGATCACCAGCAGGTTCGCAACGCCGTCGTACTCGCGAATGCGACTCAGCGGCACCGTCTCGATGCGCGGGTGATGTTCCGCGAGCCGGTTCAGATCTTCAAATCGCTCGTAGTCACGGTCCGTGGCGATGAGGCGCGCTTCGGGCAGAATCGCCGCGAGCTGGCGCGTCTTGGTGCCTCGGCCGGCGCAGAGGTCAATGATCGTCATCGGCTCGGGGTCGCACTCCCGCGCCAGCGCCATCGTCAGCGCTGTCGCCTGATCCTGCACGCGCGCTGCGGGGTGAGCCGTGAGCCAGTCCGTCAGATTAGCGCGATCCACATCGAAGATGAAGAAACCACTTGTTTCGTGCGGCGTCAGCGGATCATGATCCGCATCGGGCGACACGTCCGTGACCGTGATCGGCGCGGGTGCGAGCTGATGGTGCGCCAACCGCGCTGCCTCCGCAAAGCCGAAATGATCAACCCACGAAGTCAGCAGCTCCGCCGGCACGGAACACTGGCCCGACAGCCGCGGCACAATATCCTCAGCGAAGACCGGTTCGCCCAGCCGCCAGGCCCCGCCGTCAGCGAGCGGCAGAAGATCGCGCGGCAGCGGAGGGTCACCCGAATCCAGTGCGCTCGCTTCGATCCGCTCGCTCCGCAGATCGATCACCCGGCGAAGAACCGCGTTGACCAGCCCGCCCGCCTTCGGCCGCACGGTGCGCTTCGTCCATTCGACCGCGTGGTTCAGGACCGCATGGTCGGGCAGGCGGTCCATGAGCAGCAGTTGCGCCGCCCCGCCGAGCAGCGCAGCGCGAATCGGCGGCTGCACCGAATCCCACGGCCGGTCGAGCCGGGACTGCAGCACCGCGCGCAACGTCAGCCATCGTCGAATGCAGATGTGATCGATCGCCCGCGCGAGGGCCTGATCACGCGGCTCCAGCGCCTCGGTGCCCGTCATCGCGCCGAGCGACAAATCAGGAAACCGCTTCACCTGCTGCGTGAGATGGTTGAGAACAAGATCGCGCGGATTGGACATGATGGGAGTGCAGGAGACGGGTGCGGGGAGCGAGGAGTGATAACTTCAGTGCAGAAATCGGAATCCGGCAGGATATCACGTCCCCCCATTTCATGAGAGTCATGAGAGCAGTGAGCGTTGCGAAGGAAGAATCGCCGCTTCCGCCCGTCAAATCCGTGCGCCATTTGATCTTCTTCTCGCGCTCAAAGGTCAAATCGCGCACGGATTTGCACTGCGCGCGCACGGATTTGGTCAAATCGCGCACGGATTTGACCAACGCGCGCACGGAAAATGTCAAATCGCGCCGGGATTTGATCAAAGGGCGCACGGATTTGGCGGGCGGAACCTTTCCGTCGGCCTGTTTCGGCTTGTTTCGACCTGGGTCAGATCTCGACAGGGAAGGTCCGAGAACCGGCAGGGGCACGCTCAGCATGCATGATCACATGCTTGGCCCGTAGATGATCGCGTTGAGCAGCAGGCGCGCTGGGGCGTGGTTGAAGCCGCGCAGGGTCGGGTCCTCGACGAACGAGATCACCTTGCCGCGGCCGAGTGAGTGGATGGTGATGGCGGGTGTGTTCGCCAGGCGCAACTGGTTGCGCTCGGAGATGGAGCCGTTGAGCCGCGGGTCCGCAGCGAACCGGCCGACGACCTGGCCGTTGTCACTCACATCCAGCGTGCGGCCGCCCCGCTTGATCAGCCCGATCCACGCATCGGCCCCCGCGCTCATGGGGTGGGTCCGGTCAATCTCGACGGCCAGGGTCGCGCCGGGAATGCGATCCTCCACGGAACGATCTCGGCGCTCCTCCCAGGTCAATTCCGATCGCGGCGGGCGTTCTTCATCCAGTTCCTCATCAATCGCATCGTCATCAATGTCCGCGCTGCGGTCGAGTTCGAGTAGCGTGCGGTTGGCCCAGGTCGCCGTTCCGCCGAGCGCGATGAGCGTGCCGCCATCGCGTACCCATTGTTCAATTCGGTCTGCGTTGCTGCGCCCGAGCGCGCTGGAGAAGCCGCCGCCTGCGTGGGGCAGGATGAGCACGTTGTACTCATCGAGATCGACCCAGCCGAGCCGGTCGATTTCGAGCGAAGTGTGCGCCATTGGGCTGACGTGGTCGAGCAGGTGCCAGATCTGGCCGTAGCTGAGCGAACTGGTGCCGCTGCCGCGCAGAAGCGCGACGGAGGGCAGCGTCATGAACCGGTTTGCATTGGCGCCGAGCACCGGGCCGGAATCGGTCATGCCGCGCGAAGCGCGGTGAACGTGCAGGTTCGCATCGAGCAGATCATCCACGTACTGTTCCAGCGTCGTAGGGTCATTGCGAATGAAGTGCACGATGAGTGAACCCATCGGGAATTCGCGATCGTCAACCCGGAAGTCTTCGCCCGCATAGCGCAATGTGAGATCGTGATCCACCGCGAAGGCGACAGCGCGCGGGAAGTGATGCTGATTTGCGCAGACGATGAGCGCGACCGAACCGTCGCCGGTCACTTCCGCGGCGGGGGCGGCGTACTCTCGCAACCGCTGCGTCGGCAGGTGGATCATGTCGTGCGCGTAGTACGCATCAAGGCCGAAAGCGATCGGCACCGACCAGGAGGTGATGTCGTAGGTGTCGATGTCTTCGACTTCGGTCTCCGGCTCGAACAGCGTCGTGACCAGCGCGCCCATCGGCTGGGCAGCGCGGATGACCCACGAGCCCTCCGGGACGGTGACAGATTCGTTCGGCTGCTTCGTGCGGAAGTCGCGCAGATCTTCGCGCGTGACCGAACGTGTGAGTTCGTGCACCTCGATGCCGTGACCGTCGAGCAGATCCCAGAGCAGTTCCAGGCGCGCGGGATCGGTTGCTGCGGACACGAGGTAGGTGTTCACGCTGTAGGTTTCGGGATCGCTGGCTTCGGTGAAGAAGCGGCGAAAGCGTTCGAGCTGCGCCCGGCGGTGTTTCGAGGTGGTTTCGACATTGCTCATGCTGAGCAGGAAGTGATTGTCCACGCGCTCGGCGAGGGTGAGCGTGTAATGGTCATCGACCTCGATGGCGAGTCCGCCGCGGCTGTGGCCGGCCTGCTCGGCGAGCATGCCGATCGCGCCGTGGTAGACCGGCAGCACCTTGCCGTAGCCGGGATAGAGATAATCGAACCGTTCGCGTGATGAATACTGCAGGCCGCGCTGGTCGAAGGCAACCGAGTTTTCCTCGCCGTACTTTTCGATCCAGTCCTTGGTTTCCTGCGGGATGTTCGTGCTGTAAGGCGTGTCGCCCGCGCCCAGGAAGAAAGGATTGCGGAAGCCCTGTTCGTGATAATCGATGTGCAAATGCGGCAGGTAACGCCGGTAGATTTCAATGCGTGACCGCGACTCGGGATGCACACGCCAGAGCCAGTCGCGGTTGAGATCGAAAAGGTAGTGATTCGACCGACCGCCGGGCCACGGCTCGAAGCGTTCCGCCGCATTGCGCGAGGCGTCCGGCTCGCGGCCCATGGTGTTCTCAAACCACGAGACGTAGCGCATGTAACCGTCGGGGTTGAGCAGCGGATCGATCACGACGATGACGTTGTCGAGCCACGTTTCAACTTCCGGGTTAGTGGCCGCCGCGAGGGTGTACGCGGTGACGAGCGCGGTATTCACGGTGCTCGCTTCGTTGCCGTGCACGGTGTAGCTCAGCCATGCGATGGCGGGATTGTTCTCCACGATCTGGCGGCGGCGGGCGTCGGACAGGTCACGCCGCGCAAGACGGCGGTTGTCCTCCAGAATCTGTTCGAGCCGATTGAGATTTTCCGGACTGCTGATCGTGAGAAGATTGAGCGAGCGTCCCTGGTACGACTCGCCGTAGGTGGCCAGTTTTACGCGCGGCGAGGCGTCGGCGAGTTCATGGAGGTAGCGTTTCATATCGCCGTAGCGCGTGAAACGCTCGGTCATCTCGAAACCGATCACCGAAGCGGGGGTTGGGATCGATTCGTCGTATTCAAACCCGCCGAGGTACTGAAAAAGCCCGTGATCGTGCGGCACATCCGCACGGGCGGGGGCGATGAGGACCAGAAGTGAGGTGAAAAGCAGCAGCGTGCGCATCAACATTGGAGAATCATTCCATCGGGGTGGAAAAACGGGTTTCGGATCGAGTTTCGTCGGGACCGCCATTATGCGCGATCGGACGGCGGAGCGGAAGGAAAATCCGGCTGGGACGGTGATAGAGGTGGATCAATGGGCCGGCAGCGCGATGCGGGGCACCACGGTGCGGGCGATCAGTTCGTATCTTCGCACGGGCCGGGGTTGACCTGCGCGAGAATCGGAATGCGGTCCCGGTTGGAGACGACCACGCCGCCGGGCTGTTCGACGGTCACCGCGAACATCACCGGTTTTTCCACCGGCAGCTTGGCGCGGATGGGAATGACGACTTCACCTTCGCGATCAATGTCAAACACCCCGCCGTCCACGGGCGTTGCCTCCGGCCGATTCTGATCGAAGATCCAGAGTTGGTACTGCTCGACGTTCGGATCGTTCATCTTCAGGTTGCGGATGCGCATGTACCCTTCCTGCCGGGCACTGCTCCAGAAGACTTCGCCGCTGACGCCTGCTTCCGCCGCCGGGTCATCGGTGGCGTCCCAGTTGAGCATCATGAGGTCCGGTGCGCTCTGGACCAGTTTGTTCATGGCGCGATTCGGCGAGTTGGAGGTGCCGGGCATCCATGCAAACAGCGCGATCAGCAGGCAGGCGGCCGCGGCCAGCCATCCGCCCCAGGACAGAAACGAATGCGAGCCGGCACTTTTCGTTGCCGCGCTCGATTGAGATGCTGCCTGATCTGTCAGTTCGGGCGTGGTATGTGACGGGTCGGTGAGGTTCAGATCGCACCAGCGATCCGCCTGTTCGTGGAGCCGATCCAGCAATTCAGCGGGGACCGGTTCAACGGCTGGATTCTGACCGACATCGAGCATCGCGAGCGTGCGGTCGAACGCATCGGCATCGACGTCGGGATATTCGCGCAGCAACTGTTGGGTTTCGAGCTGTTCCTCAATGCCGAGACCTTCGATGGCCCGGTCGGTGAGCAAATCCTGCAGGCGTTCGTAGCGATCGGAGGTGCGAGAGATCATGACTTCACCTCCTTCGTGGATTTCTGCTTCACGGTTGTTGTGACTTGGCCGGAATCAGGTTCATTCTCCGTGTCCTGGTCATCATTGAGCAGATCGCGCAGTCGAATCATGCCGCGGCGGGCGTGGGTCTTGACCGTACCGACGGGCATCTCCAGCGTGCGGGCGATTTGTTCGTACGTATGGCCGTGCATGATCGAGAGTTGCAGCACCTGCTGTTGTTCGGGCCTGAGTTCGCCCATTGCCTCGCGCACCCGGAGGGCTTCATCACTGGCCTCGGCGGCGTTGCTCTCCGGCGCATCGCCGGCGACCGGTCGTTCGGGGAGCGGTGCTGAATCAAGCCGCCGGCCGAACTTCCGGCGACGATCGATCAGCCGTCGCCGCGCGAGCATGGCGATGAAGGTTGTTTCCGAGGCGATCGTCGGATCAAACCGGTCCGCGTGTTCCCACAGATGGATAAAGACTTCCTGAACGCCTTCCTCCGCCTCGGCCGGGTTGCCTGATAGTCGTCGCGCGAGCGACCAGATCAGACCGCTGTACTGGTCGATACAGTCTTTGACGGCTTGCTGTTCGCCGGCCGCGATGCGTTGTAAAAGAGTGAGTTCAGGCACTGCGACGGAGGTCTCCTGGAAGCAAGCACCTGCGCGGAACCGTGAGGCGGAACCGCACAGGGTGCTCGATTGTAGCTCCAGGGCGAATGAAATCATAAGGTTCGGGGAAAATTTTCCGGTCAGAAAACAAGTTGCTGTTACTTCACTCGGGGATCAGAACAGTGTCGATGACGTGAATCACGCCGTTCGTTGTGTCGATGTCGGCTTTGAGGACCTTCGCGTTGTTGATTCGCACATCGCCGTCGCGCTCACGAATCGTCAGCGTGCCACCCTGAACGGTCTCAGCGCGACCCGCCTTCTTCGCCTGATCGGCGTACACGCGACCGGCCACGACGTGGTAGGTCAGGACCGCGATCAACTGATCACGATTCTCCGGTTGCATCAGCGAGTTCAGCGTTTCCGCCGGAACTTTGGCGAACGCTTCATCGGTCGGCGCGAACACCGTGAACGGACCGTCACTCTGCAGGGTAGAGACCAGCCCCGCTGCGCGAATCGCACCCGCCAGCGTGCTGAAGTCACCCGCATCGGCTGCGGTTTCGAGAATGTCCTTGGTGTTCGGCATGATGACCGAGTCGATGATGTGAATCACGCCGTTCGAAGCTTCGATGTCAACATCGGTCACCCTTGCGCTGTCGTTCAGGCGCACGGTTCCGTCGTTCACCGCGATCGAGATGCGCTGGCCGCTCAGTGTGTCCGCCGCGTTCAATCCGACAACGTCCGCCGCCTTCACTTTTCCTGACACGACGTGATAGGTCAGAATCAAGCGCAGTGTGTCGCGGCTCTCCGGCTTGAGCAGTTCGTCCAGCGTGCCTTCGGGAAGCTTGTCAAAGGCCTCATCGGTCGGCGCGAACACCGTGAAGGGACCGTCACCCTGCAGCGCGTCAACCAGTCCCGCCGCTTCGAGTGCCGTCGCCAGCGTGTTGAACTGACCCGCACCGATCGCAGTTTCGACGATGTTTCGGCCTTCGCTTCGGTCGCTCATTGCGGCCAGGGCCACCTGCTTGTTCGCCGTCAGCGAATCATCCGCATCGGCCACGGAGTTTGCTCCGCATTGTGCGAGAGCAACTTGGGAAAGCCCCAGCACAGTGGCGGCGGTGAGGGTGGTGCAAAGGAATTGATACTTCATTGTCATGCTCTCTCTTCGAAAGTGAAAATAGGGGGTCTGCCTCTCGATGACACGGGTGTCGGCGGTGAGGAAGGCAGCAGAATCAGAGATCCAAAACGGGCCTGCATTGCCTCAGATCGGGACTCAAGCCCGCGCTGTGACGAAAGACATACCAGCCCACGCAAGCCCGGGCGATCTTCCCGCGTTGAACCGGGTCAACTTTGTCCATTGCGAAGCGGGGGAAGACGGCTCTGGAACTTGCCTATGGTTTCGCCGGCTGCTGCGAACCGGATTCACCACGCGATGAACAGGTTCGTGTGAATGACAGCTTCGGGGCGTACAATCAGAGAGATGTCACCCGAACACGTTCCATATGATCGCAAGGGCGGATTACCCCGCATCGCCATCGTCGGGCGCCCGAACGTCGGCAAGTCGAGTTTGCTGAACCGACTGGCGCGACACCGGGTGTCGATCGTCGATCCCACGCCGGGCGTCACGCGCGATCGGGTCACCACGCTGATTGAAATCGATCCGCCCGTCGAGACGCCGCGCGGCACGCCGCCCATCCTGGCGGAGCTTGCCGACACCGGCGGGTACGGCGTGTACGTCGCGGAAGGCAAGCGATACGACGATGTCGGCGCGGATTTGACGAAACTCACTCCCGACATCGAGCGTCAGATCGCCAACGCCCTTCAGGCCGCGGACCTGATTCTTTTCGTCGGCGATGCGCAGACGGGACGAACGACGCTCGATGAAAAGATCGCGCAGATCATCCGTCGCGCCGGCCGCGCCGATGCGGTCCTCACCGTGGCGAACAAGACCGACGGTGAGAACTGGATCGTGCACGGCATGGAACTCGCCGGCTTCGGCTTCGGTGAGCCGGTCTGCATCTCCGCAGAGAACGGCTACGGCGTGCGTGACCTGCTCGATCAGATGCACGAGAGACTGCATGCCATTGAGCTCAGTGAAGAGCCCGAGGGGGACCCGGAACTCAAGCTCGCGATCGTCGGCAAACGCAACGCGGGCAAGTCAACCCTGATCAACGCCCTGGCGGGAGAGCCGCGGGTGATCGTTTCGGAGATTGCAGGCACAACGCGCGACTCGATTGACGTGCGCTTTGAAATCGAGGGGCGTTCGATTCTGGCGATCGACACCGCCGGTTTGCGCAAGCGCAAGAGCTTTGCGGATGACATCGAGTTTTATGCGTACAAGCGCATGCTGGGCGCCATCCGCCGTTCGGAAGTGGTGGCGCTGCTGGTCGACGCGACCGCGGATATCTCGCAGGTCGATCAGAAGCTCGGGCAGGAACTGCAAAGACAGGCCAAGCCGACGATGATCGTGGTCAACAAGTGGGATCTTGTGGAAGACAAGGTCTCGCCCGAGGATTTTCTGGATTACATCACCCGCGAGCTGCGCGGCCTGGACTACGCGCCGATCGTGTTCATCAGCGCGGAGAAGGGCGAAGGACTCGGCGACATGATCGCCATGGCGTTCAACCTCAAGGAGCAGTCGCACCACCGTGAGACCACCGGGCGGTTGAATTCGGTGATCGAACGCATCCTGACCGAGCGCGGCCCGTCGTCGAAACTGGGCACGAAGGCGAAATTGTTTTACGTCGCGCAGGTGGAGGTCAATCCGCCGACGATCGTGATGGTGGTGAACGATCCGCGTTTGTTTGAGGGCAACTACGAACGGTATCTGATGAACCGCTTGCGTGAGGAGTTGCCATATAGCGAGGTGCCGATTCGTCTCGTCTTCTCGAAGCGCAAGCGCAAGGACCTCGATGAATTGAAGTCGGGTCCGCGCCAGAGTTAGACCTGAAACCCGCAGTGAGATGGATCACAACAGAAGCCGGACCTGACGACCGAAGGGAGGAAGGTCCGGGTGGGTTGGTGCGTTGATGCTTGATTTCTTTCGTCTCAACCCGGGGGTTCCTCGCTTCGCTCGTCACCCCCGGCTTCACTCGTCACCCCCGGCTTTGGTTGAGTGCAGCGATCAGCGCGTCGATGTCATCACGGCTCGGTAACGGATCACGATCATGTCGCCACACCCATGCGCTTTCCTTTCGGGCGTGATTATCGAGATAGCCGAAGATGTTCTCCACGTGCATCTGATCGTTCGGCCGAATGATTTTCCCGCCCGCGGCCCAGAGGCGGCCGGAGGGATGCCGCAGCTTGTATGACGAGTACTGCTTGGCCCGGCCGAGCTCGATCATGGCATCATCCGCGCGCGATTCGTACAGCACGTGAAGATGCGTTGCGCTGCACGAGAGGATGCTCACCGCGCATTGCATCTTGATGAGTTTGAAGAGAAATGCGCTGCCGACGATGCCGAGCTGTTGGGGCAGAAGAAACTTCGGATCACCGGTCAATCGCTGGTTGACCCAACGCCGCAGACCGGCGTGTTCTTCCGGCGGCGGCGGATTGCGATAATCGCCCGATGAGTGCCGACGATGTTGGCGCGATCGCCAGCCGCGCGAATCGCCTGGCAGCCACTGGCGATGCAACGTGCAGATCGCGTGCACTGTCCGCCGGTTGTGAATCATCCCGGAGCCCATTGGCAACATCATACAAAACGATCATATTCGATACCAGGAAGCCGGACCTGACGACCGAAGGGAGGAAGGTCCGGGTGGGTTGGTGCTTGATTTCTTTCGTCCCAACCCGGGGGTTCCTCGCTTCGCTCGTCACCCCCGGCTTCGCTCGTCACCCCCGGCTTCGGGTGGTACAATCCTGCCATCATCGCGTTTGGAACCGGCGCTGCTCCCGTCAGGAGGGCCGTCGGCACCGAAAAACTCATCCTGACGACATGCTGACCCCATCACGACTGACGGCACACGCCGGTGCGCCGCGTCGTGCGCGATGATCGAAAGATTTTATTCATGTCCATTATGCCCCTGCCCGTCTTCGAGGCCGATGCCGATCCGCATCATCGATCGGCGATGACCGATCAGGAAATCTACGACCGACTCGAGTCGCCCAAGACCATCGTCGTCAAGTTCGGCTTCATGAAACTCATCGGTGAGTACCCCTACGATGGCGATGCCAAGCCCGGCTGCGGCTCGAAGCTCGTCGCCCGAACGCACCGCGGCACCGAACTGGTGGAGATGCTCACCACCACCTGCGAGAATGCCGGCTGCTCCAAGTCCATCACCCGTCGCGAATTGCTCGATTACGTCGAAAATTCCGGCGGCAAGGACTACCCGTTTCACTCCAATGGCCGCATCCTCCGCGTTGCCACCGTGGAAGATCTCAACCGCCAGTCTGCTCTCGGCCAGGACCAGCCCCAGCAAGTCAAACGGTGCAGGGAACTCATCCGCGAGTACCGACTGCCGATGAAGCTGGTCGAAGCAGAAGCCATTCTCGGCGGCGAGTTGCTCACGTTCTACTACATGTCCGAAGAGCGGGTCGACTTCCGCGAACTTGTCCGCCAACTGGCTTCGGAGTTCAAGACGCGTATCGAGATGCGGCAGGTCGGCGCCCGCGATGAGGCGCGACTGGTCGCGGATTACGAACGCTGCGGACAGCACTGCTGCTGCAAGAACTTTCTCAAGGTGCTCAAGCCGGTCTCGATGAAGTCAGCCAAGGTGCAGAAGGCGACGCTCGATCCACTGAAGATCTCCGGCCGGTGTGGTCGTCTGATGTGCTGCCTGCGCTATGAGGATCAGACCTACAAGGAACTAAAGAAAAACCTGCCCCGTCGCAACAAGCGCGTCGGCACGTCCGAAGGCCCGGGCGTGGTGGTGGACACGAAGATTCTCGTGCAACTCGCGCTCGTACGGCTGGAACACGACAATCGCGAGATCGCGGTGCCCGTGGAAGAACTGATGGATCCGGACAACTGCCCCGCACCCGGTTCGCTGACCAAGCCCGAACACGAAGCCGATCCGATGCGCGGATTGTCGGAAAAGGACATCAAGGATCGCACGGATGATCGCAAACGCGGCGGCAAGCGCAAGCGCGGCGAGCGGAAGAGCAAAGATCAGCAACAGGATGAGTTCCGCGCCAAATCCCGCGAGGTCGATCCGGAACGCAAACCTGCAGATGATGAGTCCGGTGAAGGCGGCAAGGGCAAGAAGTCGCGCCGTCGTCGCAAGCCGCGCGGCGGGCGAAAGAGCGAAGGGCCGACGCCGGCTGGAGACAAGCCCGGAAAGGAGCAGAGCGGTCCGCCGAAGGCCGCCCGAGATGGCGGTGATGACAGCGGCGGGAAACCCAAGCGCAAGCGGCGACGTCGCCGCGGGGGACGCGGTCGCCGCGACGGCGGCAAGGGCTCGGGTGACGGTTCGGGCGGCGGTTCCGGCGGTGGTGGCAGTGGCGGCAGTGACTGAACGGAGAGCCGCAATCCATGACCGTCCTCGGTATCGTCATCTCGGTCTATCTCGTCATGAGCATCATCGCCTTCCTCGCTTACGGTCTGGATAAACGCGCTGCGACCGATGGCGCATGGCGGACGGCGGAGAAACGCCTTCATCTCTGGTCGCTTCTCGGCGGCTTCCCCGGCGCGCTGGCCGCGCAGTGCGTCTTTCGACACAAGAACCGCAAGCGAAAGTTCATGATCATCTTCTGGCTGATTGTGCTCCTGCATGTCGCGGCATGGAGCACCGGGTTCTACGTCCGTTATGTCGGACTTTCGTGATCTGAATCCCGGCCTGCGGCACGGCGAACTGCTCACCATGAGTCTCACGCAACCCGATCGAGCAAAGCAAAATGAACATCGGGCCATCGTTGTCGGCGCCGGTGTCGCCGGATCGGTCTGCGGCCGCGATCTCGCTGCGGCGGGTTGGTCGGTCACGCTGCTGGACAAGGCGCGCGGCCCCGGTGGCCGGGCTTCTTCCCGCCGAATTGAACCGCACCGTTTCGATCACGGCGCGCAATACTTCACGGTTCGCAGTGAGAGCTTCCAACGCGGCGTCGATTCGATGGCATCACGCGGCACGGTCAAACTCTGGCGGCCACGTACCGCTCACATCAATTCTTCCGGCATCTCCATTGATGACGTGGATGATGAACCGTCGAATCGTCACCCGCGTTGGGTGGCCTGCCCGGGCATGAATGATCTGGTGCGCGATCTGCAGCACGGATTGGACATCAACTTTCAGCATCACGTCGAACGGATTGAACGGGCCGCCGACGGATGGGAAGTGACGTGCGCGGACGCGGCTCGAACGGCCTCTGCGCCGAATCTGGTCCTCGCGATTCCCGCGCCGCAGGCCACAGCATTGTTGACGGATCAGCCGGAAATTCGCTGCCGTCTGGAGGCCGTGCGCATGCAGCCGTGTTGGGCGGTGATGATCGCGTACGACCGGACACTGGACGTTCCGTTCGATGCGGCCCGGGTTGAAGCCGGTCCATTGCGCTGGGTAGCCCGGCAATCGAGTCGCCCGGATCGGTCGCCGCTCGAGAGTTGGGTGCTGCACGCTTCACCCGAGTGGTCGCGCGATCATCTGGAAGCGGAGTCGAAAATCATCGCGGAAGATCTGCAGCGAGAGTTTGAAAGAATCTTGCAGGTTGCTGGTTTGGAGGGCACTGTATCCCCGGTTTTGTGTACTGCTCACCGCTGGCGATACGCACTGGTCGATCAACCGCTCGGCGCACCGTATCTCTGGTGTGCTGCATCCAGAATCGGGTTGTGCGGCGACTGGTGTCTCGGGCCGCGCATCGAAGCTGCCTATGAAAGTGGTCGTGAACTGGCCCAGTGCCTGCTGCGCCGCCGGGAAGCGCGAGCGCAGGCCGTATGACCGGGCGTTGAAAGTTGGCCTCTTGAATTGAAAAAGACCCGGCCACGCGCGGTGAGCCGGGACTTTGACAGTTTTCAATGGCCGTCAATGAACTGACGGTTTCAGGCAAAGGGGCGATCACATTCGCAACTTCGCGACACTGATGCTTCAGAAATCCATCTGCAGACCGACAAAGAATCGGTAATCGTTGTGCCGCCGGTCCTCACTGACCTTTGACTGATGTTCGTGCCGGAAGCCGGCGGCGAGACTAAGGTCCAGATCGTTGTCGAGCAGGTAGGACCAGTCGAGACTGCTCACCACCCGAAACTCGCCGAAGTCGTCAAAGTCCGGGTAGAAGATTGAGCTGAAGCGGAGTTCCTGCCGTGCTGACATTGCCCAGACACCTTCCGCGCCGAACATGCCTTCCGGCCGCACATCTTCATTGTCGGATTTGAATTCCTTGATCGCACCGATACCGGCGAGCAGGTTGAGTTCCAGCGGTTCCGGTTCAATCAACGCGTAGCCGACACCGACGTGGCCGGTGAGGCGGTACTCCCACGACTGAAACTCGTCGTAGTCAAAGCGACCGTCGGCAAAGATGAACCAGCGTGATTCGGGAATCAGCCAGTCATGCCGCACGCCGGCGGTGAAACGGTTTTCACTTCGATCACCGCTATCCTGGCCGAAGTAGTACGCGGTATCGAGCGTCAGTCGGCTGGTGTCGGTCTTCCGCCGCGCGGTGAAGATCGCGTTGGCATTGATGTTGTCCGTGTTGCCGGAGGAGTATGATCCTGCGGCGACGAGGCGCAAACGCCAGGGTGACGGCTCGACGGCTTCACCGCTCTGGACGCTCATTGCCAGGCGATCTTCAGCGCGCTGCAGATCATCCAGCATCTGCTGGGGCAGGGTCACCTTCTGACGTTCGACTTCGATCCGGCCGAGCACGGGGTGATCGAACTGGACCGTGTCATCATTGACGCCGAGGATCTTCCCCTTGAGCGTTTCGCCCGAACTCAGGGTGATCACATCGGTGGCCGAAACCGTCGCGGTGAGCCACGCACCGGCGAAGATGGCGGTGGCGCATTGAAACGCGTGATACTTCATGGGAATGGGTTCTCCTTTTTCGCATTATGTTCAGTTGGGCCAGAGTGAGATGGAAGCGGACGCATCGGCGATGTCGTCGTGAGTTGCAAAACGCACCGCTGCAATGGGGGAGGGAGCATATCACAACCTCGGCTCGCCCGGGCGGCGACGGCGGAGTCAGAACATGGAAAGTCCATGCCGAAGAACGTGCCTCGGTTTTTCGTCCGGGCTGTACCGTTTCTGCTCACGTTCGTACACTGTTCATCATGAACTGGTGCGAATCAGCATGCGTTTGCTCCTCCGGCAACTGGCGATGGATGCCGGTGTTGTTGCTGACGGTTCTATCGTTTGGATGCGCGACCGCTCCGCCGGCAGCGAACGCTGACCCCTTCGCGGCCGCTCCGGAAGATTTTTCACTCGATTTGACCGTGCTGGTCGGACGCGGCGTGGCTGCGGAAGACCGGATCGGCACCAATCGGCCGATGCGAATCGTGCTCTTCGCGGACGGCGCGCTACACGCCGAGTTCGACCGCGCGATGAACGCCAACACGGTGCCCGGCTACGTCAGGACACTCAGCCGCGGACAGATGGCCTCGCTCTGGACCGAATTGCGACAACTCGGTTTCGCGGAGCCGGCAGCGGCCGATCCGACCATCAATTTCACCACCGTGGAGGCGCGACGGAACGACGTTGTCACATTGCTGGCGATGACCGGCGATGAGTCACGCTGGATCTTCACGCGTTCCCGTTCGTACGATGAGGAGTCGGAAGGTGCCTTTCGCACGCTGACCGATCGGCTGGCCGCGCTCGCATGGGCGCCGCCTGCCGTCACGGGGCGTCGCATGATTCAGCCGGAACGGTATGACTTCGGACATGATCCCTACGAGCGGTACCGGCGATGATGAAGTGCCTGAATCTCCAGACGATCTTGATCATTGGAATTGCCAAGGTCCTGTTCGCCGCGGCGATGGTCGGTTGCGCATCGGCCCGACTGGGTGGCGGCGTTGACCGCACCGGCGGACTGGCGGTCGAACTGGAGATGCGCGGCGACGATGATTCCGCTGCATTCTATCGCCTCACCCGCAGCGGCCAACTCGAGTTTGCCGGCGGACGGGACGCGAATCAGAAACGAATCAGTTGGACGGGGCAGCTCGATGAAGACGACATCGCCTCAGTGCGCGAACTTCTGGAAACGCACGGATGGCTCAGCGGAGAAGCGTCGCGCCGGCTCGAGCGGTCCGTGCCGGACAGTGCGGTCAAACGGCGTTACGACCTGACCGTGCGTCAGGGGCGTGAAACCCGCCGGTATCAGGTGATCGGGCCGGATTCCGCGATGACCGAACTCTATGATCAATTGGACCGGCTCGCAGCGCGACGGTTTGACTCCGTGCTCGATCAACTGCCGCGCGCAGGCGATCAGCAGTAGTGCTTCGATCGAACGACGAAAGAAACCTGAAACTGAGGTGCCTCCATGAACCGCAACAACCGCCACCGTAGAAGTCCGCGGCGCGGTTACGGGCTGCTCGGCATGCTGATTACGCTGGTCTGCGTGTTGATCCTGTTTTCTATCACCATGACCGCGCTCAACCAGCGGATCACCGGCGAAGGATCGCCCAGGGCGGGAACCGTTCGTTCGGTTCAGGACATGATGCATCTGACCGGTTTGTACCAGTCGATGCTTGCCGGTGCCCGTGATTTTCAGGATCGTCGTTATCTCACGCCCGCCGGGGTCGCTCGATCATCAGATCACTCGTTGAACACGACCGCGAATTTTTATTCAGCGATGGTCGCGCAGAACTATGTCTCGCCGCAGAACCTCATCTCCGCCAACGAGTACAGCGGCTACGTCGAACCGATGCATGATTACGACTTCGCCAGCTACAACCCGCAACGCGGGCAATACTGGGATGAGAATTTTCACGCGGATCTTCATCGGCTCTCTCACGTGTCGTTCGCGCACATGCCGTTCTTCGGCGAGCGCTACGAGCGACACTGGCGCGCGACCATGGACGGCCGAGTCGTGCTGATCGGCAACCGCGGGCCAAAGGACGGCGTTGATGATCCCTATTCCATGACCTACGGCCGTGACGGAAAATGGGGCGGTCACATCGTCTTCGGCGATGGCAGTGTCCAGTTCACCGATAGTTTTACTCCTGCCGGGCTCACCTACGAACGCGATGGGCAGACCTATCCCGACAACATCTTTGCGATGGAAGATGGCGCAAACGGACGCGACATGATCCTCTCATTCACGCAAGAAATGACGCGCAACGGGCCCGAACTGCAATACGACTGATCTCCCAGCGCACGAAGCCGCGCCTGACGACCGCAGGGAGGAAGGCCCGGATCACCACCGAATAACCAGCGGATCGAACCAAAACTAAGTCGCAGCGCTGACCACCGCCTGCTCCACTCGCGCTCGCGGCTTGCGCACCCACCCGCCCGGCACGAGCAGGCCGACAACGAGCAAGAGCGCGCCCAACGCCACGCCGATCATGCCGGCCGCGTTCGTGTCAATCCAAACCGCAGCGCCGTATCCGCTGACGGATGCGAGCAGCGCGAAGAGCATCGCCACGAGCATCATCGTCACGAGACGGTTGGTGAGCAGGTGCGCTGCGAGCGGGGGGACGATGAGCATCGCCACCACCAGAATCGAACCGACCGCTTCGAACGCCGCCACCACCGTGATCGCGGTGAGGGTCATCAGCAGGTAATGCATCAGGTGCGGATTGATGCCTTGAGCAGAAGCCATGCCGGGATCGAACGCGCTGAGCCGCAGTTCCTTGAAGAGCAGAGCGACCACCGCGAGATTGAGCAAGAGCACGACCGCGAGGGAGACGATCTGGCGCGGAAAGGTCGACCAGGTCTGCCAGGTGAAAAGTGCTGCGAGTGAATCAGGCGGCGTGATCCACAGCACATGCTCCATCTGGCCGTAGAGCACACAGTCAGCATCGAGATGCGCCCGGCCGCCGGCCGTCCAGTCGAGCATGATCACCCCCACCGCGAAGAGAATCGTAAAGACCACGCCCATCGCGGCGCCGGGTTCGATGCGTGCGGCACGATGAATCAACTGCGTGAAAAGTGCGGTCAGAACGCCCACCGCCGCAGCGCCGAGAAAGATCGGCAGGGACTGCATCGTGCCCGCCAGCAGGAAGCCCACCACGATGCCCGGCAAGACGGCGTGGCTGATCGCATCGCCCATCAGACTCATGCGGCGCAGCACCAGAAATACGCCGACCACCGCGCACGCCAGCGATGCCAGCACACCGGCTGCGAGCACGGGAACATCCTGCATCAGAATGACTTCGAGTGAAGGCATAAATGGGCGTTCGTGGACGGCGTGGTGAAACTTCGAAAGCGATGATGATGAAGTGATCAGAATTCCGGACTGTGACAAGGCCGATGCGGCCGCCTGTTCAAGAAGCCCGCCGGTTCGGCGAGACCATGATAGGTCGTTCGGAAGCAGGAGCGGTTCCAGACCCACTGCCACCCGAGCCCCAGCTCCAGTTCCAGTTCCGGTTCCAGCTCCAGCTCCAGCTCCAGCTCCAGTTCGGCCCTCAGGGTACGTGCCGTCGGTCATCGTCAACGATCACAAGTACCCGATCCAACCCAACTGCGTGCAACCAATTGATGCTGTCTCGGGCGATAGTCAATAGTTCGTATTTTTGCAAAAATACGAACTATCAGGAGGAGACGAATGGCGGTAAGGGCGATTTGGCCGCGTCGCACCCGGACACACGCACCCGGACACACGCACCCGGACACACGCACTTGGCCACACGCATCCCGGCACAACCGGCGGAAACCTCAGTCGGGGTGGCAGGGGTTACGGCAGTTGCGGGCCACGCCGGTGCCAGTCTGCCTGTAAGAGTGTCGGTGCCAGCGTGCAGATGCTGTGACGAACGGCGCGAAGGGCGACGATTCAATTGATGCCGGGGGCGGCACTCAGCCAACGTGTCTGGTTGCCACTGTCCCGGTCGCCCACATTTTGGGCGGCGGATGGCGACGGTTCACCGGCGGTCCTGGCAAGGAGCCACGCCCGCTCTATCATGCCGTCATGCCTGACTCATCTCTGCTCGAAACGTTTGCAACGCCCACCGATTCGCCGTTCGTGATCGAACACACCAACGAAGAGTTCACCTCCGTCTGTCCGAAGACCGGCCATCCCGATTTCGGTGAGATCATCTTGCGGTATGTCCCTGCGAAGACGTGCGTGGAGCTCAAGAGTCTCAAACTCTACTACCAGTCCTTCCGGAATGAAGGCATCTTCTACGAGGCGGTGACCAACACCATCCGCGATGATCTGGTCGCATGCCTGCAGCCCGAGTGGCTTCAGATCGTGACGATCTGGCGCGGCAGAGGAGGCATCCGCTCGCGCATCTTCGCCAGCCACGGCAATGTCCCCGCGGAATGGAAACGCGGATAAGCGGGAAAGAACAGATCTGTGATCGAATCGGCGCTCTCGGGACGAACGGGAACGACCGACCTGATCAGCGTAACGCGCCGACACGACGCAGCAGACCGATCGTCTGTTCCAGATCGCCCAACCGGTTCAGGTCAACGCTGCGCAACGCATCGGACGGCAGGTTATGCCCTGCCGCCATCTCTTTTCGAAGAGGATATTCAGAGCTTTCACTGACGAACCGATGCTGCACCTCTTCGCTGAGCAAGTACTGCAGGAATCGTTCCGCCGCGTCGGAGTTCCGCGCGGTTTCGAGAATGCCGGCTCCGCTGATGAGCATGGTGCCGCCGAGATCGCCAGTGCCGTTCGTGCCGGCCGGGATGTGATTGGCGACGGGGAAGGATTCGCCGCGTTCGACGATGAATCGGTGCAGGTAGTAGTGGTTGACGAGGCCGAGATCGATTTCGCCATCCGCCACGGCCTGCACGATCGGCATGTTGCGGGGATACGTTCTCACCTCGTTGGCGATCATGTCGCGCAGCCACCGTTCGGTTTCGGTTTCACCCAACTCGTGCCGCATGGCGGTGATGAACGCCTGAAAGGATGCGTTTGACGGTGCCCAGCCGACGCGGCCCCGCCATCGCTCTTCGGTCAGTTCAAGAACGGAGTCCGGCAGATCGGCTGAAGCGACCCGCTCGGTCGAATAGCTCAGCGTGCGTATGCGGCCGGTGATGCCGACCCAGCGCCCGGCATGATCGCGATCGGCGGAATGCACCAGATCAAGAATCGGCTCCGGCAATTCGCGCAGGCGACCGCGATCGGCAAGCACGGCCAGTCCGCCGGGATCCTGCGCGTAAAAGACATCTGCCGGGCTGCGGCGGCCTTCTTCGAGAATGAGCGCCGCGAGGGGGCCGGTCGAGGCGTACTTGGTTCGGACGCGGATTCCCGTCTCCCGCTGAAACGATTCGATGATCGGGCCGACGAGCGACTCCGACCGGCCGATGTAGATCACCAGTTCCTGATTGATACTTTCGCTCGACGCGTTCGTTCCGGATGATTTCTCCGACCCGCTCATGGCGGCATGCACCGCGACAACGACGAGGGCGATGATCACCAGCATCAGCGAACCGGCGATGAACGGGCGGGAGTTGGATGCACGGATGGGCATGAATTATACCTCAGGCAATTGAGAATGAGTCTCGATTCGGCGGGAGGATAGCATATCCATCGCCGCTTTGGGGATCAGATCCTCAAAATGCGGCGGAATCCCCGGTCGCCCCGGTCGCAGTGAATCGAGGTCCGCAGCTTCCATCAGCCCGCATCACGGCCGGGACCGCGGCGACATGGTTCCACAAAAAAGAAACCGCCCCGACCGGACGGTCGGGGCAGTGGGGTTCGGGCTGGTTTTCAGAGGTACCGTCAATCAATCAGCGATGATCAATTCGGCGAGGGATGGTGGCTCGCCTCTTCAAGCATCTCTTGAATCGACGTCTCCGCCACGTTCTCTTCCAGAATGGCCCGGATCTTCTCCAAGGCCTTGTTCTGGATCTGCCGGACACGTTCCTTGGTCACGCCGATGATCTGTCCAACCTGTTCGAGCGTCAGCGGCGGGGCATCGTCCTTCGCGCCCAAGCCGAAACGATGCTGAATCACGGTCCGTTCCACATCGCTCAATTCCGCTTCGTTGGTCTCCACGATGTGCTTGACCTCGTCGGCACACTCCTCTTCATGCGTTCGGCGGAGTGTTTCCAGATGGTTGGATTTCTCCATCGATGGGTCGAAATCCGTGGGGAACCGCTGGCGGTACTTGCTGAGCTTCATGCCCTGACGGCTGAACGCCTTGAGAATGGCGCGGCAGGCGTAGGTGGAAAACTTGAAGCCGCGATCGCAGTCAAACTTGTCCACCGAACGCAGGAGCGCCATGTTGCCTTCGCTGACCAGGTCGGCAAAGTCAACTTCACTCATGCGGGTTCGCTTGGCCATCGCGAGCACGAGCGCGAGGTTCGTCTCAGCGATCTGCTCGCGGTAACTCTGAGCGACGCGGTACCAGCGCAGAATCTCCTTGGCCTGTTCCTCAGTCGGTTCAGTCGAGCCGATCTCACGCTGCAACTCCGCGATCCGGTGACGGGCGTAGTTGTACTGCAGGAACAGCACGCGTTCTTCTGCTGCCGTCAGCAACAGGGTGCTCGTCTTCTTCGTGGACTGGTTCCGCGCCGGCGTGGGGTCATCCATCAGCGGGCGGTACCACGAAACATCGGGCTTCTGCACGGCCGGTGCCTGGTCGTAGATCCGCTGCTCGGCATCCGGCTTGCGAAACTCCTCGGAGTCGATGTAATCCATCTCCTCCGTCATGACATGCCGCAGAATCCGTTCTTCCTCGGACGACAGCCGCCACCGCCGTTTGGTGGTCCGACTGGATTTCTGAGCCGCATCGCGCGAAGAGACGCGCTGCCGCTGTCGCAGTCGACCGAGTGGCGAATTGTGGTCGATCATGGTCCGAATCATTGGAAGTTCCTCTCTCGAAATCGATCCACTTGGATCGATGTGGTCTCTCTCTCAGTCGCCGGTATCAACTCCGTGACTTACTGCTTATTCCTTCGCTGCCCGTTGCCGTTTCGTTTTTGCGGACTTCTTTTCGCTCCTGCTTGCAAGATCTGACAATGCGTCTGTCCGGTTTCCCGACTGTCTGGGGAGTCTGGGCTAGTGAGGAATCCTCGACGTTCCCGGACGACTAACTGTTCAACGAGTTAGAAGTATTCTAAATTGCAGACGATTTTTGTCCAGTCTTGAGGGGAAATTTGTTCGCATATTGATCGGGTTTTACCTTCGGCTCAGCCAGCCGGGGTGGTGGGATCAGATGAGCCGTTCCTTCGATTTTTCTCTCCTGATGTCATCGGCAGCCCGAACTTTGCGCAGCGAAAACCCGCCCAAGAGTTTGACGTCGGGCGGGCTCGTTGGTTCCGGATGAATTCCGCGGAGGCGGTCTTACTCGGGCTGACCGCCGGTGAGGTCATACACCCACTGGTCCATCGCGCGGTCCCAGTTCAGAACTTCGCCGTCGTTGAAGAACAGTTCGAGTTCGCGCTGGGCGGCTTCGGGGCTGTCCGAGCCGTGGATGAGGTTGAAGCTGTTGGAGACGCCGAAGTCTCCCCGGATCGTGCCGGGCTCAGCGTTGGAGCCGAAGGTCGCGCCCATCATCTTGCGGCTGATGGCGATCGCCCCCTTGCCGCGCAAGGCGAGCACGAGCACCGGTGAGCTGGTCATGAACTGGACCAGCCCGGCGTAGAACGGCTTCTCCTTGTGGGCTTCGTAGTGCTTGGCGGCCAGATCCTGGCTGATCTGCATCAGCCTGGCGCCGACCACCTGGAGCCCCTTGTCTTCAAAGCGGCTGATGATGCGGCCCATCAGGCCGCGCTGCACGGCATCGGGCTTGAGAATAATCAACGTCGTTTCCATCGT
>RECV01000079.1 GCA_007693845.1 Phycisphaerales bacterium
TGGCGAACAAGATTGTCGCGGTTCTCAAGTATCCGCCGCTGCGCCGCACGTTGCAGGAGCACGGCGCATTCGAAGTGCGGCGGCTCACCTGGGACGGCGCGGCTGATCGCTGCGAACAGATCTACCGCGCGGTGCAACACGAGATGTCCGCCCGCGCCGTCGCCCACCGCTAGCGGCTTCCGCCGGCCGCAGGGCGGCGATCGATTCATTGCGAAACCGGAGACGATTCTGAATCAGCGACTGCGGCCTTTGCCGCGCGGCCGACCGCGGAAGAAGAAGTAGAGGTAGAATGAGCGGATACCCGAACGATCGAGCCAACACGATCGATTGAGGACAACAGAAAATGGGAGCTGTCCCTATTTTTCCGTTCCTATTTTTCCGCTGGATGTGTGATCCATAGGGCTGAATTCTCCCAAGCAGAAGGGATATTGACGGTGTCAAAAAAAATGTGCTGGAATAGAGGTAAGTTATGTGCTGTAATTTCTGTTATGATTGTGCTTGTCTTGTTGGTGGTTGCGTATAGCCGTAAGTCGCAGAATATGAGCACTCATGCTGCTTCTGCCGACTATGTTGGCGAGCGATTGGAGGAGATATGGGACACAGTGCAATATTGCGAAGATGGTGATGTCCCGATGAATCTGGAGGCGTCCATTCGAGCGTTCGAGAATCCGTTAGTGCAGGCTGCGATTCTCCAGGATCATCGCAGAATCGAGTCACTGCTGAACGGCGGGATGGATATCAACTCAGTCGAGCCGCAGGACACGGTGTTATTTAGATCATGGACGCCGTTGATGGCAGCTATCTACGTTGGGAGTATCCCTACGGCGCGGCTATTGCTGGATGCGGGTGCCGACCCAGGCATGACCGATCGTTATGGCAACACGCTGGCTCATATTGCGGCAGGAGCATTGGTCAGTTCAGATGTGCTTTCGTTTGCAATTGAGCTGGTTGGCACAGAAGCGATTCACATGGAGAAT
This sequence comes from Phycisphaerales bacterium, assembly GCA_007693845.1. Taxonomy (GTDB): domain Bacteria; phylum Planctomycetota; class Phycisphaerae; order Phycisphaerales; family SM1A02; genus SKZB01. Next base: position 978 of record RECV01000079.1, read on the forward strand.
CGAGTTGGCGAAACATTGGCGTTCCGGGCAACAGCTGATGATTGCCACGGGCCTGCGAAACTACGTTTTCTTGCGGAGCGAGGTGCTGATCTTGGTGTACCATGTAGCGATGGCTACACTCCGCTGTCGCTCGCTAAGGAATATGGCCACGAGGAGAATATTGCGACATTGAAAGAGTTGTTAGGGATAAACGAGTAGCCGTGGCCTGCTCCCCAAAATGTCAACCAGTTGGAATGAGAGCCCTTGCTGCCCCAGAATGGGGCAAGGAGACTATCGACGTTGAAACACAAACGACACACACTGGTACAGATCACCGCCAAGCTGCATGAGCCGACGCCATGCTCGGCAGCGGCAAGACCATCACCCTTGTCGTACAACACCTCGGCGTGAGCGAGCAGATGTTGCACCGCTGGCAGAATCAGTATGGCGGGATGAAGGCCGGCGACGCGAAGTGATTGAAGGAACTCGAACAGGAATACGCCCGTCTGAAGAAAGCAGTGGCGAAGCCGTGTCAGGGGACACGCACGTTGCACATTGCGGGATGCATTCGGCCCGGCCGCTCTGGCAGTGGGAGTTGTCCATCGGGCGATGCCGCCGCGTCAGAACGCAAGCAGGTCAGCTCGGTGTGCAATGAGGCCGGGTCAACAGTCAGGAGGACCGGCGGGAAGCTCGGCAGGCGCGTTTCATTCCCGGGTTTGGACATCGGATTCCCAGGTTTTGAAACCGCATTCCCAAGAATGCTCGCCGGAATCCCGGGCATTGAACGCGCATTCCCGGGAATGCACGCCCGCTTCCCTGGCTTTGGAGGTGCCTTCCCGGGTATCTCGCGTTGATTCCCGGGTTTTTGATCGCGGTTTCGCAAAAACATTCAAGCACCGGGCGAGATCTGACGATCCCTGAATGCCCGTTTCACAAGACACGTCGAGCGGGACACATCGGCATGAGTACGCCCAGATCCGCACGCCATGTAGTCACGCCGAACGTGTTCATCGCTGCAGGTGATTTCCATTGAGATTGGTCAGGACTGCTCGACCTGGTGAAGCCGTGGAAATGCGACGGGCTGGGGGTATGGAAAAAGATGCTCGGCTGATCGAACAATTGCGTGACGGTACCTCGCGCGGTCGGCTGCATAGGGCGAATTTCGCCACCCGGACGTTCCAACACGTTGCGAGATTTCGATCAACCGATGCGCGGGGGACTTCCTTCAACACGCGGTTGACGTCCTTCGCGATTCGGTTGATGTCTTCCACACTTCCGTTGTCTTACGCAGCGCTTCGCTTGTCACCGCCAATGCGTGGCGGGCACCCTTCACGGCGCTGGTGAGATCCGCCACCGAACGGCTGGCGACAACCGCCCGCCGGTTGACATCAACCAATGCCCCAAACAACGCCCCCGACGATCGGTTGAACCGCTTACCGACTCCACCCGCTGCCCCACTCGGTTGTGGCTCATCCCACTTTTCGCGCATGCGTCGAGTGTTACGAAATGAGAAAGGCGGCCTCCAATCTGGAGGCCGCCTTTGTGGAATCGGATTGCTTGATGACGTGGCGGTCGATTGACCGACGACTTATCCCCAGTTCTCCAGCAGGATGAGCAGGTCAAAGACGTTGACGACGCCATCGTCATTGAGATCGCCAATGCATTCGCCGGCGGGCGGGCAGGTGCCCCAGTTCTCGAGCAGGATGAGCAGGTCGAAAACATTGACCACGCCGTCGCAGTTCAGATCGCCCAGCGGGCACTCGGTGACGTCAGTGAAATCGATGAGCAGGGCGGCCCGGTTGCCGTTCTCGAATCGAACGCGAACGATCGCGAAGTCGCCGTTGTTGCTGGCATCGAGGGTCTGGGTAATGCCGTTGCTTGAAGCGGTCGTGCCACAGACCGTGGTGATCAGGTTGCCATCGACCGTGGTTTCGCCCTTGCGCAGGATGACCTGGTCGTTTCGGTAGAGCACCTGATTGAAATCGGCATCGCCGTCCAGACGTGCGTAAAAGAGCACATCGCCGTTGTCCGTGACTTGGGGTTGCACGCCGGTGCCAAAGAGATCGACGTTGGCGCCGGGAATGCCCGGAGCCGGGTCGCCGCGTTGAATGACCACTTCGTCCGGGCCGTCGGTAAAGATGTTGTTGCGGAAGATGCCCTGGTTCGTACCCGTGGGCTGATTGGTCAACTGCGACAGCCAGATGTAGTCGCCGGTATTGTTGAGATCGACCCGCGTCGCGGTGCTGCCGATGTTGGAGTACTCCGAACCTGCGATGGGAGACTCATCACCTTTCCGCGCCACGAGCGTGTCGTTGTAGTACAGCGCGCCATTGGTGTCGGTGGGGGTATCGAGCAGCGTGGTGGAGAACAGAACATCGCCGCCCGCATTGATGTTGAACGTGGACGGGCCGGAGTTGATGTTGTTGATCTCCACGCCCGTCTCAGTGCCCGGCGCACCGTCGAAGCGCGTCAGGAAGACGTCCTCCGTGACTTCACCGGTGCGTTCATCAAGCGTGAGCCAGACGAATGTGCGGCGTGAGCCGAGCACGCTGTCGCTGATCGTGACCAGCGCGAGGACATCGCCATCGTCAGTGACGCGCGAGCGGAAGAAGCCAGCGTAGTTCGAATCCGGCGCGAACTTGTCCGAGTCGGTGATGTCGTTCAGCAGTACGAGCGGCGTGAAGTTGAGGTACACGCCGGAGCCGTTCTGATCGAGCGTCGGCCGGAAGGTCACATCGCCCTGACTGTTGAGCGCTTTGAGCTGGTTGGCAACGGACGAGACCGAGTCGTCGGGGGCAATCGGATCGCCGTGGGCGAGCCAGACGTCGCCGTTGAGAATCAGGGCCCGGTTGGTCGAGCCGCCGGTCAGGGAGACATCCACGATCCAATCGCCGTTGTCATTCACCGAAATGTCGTTGACATTCGAGACGGTTCCCAGGCCGCCGGGCAGTGTGTCGCCGTCCTGAATCAGAATGGACACTTCAAAGTCCGATGCGGTTGCGAAGCCGGTGAGTGCGCCGAAGCCCACTGCTGCGGACAGGACTGCAGCGCGGCAGCCGAAACCACTCGAAGTACGCTTACTCCAGTTGAACATGACTTTCCTCCTCATTTCGAATTGCGTGAGATGATTCACTAATCACGATGACGCACAGTCAGACGCGCCACCATGGTCCTCCACTGAGAATCACTATAGTGCAACTGGCCGATCATCCAACGGAAAATGGGGAAACTTCGGCCGATTCCGCTTGCGTTCGGGGTGCGATCGGTGATTGGCGTGGCGGCGTACGACAAATGACCCGGTGCATGCAGCAGCGAGGCATTGTCATCGGGCTGATGCATTCGATCGGAACGATCAACACTCTCCGGCTCGCGCATTCGATCGCCGTTGATTCGTCAGCAATCGGTTAGAACTCCGCGTTGCCGGGCGTTCTCGGGAACGGTATCACATCGCGAATGTTCGCCATGCCGGTGGCGTACTGGATCGTGCGTTCGAAGCCGAGACCGAAGCCGGCGTGCGGCACGGTGCCGTATCGGCGCAGATCGCGGTACCACCAGTAGGCATCCTTGACCAAGCCCATTTCATCGATGCGGCGATCGAGCACATCCAGCCGTTCCTCACGCTGACTTCCCCCAATGATTTCCCCAATGCCGGGGGCGAGCACATCCATCGCCGCGACGGTTTTCTCATCGTCGTTGAGGCGCATGTAGAACGCCTTGATTTCCTTCGGATAGTTCTTGACGACGATTGGCCGGCCGACGTGTTTCTCGGTCAGGTATCGCTCGTGTTCGGACTGCAGGTCGCTTCCCCACTCGACGGGAAACTCGAATTTGGCGCGACCATCGGTCGCGGCTTTACGGAGGATGTCGACCGCTTCGGTGTAGTCCATGTGCTCGAAGCTGGCATCGATGAACTTCTCCAGCCGTTCGATGGCGGTCTTTTCGATCCGCTGCGCGAAGAAGGCCATGTCATCGGCGCGCTCTTCGAGCAAAGCGCGGAAGATGTACTTCAGGAAGTCCTCGGCCAGCTTCGCGTTGTCTTCGAGATCCGCAAAGGCGATCTCGGGTTCGATCATCCAGAACTCCGCGAGGTGCCGGCTGGTGTTGGAGTTCTCCGCGCGGAATGTAGGGCCGAAGGTGTACACCTTTGACAGCGCGAGGCAGTACGTTTCGACGTTGAGCTGGCCGGAGACGGTGAGGAACGCTTCCTTGTCGAAGAAGTCCTTCGTGAAATCGATCTCGCCCTGCTCGTTGCGCGGCAGGTTGGCCAGATCCAGCGTGGAGACGCGGAACATCTCGCCCGCGCCTTCGGTGTCGCTGGCGGTAATGATCGGTGTGTGGATCCAGTAGAAGCCGTTTTCGTGGAAGTAGCGGTGCACGGCCTGCGCGAGGCAGTGCCGCACCCGCGCGACGGCGCCGAAGGTGTTCGTGCGCGGCCGGAGGTGCGCGACATCTCGCAGGTATTCGAAGGAGTGCCGTTTCGCTGAGACCGGATACGTGTCGGGGTCATCGACCCAGCCGACGACTTCGATTGACTCGGCCTGCACCTCGACGGACTGGCCCTTGCCCTGTGATTCGACGAGTTCGCCGCGGACGATGATCGAGCAGCCGGTGGTGAGTTTGGCGACTTCGTCGGCGTAGTTGGGCAGCGTGTTGGGCGCGACGACCTGGATGGGGTCGAAGCTGGAGCCGTCGTGCAGGTTGATGAAGGACAGCCCCGCCTTGGAATCGCGTCGGGTGCGCACCCAGCCGCGGAGCGTCAGCGTCGTGCCGACCGGGGTTTTCCCAGCCAGGAGGTGGTTGATGGCGGAGGAAGGTGTCTGATCAGTGGTGGTCGTGGACATATTCGGATCGTACCGCAAGTGCGGTGGGCAGGAGAAGGTGGTGGGGCGATTTCCGCCGGCCCGGCAGGGTGCCCGAAGAAAAGATCGAACAATCTCTGCCCCTGCGAGTCACCGATTTCGCGTGTTGATGTAGCGCGGGGCCGCGTAATGGAACGCCCACGGCCGCCCCCCGCTCCCATTACGAAAAGGAGACTTGTCATGTACGTCAAGACCAATGCCGATCGGCTCTGGTTCCGATCTGTATGCCACTATCGGTGCCAGATCATTCGCAGCACGGTGGCCGCAGCACTACTTCTGTGTGCCGGTCCCGCGTTGGCTCAGTCCATCTGTACGACGGACTGTTCCAATCATCCGAACGTGCCGGCCGGGACGAGTTGTCTCAGCGGACTTTCGAATTCCTCGGGGCTCGTGAGTTATCCGGGTGCGGGTGTTGCCCCCTGCACGGCTTCGGGAACCTACACGGTCTGGCATGCCACCCGATTCGATGTGCCTGCCAGTGAAGTGACGGAGATCACACACCTGTGTATCGGCACGCTGGCTACGTCGGTCGCTGGAGTGGCGATTTACGACGCGACGGTAAGCCCCAACCAGCCGACGAGTTCATTTCCCTTACCCACCGGGCTTTGGGGTCCGTTCGCCCCGCCCGTCAACAATGTTGGGAACACGGTGCTCATCGAAGTCGCGCCGACCACCGCGCCGCTGCAAGTCACCGGACCGTTCTGGGTGGTCGTCGGCTACAACAATGTGGGTTCCGCGACACAAACACAGGGCGTCACACAAGTGACCGCCACACAGGGCGCCAGCCAGACGCCGCCGCTTCCCGCCAAGTCGATGATGGCCGTTGGCGATGTCTGCTCGCTCTGTGCTCCGCCATCAATCCCGACCTGCCAGACCTGGGTTGATTACAACGATCTGCCGGTCTTTCAGTACACGGATCGTGCGCCGGAGATTCGTCCGCTGCGCTTCGGTGTCGCTGCGACCTGCCCGCCGTTCTCATCGTACAGTCAGGATTGCTGCGACTTCGTCTGCGTCACCGATCCGACGTGTTGCGGCAGTTGGCATCCCGCCTGCTTTGATCTGGCCAATGCAAACTGTCCCACGCCGTGCGTGACCTACATTCCACCTTCGGGGATCTACGGCGAAATTGAATCCTGCGGCCAGAACACCAATGACACGTGCAGCACCGCGGAACTGGTCGACTGTGATGCGGGAGCCATCCTCGGCACCACCTTCCTGGAAATCAATCAATCCGTCTCGCCGCCTGTCGTTACCAAAGATGTCGACTGGTATGCCGTTGATCTCACGGATCTCAACGGCAGCGGGATGGCGAATCTCTCTCTCCATGTGATTACCGAGATCCCGCTGATCGTTGAGGTCTTCGCGGCGGATCCCAACAACTGTCAGATCAATCAGGTTCCGCAATTCGGCGGATTCGTGCCGGTTAACTGCGGGCCGGGTGGACACCATATCCCGGGCAACGTTGGTTTTTCGCCCGGCCAGACCGTGGAACGCTTCTACATTCGCGTTGAACCGGCGAACGTGCCGCTGGAAGGTCCCTGCAGTCACCGCTACACGATCCACTTTGCGCCGACACAATGTCAGCCCGGATCAGTCTGCACCACGGCGACCAACGACTGTTACACCATCGGCGGGCCGGGCTGCAACGATACTGCCTGCTGCCAGGACGTCTGCGCCTGCGATCCCTTCTGCTGTAACAATCAATGGGACTCACTCTGCGTCGGTCCGGTCGGAGCCGCGCCGGGCTGCAGCGCGATCGAACTCTGCTCGGATTGCGGCGATCCAGCTGCCGGCGACTGCTGCGCTCCGCTGGGCAACGGCACACCGGGCTGCAATGATTTCAACTGTTGCGCAGAGGTCTGTGCTGCAGATTCGGCCTGTTGTGACATCGAATGGGATGCACCATGCGCAACACTCGCGCAAGCGTTGTGCAACATCTGTCCTCCGTCGAGCTGTGTAACGTGTCCAGCTAGCGCGATCCAGGCATGCGGCGGATGCGGCACGGGGCAGTGCGGTGGATGCACAACGGGTACCGGTTGGGAGACAGCACAGTGCGGCGACGTTTTCTGCGGTGAGTTGGAAGCGGACGCCGGCACCGCTGATGAGCACTGGTACGAGCTGAATGTTCCAGCCGTTGTGGTTGGATTTGCGCAGGTCATTCTGGATGTCGAGTCTGACATGCCTCTGATCGTTGAGATTCACGATAACACGTGCTCACAACCGTTCCCGGTGATTATTCAGTCAATGCAGGTGCCGGCTTGCACGCCGACGCAAGTCGGAGCAGGTGTCCCCGCGCCCGGCGCTGTTCACATTGTTGTTCGTCCCGATGTCTCTGCAGGGCATCCGTGCGGCACGGACAACACCTACACGATGCATGTTGATATCGTGGATCCCAACAGCGGCCAAAGCTGTCCGACCGGTGGTCCCGGCGGCTGCATAAGCTGCCCGCCCGGATCGGTGCAGTCCTGCGGACCATGCGGCGTCAACCAGTGTGATGGTTGCGTCAACGGCCTCTTTGAGCCCATCGATTGCGGCATAACGCATTGCGGCGAACTCTTTGCTGATGGCTCAGGCGTTGTTGATGAAGACTGGTACACACTGAATGTGCCATTCCTGAACGGCCCTGCAGATGTACTGATCACCGTCGCAGCTGACATGGATGTTGAAGTGGCGATTCATGTTGCTGGTTGTCCAGCGACAGTCTTGAACAGTATTCCGGTCCCGGCTTGTACTCCAACACAACTTGTTGAGGCTGTTCCAACACCAGTGGACCTTGATATCGTCGTCAGACCGGCGGTCGTTGGCGGGCATCCGTGTGGCACAGCGAATGCGTATACGCTGCATGTCGAAGTCGTCGATCATGTGACCGGAACGGTCTGCCCCAGCTCCGCGAACTGCGTCACTTGCCCCGCAGGTGCGTTGGCTACGTGTGGTCCGTGCGGCGGACACAACTGCGGCGGCTGCATCACCGGTGACTTTGCCATTGCTGAATGTGGCGAGACCCACTGCGGCGAGCTCTTCGCGTTTGGAGGCACGATTGACGAACACTGGTACGAACTGGAGGTTCCGAACGTCGGAGGCGGCTTTGCCGAAGTTCTGCTGGTGATCGAAGCGGATATGGACATCAACGTTCAGATTCATGAAGACACATGCGGGGGAAACGTGCTCGACGATGTTGATTTCGCTGCGTGCAGCATGACGTCGTACACGATTGTTGTGGCTGCCGACGACACCTACCACATCAGAATCGCGCCCTCTGCGATCAGCGGCCTGCCATGCGGCACGACGAATAACTACACGATGTACTTGGAGATCATCAATCCCGTTACCGGCGATGTCTGTCCGCCATCCTGCTGCTGGAATCTCACCGGCTCAGGAACGGTAAACGTTTTCACCCTTCTGCAACTGCTCTCGATGTGGGGTCAACCCTGCCCGTGCGGCCCATCGTCCACGTGCAACGTGTTCTCGCTTCTAAATCTGCTGGCGAACTGGGGTCCCTGCCCGTAAGCCGCCTGGAAGGAGAGGCGATGGGAGAGCTTGGGGGAATCAATCGGGGCGGCATCGCCCTTCTCGGGCCAGCCCATCCCACACGCCGCGCGGGTCATCTGATGACCCGCGCGGCGCTTTCTTTGCCCGCTGCCGTCCGGTCGCATCGCTCCCGCACCACCCGCGCCCCGCCAATTTGGCAGACGAGTCGCCCGCCCGCCCCACGGTTGTCAGACCAGCGGCCGGCACCGGCCGGGCCTCGTTGACGAAAACCACTGGAATACATGGGTTTAGAGCGATCTCGCCGCAGCCGACATCCCGCTCGATCTCCGCCGCAGACGGCACGATCATTGCATCCTGCTACTCCCGACGATGATCTTGCGCTCTGACCAATCCGACCAACGCACCCCCGCCCAGCCCGCGGAAGCCGGCTCGGATCAGCCGAACACGCCCCGGCTGAACCTGCTGCTGTCTTACGGCGGGTGGCGGCAGGGGTCGGTCGTCGACCAACTGCCCCGACTGTTCGAACCGATGGGCATCCATTCCATCCGCGTTCACTGCGGTCGGGAGGCGGCCGAGGCGATCCAGCGCGAGCACATCCACATCGCCATGGTTGATCTGGATATCCCCCTCGATCGTGGGCAGAATCAAACCACCCCGGCCGGCTCGCGCGTCCTGCAACTGCTGCGACGTCTTGATCAGCCCCCGCCGACGGTCGTCGTCCGCCCGCCGCAGGTCGGCCCGCGCGACAGTGCGCGATCGCTCTCCGAAGCGTTGCGCGAAGGTGCCTTCGCGGTGCTCGATCGTCCGCTGGAACTGGAAACCACTTTGGAAGTCATGCGCCGCGTGCTGCGCCGGCATTACGCCGACAACTGGCCCGCCGCGTGAATCGTTTTCTTTGACCCCCATCCCACCACTGTTTCGTCTAGAAGGAGATCACAATCATGGCCATGAAGGTTCGACCCCTCGGTGACAAGATCATCATCAAACGCGCCGAAGCCCAGAAGAAGACCGACTCCGGCATCTTCCTGCCCGAATCCGCCAAAGATAAGCCGAAGGAAGGCAAGGTCATCGCGCTCGGCAACGGACACTTCAACCGTGAAACCGGCGAATACACCCCCTTCACCGTCAAGAAAGGTGACCGCGTCATCTTCACCAGCTACGCCGGCACCGAAATCAAAATCGACGATGAAGAACTGCTCATCATGACCGAAGACGACATCCTCGGCGTGATCGAAAAGTAACCCCCGCATAGCCCGGGCTTCAGCCCGGACTGTTTCGCCCGCATCAGTCAGATTGCCAAGGAACTTCGAGACATGGAACGCGGACCGCTCATTGCCATCATTCGTGACTTGATCAAAACCGACAAGGAGCTTGACCTGATCATGCTCGGCGAAGGTGAACCGGTCGAGCTCCGGAACGTCGTTGATGCGGAAGAACTGCACAGCGCCAACGGCATCAAGATCACCACGAAACAGAACTACATCTGGCTTGACGCCTCCCACGTCTCCGTGGCGTATCAGGTTCGCACCGATCTCGATTAATCCCCCAACCCAACGTCTGACGCCTGACCTCTGACTCCCCATGCCCATCTCCCCCGAACAACTGCGATCCGCCCTCGGCGAACTCAACGGTCAGCGCAATGTCCGCGCTCACTTCGTCGATACCGAGAGCTGCACCATCGAGCGCGCTCTGCTCGTGCCCGTCGAAGCGGACAATCTCATCAAGCTCACCGACGGCTCCAAAGAGTACGTGCTCGATGCCGAACGCATCGCCTGGGTGGAGATCGGCTAGAGAGCAGATCACGATCAACCACATAACGAACTGACAGAACACAGAAGAAAGGACCCACAGCTATGTCCGCCAAACAAATTGCCTATGACGTCGACGCACGGGAGCGCATGCTCCGCGGCGTTCAGAAACTCGCCAAAGCCGTCAAAGTCACCCTCGGCCCCTCCGGCCGGGTTGTCATCCTCGAAAAATCCTTCGGCTCACCCACCGTCACCAAGGACGGCGTCACCGTCGCCAAGGAAATCGAACTCGATGACCCCTACGAAAACATGGGCGCCCAGATGGTCAAGGAAGTCGCTTCCAAGTCCAGCAAGGACGCAGGCGACGGCACCACCACCGCCACCATCTACGCCGAGTCCATCTTCGCTGAAGGCCTCAAGAACATCACCGCCGGCGCGAACGCCAATCACGTCAAGCGCGGCATCGACCTCGCCGTCGACGCGATCGTCAATGAACTCAAGAGCATGAGCAAGCCGATCAAGAGCTCCAACGAAATCGCTCAGGTCGGCACCTGCGCTGCCAACCAGGATGAAAACATCGGCAAGATCATCGCCGAAGCCATGGACAAGGTCGGCAAGGACGGCGTCATCACCGTCGAAGAAGGCAAGTCGCTCGACACCTACGTCGATCTCGTCGAAGGCATGCAGTTCGACAAGGGCTACCTCAGCCCGCACTTCGTCACCAACACCACCACCATGGAAGCGGTGCTCGAAGACTGCTACGTCCTCATCCACGAGAAGAAGCTCTCCAGCGCGAAGGACCTGCTGCCGATCCTCGGCAAGATCGCGGAGAGCGGCAAGTCGCTGCTCATCGTCGCGGAAGACATCGAAGGCGAAGCCCTCGCCACCCTCGTCGTCAACCGTTTGCGCGGCGTGCTCAAAGTCGCGGCCGTCAAGGCCCCCGGCTTCGGCGATCGCCGCAAGGAAATGCTTCAGGACCTCGCTATCCTCACCGGCGCACAGCCGATCATGGAAGAGCTCGGCATCGACCTTGAATCGCTCAGCGTGGGTGATCTCGGCCGCGCCAAGAAGGTCGCCGTCTCCAAGGACGAAACCACCATCATCGAAGGTGCCGGCAAGTCCAGCGACATTCAGGGCCGCATCGAACAGATCAAGGCCCAGATCGAAAACGCCACCAGCGATTACGACGCGGAGAAACTGCAGGAACGTCTCGCCAAGCTCGCCGGCGGCGTCGCGCAGGTCAACGTTGGCGCTGCGACCGAAGTCGAAATGAAGGAAAAGAAGGCCCGCGTGGAAGACGCCCTTCATGCCTGCCGCGCTGCGGTGGAAGAAGGCATCCTGCCCGGCGGCGGCGTGGCGGTGCTGCGGGCTCGCAAGGCCCTCGACGCTGCCCGCAAGCGCGCCAAGGGTGATGAAAAGGTCGGCGTGGATATCGTCTGGCGCGCCCTGGCTTACCCGATCAAGCAGATCGCCATCAACTGCGGCCTCGAAGGTTCCATCGTCGCGCAGAAGGTTGAAGAGTCCGACAAGGTCAACTTCGGTTTCAACGGCGTGACGCAGGAATACGAAGACCTCGTCAAGGCCGGCGTGATCGTCCCGACCAAGGTCGAACGCATCGCGCTGCAGAACGCGGCGAGCATCAGCGGCCTGTTGCTGACCACCGACTGCGCGATCACGGAGATCAAGGACAAGAAGAAGTCCAAGGCCGGCGCCGGTGCGGGCATGGATGATATGGACTACTAAGTGAGGCAAGAAGCACCAGGCAAGAAGGCTTGGTGCCGATGCCTGTTGTGGATGAACTGACAACTGCTCGACACGCCAGGATCATCCCGTACACTTCGGAGCGACGGAATGCTCCAAAGAGAGAGACCAATTCAGATCGAACGATTCACGGCACGCACACCGAAAGGTGTGCGTGCCGTTTTATCTTGGAGACAGCTATGCCATACAACCTGCGCAATAGATTCGTGATCGCGACATCCACCCGCGCTCTGTTTGACTTGTCTCGTGAGAATGAGATCTTTGAGAAGCAGGGACTTGAAGCGTATGAGGATTGGCAGATCAAGCACGAAGATACGCCTTGGTCGCCCGGAGTAGCATTTCCACTAATCCGAACCATGTTGGCCTTGAATGACTATTTGCCCGAAAATAGGGGCGTTGAGGTAATTGTCGTTTCACGCAATTCGCCAGCCATCGCACTCCGATTCGGAAGTTCGTTGAAGAAATACGGACTACCGATCTCACGTTACGTATTCACTTCGGGAGAGTGCGTCGCGAAGTATCTTGATGAGCTTCAAGTGAATCTTTTCTTATCTGCGAATGTAGTAGATGTGAAGAATGCCCACCAGAGTGGGGTT